>SHZA01000009.1 GCA_009692515.1 Bdellovibrionales bacterium
AGAAACCACAGTTAGTTCACCTAATAGATGAACAAGTTTTCCAATCACAGGACTTCCCGTTTGAGTTCTATCTCGGAGCTCCTTTTCTTCTCGAAGCACAGAGAACCGACTACCAATCTCCGAGTGTAGGAGATTCAAAGCATATCTTTTTAGACTTTTATAGTTTTGTCTAGAAGAGCCAGGTTTATTGGGGGGAGTTGGGGTTAGTTCGCTCAAAAAAAACTGCAATTCGTAGGAAAGGCCCGGTGTTTTTCTTTTAGAAGCAGGTTTTTCCGTGGGATACGGCTTTTTGGAACAAAACCTCACCTATCCAAGAAAGAATTTAGATCATTTGCTGACACTCGCGACCTTGTCAAAGAAGCCGAAATTTTTTCAAGTCGCTTTCTATCATTATCTTTTAGCTAACCATTTGCATGAAGGCTAAAACCATCGGAAAGAGCGCACCTCTCGCTAACCAAATAGGAACTTCCTGCTCGATATTCACTCCCAATTCTCCTAACCCTTTGTCCCTCTCTTTCGCCGATACCAATTCAATTTTGTACCGACGCCTCAGCGATTTGGGCCAATACCGGTTGCTCGTGCGCAAAGGGATCCTCTGAGAAATCGTCAACTGAATACCCATTCTTTTCTAGATAAAGTTTGACTCTAAGGTTAATTCGCTTTGGCACGGCGAGTTGAGTTTTTATTATTGTTTAAATTATATTTTTCATAATGGGTAATGATGACGCGTTCAGGACAGGCGTCAAGTTTGTGGTGGGTATGTTGTTAACTTGATACTGCAATCTTTACTGCAGAAATCTGATATGATTGCCCAGTTAAAAGTGGGCCGTTCCAATAATAATATTAGGCGAAGTGTAGTTATGAAACTTAATTTTTCTGAGCTAAAAACAAATCTACAAACTGCCTTTCGGACCGCTTCGATCTCTATCTCTCTTGCCGCCCTAGTGTGTGCGATCTTAGGACTAGGGGGACTGTACTATTTAACTAGTACGTTACCCGATGTGAATAAATTGAAAACATTTCACCATGTGCAAACGAGTGAAGTTTACTCAGATGAAGGCAGGAAAATTGGTGAATTCACGACGGAACGTCGTTACCCCTTAGCCTTTGATTTACTTCCTAAATATGTGATACAGGCCTTTTTGGCCGCAGAAGATTCCAAGTTTTATGAACATCACGGGGTCGATTTTACCGGAATTGGAAGAGCCATTTTTTCTAATATTTCCAGAGCGAGGTTTGCTCAAGGAGGAAGTACGATCACTCAGCAGGTGGCTCGTGCCCTACTTTTGGGAACGAAGAAAAAGGAGATTACCCGCAAAATAAGAGAGATAGTTTTGGCGTGGCGAATGGAGAAGAGTCTATCCAAGAGTGAGATCCTAACTCTCTATTTAAAAGAGATCTATTTGGGTCATGGATCGTATGGAGTGGCAACTGCCGCTCGTAATTATTTTGGAAAAAAGGTCGAGCAACTGACGCTTGGTGAGGCCGCTATTCTTGCAGGCCTACCCCAACGTCCCAATGAGTGGAATCCCCTTAAAAATCCTCATCTGGCTAAGCGACGTCAGGGTTACGTATTAAAGCGAATGGTGGATGAAAAATTTATTACACCGGAGCAGAGTCTTTCTGCTTACGGTGAAGTGCTTAAGTTAAGAAATTTAGAGGAATTAAATAATACAGCGGCCCCCTATTTTACCGAGTATGTCCGTCAATATTTGATGGCAAAATACGGATCGGAACAAATTTTAAGTTCGGGGTATCGTGTTTATACTACGGTTAGGTATGACTTTCAGAAAGCTGCCGAGGTATCGGTGGATCGTGGCTTAAGAGAGGTCGATAAAAGATTGGGATGGAGAGGGGTGATTCAGTCTCTCAGTGAACCTGTGCAGCAAGATGCCTTCATTCGAACTCAGCATTTATTGGTGGTCGAGGAATTAAACCCGCCTCGACTTTTATACCCGGAGGCCGCGAATGGAAATCGTGGTTTAGAATATGACTTAACCCCTTATTATGAAAAAAATAGTCGCTATTTTGGTGTGACCCCTGTGTCTGAAGGGCATCTTTACAAGGCCTTAGTGTCTGAAGTTAGAGACGATAAAAATATAGCCTTTGTACGGGTGGGCCAGACGTCATTAGCGTTACCTCTTAGTTCAGTAGCGTGGGTAAAAATTAATGAAGAACCTGTTCAAAAGATCTCCCAAATTTTAAAGCAGGGAGATGTCATCTGGGTGAAGGTAGAGAAAATAGATAAACAGGCAGAATATGCTTCGGTCACTCTGGAACAGGAACCTGAAATTCAAGGGGCTCTATTATCTTACGAGGTACAAAACGGATTTGTAAGAGCGATGGTCGGTGGAAATGATTTTATTAAAAGTAAATTTAATTGTGCTCTTCAAGCCAAACGCCAAGTGGGTTCTACTTTTAAACCCTTATTATATGCCGCCGCTTTCGATAAGGGCTTTTCTCCCGCCTCCTTAGTGACCGATTCGCCCATTGTGTTTAAGACGGAGGGGAAGGGAGAAACACAAACCCTAGGTTCCACCGATGAAGAATGGAAGCCCCACAATTATGGAAATAAATTTGAGGGAGATATTACTTTACGTACCGCCATCATTCGCTCGATGAATATACCGACGGTAAAATTATTAAATGAAATTGGAGTCGATTACGCTATTCAATATGCAAGAACCTTAGGAATTACCTCCCAGTTACCTAGGGATTTAACTATTGGTTTAGGATCATGGTCTAGTAGTTTAGAGGAGTTAATGAGGGCCTATGCTATTTTTCCAAGACAGGGAAAGCCGCTCGCTTTGCGATATATTAAGCGAGTTGAGGATAGTGAAGGCAGAGTGATAGAATCTTTTTCCGACCTCACCGAAATAGCTGAGTCCGATAGGAATAAGACAAAGGAGTTATCGGAACTGGCGAAGATAATAATAACCAATGGAAAAGAGATAGAGAGCGACGAATCGGCTCCAGTATTACCCTCGGGTCATGTGATCTCCCCTCAAACTGCCTATATCATGACCGATGTTTTAAAAGGGGTGATTCGAGATCCTCAAGGAACCGGTCATGCGGCAGGGGCTGTGCCTCGTCAAGTCGCAGGTAAGACAGGCACGTCAAATGATCATCGGGATGCTTGGTTTATTGGGTACACTCCCACTTTAATGAGTGGAGTGTGGTTGGGATATTTGAAGGATAAAACCATTGGAGCGGGTGAAACGGGTGGGAAGGCGGCCGCTCCAATTTGGGCTAATTATATGAAGGTGGCCACAGCTGAAGCCCCTAATATCGATTTTCCTATTCCTGAAGATGTCGTATTTTCCTATATTGATCGTGCCACCGGTAGGCTTGCCGGGCCCCGAACTGTCAACCGTGTTCGAGTGGCCTTCAAATCGGGTACGGTACCTAATTCTTTAGGAGATAATATTTTGAAGGTGGGAGAGCCCGGAGTGCGAGGAACCGGAACCCCCTCTATTCCTAAAGCGCTTTCCACCCCGACTCTAGTAGAACCCTTAAATCCCACCGTTCAAGACAATGAGACCTCCGATTTAATACGACAGGAATTTCAATAGGTTAAAATAGGAGCTCGAAAAAAACAGGAATTTACATTCGCAATGAAGGAAAATGACCTCTTTGCTTGTTTTCACCCAAAAGACCTGCTAGAACCATCTGACTTCGGTGTGTATTTTTCGAAAGCGGGCAGTGCCCGCTTTTTGTTTATAAGCCGGTAGGTGTTGTTAAAGTGAATGAGTCGATAAGAAAATCTGAGGTAGAATTAAAACTATTATCGCTTTGTGATGAAGCGATAAAAGAGTTTGGATTTAGAATTTTAGATATCGACTGCAGAATCACTTCACAATCCTTAATCCGAATTTTTATAGACAGGATAGATACCGATAAAGGCCCCTCCTTATCGGAGTGTGCGGAGTTAAGTCAAAAGCTAGATCCTGTGATTGAAGCCGCTAATTTAACTCACGGCTCATATAATCTGGAAGTTTCCTCTCCCGGATTAGATCGAAGATTAAGATTAGCTTCCGATTTTGAAAAAGAGATCGGACAGGAAGTTTCTCTTAGTCTTTACGAGAGTGTGCCTGGTGTAGGAGCAAACGTAAAAGGACAGTTGGTAAAGGTAGAAAATGGCCGACTGAGTATTGCTCAAGGGATTAAAAACAGAAAAGAATTTGAAGTTACTTTTGAAAATATAAAAAGAGCCAATCGTGTTTGGACCTTTGAATCAAAAGATACGAGATAGAGGAAAATGGTATGGCGTCAGAGTTAGGAAGAGTCATTGAACAGGTTGAAAAAGACAAAAGCATTAATAAGGCTATTTTAATAGAGGCCTTAGAATCGGCTTTAGTCATGGCCGCAAAGAAAAAATATGGCATCGATAAAGAGATCGAAGCTCATTATAATGAAGAGCTTGGAGAGATCGAACTATTTCAGTTTAAGACTGTAGTCGACGAAATCGGTGACGATGCCACTGAAATTATTTTAGAAAAAGCCAGGCAATTAGATCCCGAGGTGAGTCTGGGTGACAGTATGGGAGTCAAGCTTGATACGAGTCAATTTGGTCGTATTGCAGCTCAAACTGCCAAACAGGTTATTATTCAAAAAGTTCGTGATGCTGAAAGAGATGTTATCTACAACGAGTTTAACATCCGTAAAGGTGAACTTGTAAGTGGTGAATGTCGACGAGTAGAGTACGGTTGTGTTGTAGTCGATTTAGGGAAAACCGATGCGATTCTTCCTACGCGAGAGCAGATTCCTGGAGAGCAATTTCGTCCCCATGACAGAATTCTAGGTTATTTAATCGATGTGCAACAAACTCCTCGCGGACCTAAAATTGTTCTTTCTAGAACATGTCCAGAATTATTGATCCAACTATTTAAACAAGAGGTGCCTGAAGTTAATGAAGGCATTGTACAGATTAAAAGCGCGGCCCGTGAGCCTGGTATGAGAGCGAAGATCGCAGTGGAGTCGACAGATCCAGATGTGGATCCTGTGGGAGCCTGCGTAGGTGTCAAGGGCTCTCGAGTTCAAAATGTGGTTCAGGAACTACGTGGTGAAAAAATCGATATCGTACCTTGGGATGAGGACGAAACTCGATTTGTTTGTAATGCACTAGCGCCAGCAGAGGTTATTAAGGTTCGTGTTGATGAAGACAATCACTCTATGGATATTGTGGTTGCCGATAGTCAACTTTCGTTAGCCATTGGAAAACGGGGCCAAAACGTAAAGCTGGCCTCCATTTTAACAGGGTGGAAACTGGATATTGTTTCTGAGACCAAGATGTCACAGCGACAAGATGATGCTAAAAACCTTTTGAAACAGATGGAAGGCATGAACGATACTTTAGCGCAGAGCTTGTATCAGTATGGGTTTACCATTGAACAATTAGTTAGTAGTGATGTGGCTGTGATTGCGACTGTGCCAGGTTTCTCAGAGGAAAAGGCCAAGGATTGGCAAAATAAGGCCAAGGAATTATTGGCCTCGGGAAAACACTCTGAGACCAAGGCTAAACAAATGGAAGCTAATAGAGCCGCTCAAAATATTGTAGGCAAGCGTTCTAAAAGTACACTTGATGATCAATTAAGAACTGAGATGAAGGCTCTACAGGAAAAAGAAAAAACTGAGGCTGAATCCTTAGCTCAGGCAGAAACGCCTAGCGAAGATTCTACTAAATCCCAGGAATAGACGAAGGACGAATGAGTACAAAACTAAAAGTATACGAACTTGCAAAAGAACTAAATATCGAAGCACAACACTTGGTTGATTTAGCCCAAAGGTTGGGAGTCGATGTTAAAAATACGATGAGTATTTTAGGGACCGAAGAGGTTCGCAATATTCGGGATTACTATCGAAAAAATAAAGTATTCACTAAATCGGCCACTCCTGTCGTGCCGGTAAAGCCTAATGTTACGGAGAAGAGAGTGGGCACCACGCTGATTCGTCGCCGTGCCGCGAAGGTTGTAGAGGAGGTCGTGGTAGAGGTTGTTCCTGAGGTGACAGAGGTCGAAAACGTTGAAATATTCGATGAGACTATTTTAGTGGCGGAGGAGATTGAAACCACTCCATTAGAAGTGGAAGAGGTTGTAGTTCCTTTAGAGGTCGTTGCAGAGGTATCTACTCCACCTTCGATAGTGGAACCTTCAAAAGAGGAGAAGCCGGTAGTTTCTGCTAAATTAATTGTTGAGATGGCAGCTCCTAAACCTAGAAGATTTTTTCCTTCAATTATTAAAAAGGTAGCTACTGAAGAATATTTAGGAGCTAAGGTCGGCCCTAAAGTTGAAAAGGTGAAACGGGAAGTTAAACCAGCAACACCTGTGGCCGGTGCTAAGCCGGGGACTACTGCTGCGATCGGTTCTCTGGGAGTCGGTCTTAAAAGAGTTAAAGAGGTCGATTTTACTAGCAGTGTTGCCCAAGAGGCCGCTAGGGAGGCTGGAAAACGTCGTCTACTAGAGCGACAGCACGTGGTCTTTAAAAGTGCAGACTTTTTGAAGCGAGAATTAATTCATTCGATGAAAAAGAAGAAGACGGCCGCTAGTCGAACCGCTCTGAAAACTGAGATCACCACTCCTGGAGAACATAAAAGAATTGTTGAAATGGGTGACAGTATTACCGTGGGTAATTTGGCTAAGCAAATGAGTCAAAAAGCTGGTGCTATTATCAAAAAATTGATGGCGATGGGAGTGACCGCAGCTATTAATGATAATATTGATTTCGATACCGCTACTTTAATGGCCCATGAGTTTACGTTTGAGGTCAAACAAAATATATTTAAAGAGGAGTCCTTTATTCCTGTTGTGAGTAAAGAGGAGGGCGCGATGAAGCCCCGTGGGCCTGTGGTTACTATCATGGGGCATGTGGATCATGGAAAAACATCGTTATTAGATTCTATTAGAAAAACAAAGGTAGCGGCGGGCGAAGCCGGTGGAATCACTCAGCACGTAGGTGCTTACACAGTCAGTCTTCCCAAAGGCAAAATTACCTTTGTGGATACTCCAGGTCATGAAGCCTTCACGGCCATGAGAGCTCGTGGTGCTAAGGTTACCGATTTAGTCGTTCTTGTCGTTTCTGCTGTAGATGGTGTGATGCCTCAAACCTTAGAATCTATTAATCACTCTAAAGCGGCCAATGTTCCGATCATTGTAGCGATTAATAAGATCGATCTACCAGATGGTAATCCCGATAGAATTAAGCAGACCTTAGCAGGTTATGACTTAAACCCTGAGGAGTGGGGTGGAAATACTTTGTACGTTCCAGTCTCTGCAAAAACGGGTAAGGGAATCGATTCCTTATTAGAAAATATTCTTTTACAGGCCGAGATTATGGAATTGAAGGCTAACTTCGATGTTCCAGCTCGTGGAGTCGTAATTGAGTCTCGATTAGATAAACACCGTGGTCCGATAGCCTCTGTTCTCGTTCAACACGGAAAATTAGCTCAAGGTGAGCTTATTGTTTGTGGCACCTCTTACGGAAAGGTAAGAGCGATGACCCATCCGACAACGGGTAAGATCACCGAAGCTTTTCCGAGTGATCCTGTGGAAATTTTGGGCCTAGCTGCGGTTCCCGCAGTGGGAGATGATTTCTTTGTCATGAAAGATGAAAAGGCGGCCAAGGCTTTAATCGATGCTCGTTTATTAAAAATAGGTCAACAGACGCTTGAAAATCGACCTAAAGTGAGTCTTGAAGATCTCATGAATGCGCCTACGGGACCTGATAAAGAGTTGAGAATTATTTTAAAGGCCGATGTGGCAGGTTCCACCGAAGCGCTTAAGGAATCGTTTACTAAATTTGCCTCCGCAAAGGTAAAACTGAAGGTGCTTCACACGGGAACGGGTGGAATTACCGAGACCGACATCATGTTGGCTGCAGCCAGCGAGGCTGTGATTTTAGGTTTTAACGTTCGTCCCGATCTTAAGGCTCAGAGAATTGCTGAAACTGAAGGGGTCATAGTTAGAACCTATACTATTATTTATGAGTTATTAGAAGATATTAAGACCCTAGCTGAAGGTCTTTTAGCTCCTGAAATAAAAGAGCGCGTGATCGGTCGCGCTGAAGTAAGAAGTGTCTTTAATATTCCTAAAATGGGTTCGATTGCAGGTAGTGCTGTAATCGATGGGAAGGTAGTTAGAGGATGTTACCTACGATTACTCAGAGATAATCGAGTGATTTACGAAGGCAAGATTTCCAGTCTTAGACGCTTTAAGGAAGATGTTAAAGAGGTCGCTAGTGGCTTTGAGTGTGGAATCGGACTTGAGAACTACAATGATGTAAAATTGGGTGATCAGTTTGAGGCCTTCTTAAAAGAAGAGCATAAAAGTACACTGTAAAGCGGTTGTTGTAGGGTGGTAGCGGGATGAGTTCACGCAGAACTAAGCAGGTCGGATCTTCAATCATGGAAACCTTAGCCGAGGTACTTTTACGTGAAGTTTCAGATCCTAGACTGCAAAATATCGTAATCACCGATGTGCAGATGTCGGCAGATTTAAAGGTGGCTCGAGTCTACTTTACGAAATCTAGTGTTGAAGAGGAGTGGAATGAAAAGGAGGCTCTGCAAGGATTCAAGCAGGCTCATCCTTTTTTAAAAAGAATGCTCGGTAAAAAATTGGCATTAAGAAGTGTTCCTGAGCTTCGTTTTCAACGAGATACGCACGGGACGGAATTAAATAGAATTTTAAATTTAATTGAAACAGAAGGGGCTCCTAGGTCCTCCACCGAAGAATAAATATCAATGAGATATTTTGGGAGTGGTGAATGTAGGTGAATGAAAATGGATGAAGCAGTTATAGTGGTCGATAAAACGGTAGGCCCTTCGAGTTTTGATGTTGTTAGAGAGGTTCGTCGTCACGTTAAAATAAAAAAGGTAGGACATGCAGGAACTTTAGATCCCTTTGCCACAGGTGTTTTAGTTTTATTGACCGGTCGAGCCACTAAATTATCTAATGCTTTATTAAATGCGGACAAAAGGTACGAGGCCCTAATTAAATTAGGTGAGGCTACCGACTCTATGGATTGCACAGGGGCCGTAGTAGAAAATTTACCCATTCCGGAATTAACAGTAGAAACGGTCTCAGCCGTTTTGAAATCCTTCGAAGGGGAATGGAATCAAATTCCTCCCATGTACAGTGCCAAGAAAATTCAGGGTGTGAGATTATATGAACTCGCCCGAAAAAACATTGTAGTAAAACGTGAGTCGATTCCTGTTCAACTATTTGAAGTAAAGCTCATCTCTTTAGAAAAGGCAGCTGTCCGTTTTGAGGTACATTGTTCCAAGGGCACCTACATTAGAAGTTTAGGCGATGAGATAGCTAGAAGACTGGGGACTGTAGGTCATTTGACCGAGCTACGACGCCTCAGCTGTGGAGGTTTTTCCATTAATGAAAGCCTTACCGTAGAAAACTTGGTGAGTGGTGGTAGTGATTGGCAGGCCGCCGGTTACCGTAACTATGTGAGACTCCTAAGTTCCGAAGGTTTAGTTCGCAGGGCAGCTCAGAATAGCAGAGGGCTAGAAAACGATAGCGACATGCCCCAAGGCAGCCTAATTCAGACCCTAAACAGGGAAAATACAATTCCTGGATCTACGCATTTGCCAAGAAGGATTAACAGTGATAATCACTTGTTAAATTAAATGTAATAACAGAGGTATACGTTGAGTCTCAATAAGGAAAAAAAGACAGAACTAATCACAGGTAACAAACTTCACGACCGAGATACCGGTTCTCCTGAAGTTCAAGTTGCATTATTAACCGAGCGTATTAATAGTTTAATGCCGCATTTCAAATTTCATAAGAAAGATAATCACTCACGACGTGGTCTTCTTCATCTTGTGGGCTCCAGAAGGCGTTTATTGGACTATGTGAAAAAAGTAGATACAGCTCGCTACCAAAAGCTCATTGAGCGATTAAATATCAGAAAATAGTCTGCTAGATTTTAGCTCTATTCTGGATTTAACAAACAAAGGGAGACAACTATGAGTGTCATCGAAGTCAGTGCTAATTACGGCGGGCGTGTATTAACGCTCCAAACAGGTAAATTCGCGAAACAGGCAGATGCCTCGGTTCTTGCTAAATACGGCGAAACGATGGTTTTAGTCACAGTAGTTTCTGGACGAAAACTAGGAGCTGAGCAGGATTTTTTTCCTCTCACTGTAGATTATCAGGAAAGATACTATTCCGCAGGAAGATTACCTGGGGGATTTTTTAAACGAGAAGCGAAACCTTCAGATAGAGCCACCTTATCGGCTCGTCTTATCGACCGTCCCTGTCGTCCCTTATTTCCAGAAGACTATCTTTACGAAACAAACGTAGTCGCTACTGTGCTTTCTATCGACGGTATTAACGAACCAGATTATTTGGCCTCAATTGCTGCAAGTGCGGCTTTACATATTTCCGATATCCCATGGAGTGGGCCTATTGGAACTGTGAGAGTAGGATATTTAAATGATCAGTTGGTGATCAATCCTTCTCCAGTCGACATGGCTGAAAGCAAACTTGATCTTCTAGTTTCTGGCGTGAAGACCGGTGTCGTTATGGTGGAAGGTAGTGCCAAAGAGGTTTCCGAAAAACATTTAATGGACGCTATCGATTTTGCTCATAATGAGATGAAGGTAGTTTTTGATTTGCAGGACGAGCTAAGAGCTAAGGCCGGCAAAGAAAAACGTACTTATGATAAACCTTTACGTGATGAAGTTTTAAAAGCTGATATCAAAAAACTCACCTGGGGATCCTTTGAAAAGGCATTCTCCATCCGACAAAAACTAGAACGCTATGAAGCGCTTCGTACTTTGTCCGACAAGGTGAAGGAAAAATTTCAAACTAAAGAGCCAAAAAATGACGCTGAGAAAAAGCGTAACAAACTTGTTAACCTTTACTTTGAAGAGGTAAAGGCGAGTTATGCGAGAGAAAAAACGGTTGATACCAAAATTCGTATCGACGGTAGGCCTTTTAATGAAATTCGTCCTATTTCATGTGAAGTAGGTTTGTTGCCTCGTGTTCACGGTTCGGCCCTATTTACTCGTGGTGAGACTCAAGTTCTTTCCACTATTACTTTAGGCACCGCCGACGATGAGCAAAAAATTGATTCTATTAGTGGCGTTTATAATAAGAGTTTTCTTCTTCATTATAACTTCCCTCCTTTCTCAGTGGGAGAGGCTAGACCTCTTCGTCCACCGGGACGTAGAGAAATTGGACACGGCTTTTTAGCTGAGAGAGCTCTCACCTATATTATTCCAGCAAAGGAACAGTTTCCGTACACCATTCGTATTGTGTCTGAAGTTCTTGAGTCTAATGGAAGCTCTTCTATGGCCACCGTATGTAGTGGTTCTTTAGCACTAATGGATGCCGGAGTGCCCGTGCCAAAACCTGTGGCGGGTGTGGCGATGGGATTGATCAAAGAGGGCGAAAAAATTGCGATTCTATCCGATATTCTCGGAGATGAAGATCACCTCGGCGATATGGATTTTAAGGTGTGTGGTACCGCTGATGGTGTGACCGCGTTCCAGATGGATCTTAAAATCGGTGGAGTGAGCCGAGACATCATGGAAAGTGCACTTGATCAGGCTAGAGAAGGTCGAATTCACATTTTAAGTAAAATGGCTGAAGCTTTGACGACTGCAAGAGCTAATTTTTCGCAATATGCACCTCGTATATTCACACTACAGGTCAAACCTGACAAGGTACGTGAAGTGATCGGTTCTGGCGGAAAGGTCATCCGAAGTATCATAGAGCGAACTGGTGTGAAGATTGATATCGAAGACGATGGAGTTATTCACATTGCTTCTGTCGATGAAGCGAGTGCTCAAAGAGCGATCGATATCATCAAACAAATTATTGAAGAGCCAGAACCTGGAAAAATTTACGAAGGAAAAATTACTCGTATCGCAGATTTCGGTGCCTTCGTAGAGATTATTCCTGGAACTGAAGGGCTTTGTCATATTTCAGAATTGGAGCACTTTAGAGTGCGCCAAGTGACCGATGTGGTCAAAATGGGAGACATCATTCAGGTGAAGTGTCTTGAAGTAGATCCCTCTGGAAAAATTAGATTGTCTCGAAAAGCGCTTTTACCTAGAGAGGCCGAAGCACCTGCAGCTCCTCGTTCTGAAGGGGCGGTCATTAATACAGCGGGTAGTGAAGAGGAAAATCGTGGAAATCGCTCAGACGCATCCTCCGACCGAGGAGAAAGACCTCGGCTAGATAGAGATCGCGGATCGGATCGCGGCCCTAGACGTGAACCTTTTGGTGGGGGGCGTGGTGGTTTTCAATCGGGTGGTAGAGACCGTGACTTCGATAGAGGCCGTGGACCGGATCGCAATGAAAACCGTGGATCGGATCGCAATGAAAATCGTGGACCGGATCGCAATGAAAATCGTGGACCGGATCGCAATGAAAACCGTGGACCGGATCGTAATGAAAATCGTGGACCGGATCGTAATGAAAATCGTGGACCGGATCGTAATGAAAATCGTGGACATGATAGAGATCGTGGCCCAAGAGATCGTGGACATCGCGACGAACCTCGACGTTTTGATAAAGAGGATCGTGGTGGTGAAGATAGAAACACTCGACGTGAACCCGATGATAGAGGCTTTAACGGCATGGATGATGATCGTGGGGGTCGTTTCGGGCGCAACGATGAGGATTAGTCGTTAATTTAAAAGGGACCGATAATCCAATTTAGGGTAAGGGGTCTCAACTGTGACATCTCAGGTAAGAAAAGTTCGCTTAGATAACGGCGCTACGCTAGTTATGGAGCGCAGTGAACACGTTCGTTCTGTTTCTGTAGGGGTATGGGTTAAGGTGGGTAGCTCCATTGAAACACCTGCTCTAAGTGGCATGAGCCATTTTATCGAACACATGACCTTCAAAGGAACTGAGAATCGATCTAGTGTAGAACTAGCGACCGTCTTAGAATCATTAGGCGGAGATCTTAATGCCTTTACCGATAGAGAGGTTACCTGCTACCACAGCACCGTATTGAGCGAAGATGTTGATGTGGCTTTAGATGTTTTGAGTGATTTAACTCTTCGTCCCATTTTTCCAAAAAAAGAGATGGAGCGCGAGAAAAAGGTTCTGTTACAGGAACTTTCTATGATCGATGAAGCGCCTGATGAACAGGCTCAGGAGCTTTTTTTCGGAAAAATATGGAAAGGTCATTCGCTGGGCCAACCTGTTATTGGAACTAAATACAACATTGAAAATTTTGATCGCAAGACAGCGCACAAGTTTTTTAAACAATATTATCACCCAGAAAACATGGTAATAAGTGTTGCGGGTAACATTGACACCGATAGCCTCATTGCAAAATGTGAAGTGTTATTTAAAGTAAAAGACAAATGGAAGGCACCGGCCCAGGCCCAGGTAAAGCCTCCGGTGGTTTATCATCCTACCTTTACCAAAGCCACTACAGCGACCGATCAACTTCATCTAATAGTTGGGTTTGAAGGTTTATCGATACATGATCGCCAAAGATTTGATGCCTTAGTTCTTAATTTTTATCTGGGCGGAGGAATGAGTAGTCGTCTTTTTCAAGAGATAAGAGAAAAGGCCGCTCTCGCCTACACTGTGGATTGTGATTTCATTCCCTATTCAGAGGCTGGAGTTTGCGCCATTTACCTAGCCCTACAACCTAAGACTCTCGATCGGTGTTTGAACATACTAGGCAAAGAGATAAAGGCAGTTTGCAAGAAACCTATTTCGGCAGAGACGCTAGCCATGGTGAAAAACCAAATAAAGGGTGCCGTGATTCTTTCTTCAGAATTGATAGAGGCTAAACAGGAAAGTTTAGGAAGAAATGAAGTATGTTTTGGTCGGCATGTAACGACCGATGAAATTTTAAGTGAAATTAATAATGTTACCGTTGAAAAGGTTCAAAAGGTGGCTCAACGTATTTTCGTCCCAGAAAAAGAGACCACCGTTACTTTGTCTCGAGTTAAACCCAAAACTAAAAAGGTCTCTATTTTTTTATGATTAAAGTAAAGGTAAATAAGGTGAATGCAGAGGCGCAAATCCCAGTTTATATGTCAACTGGAGCTGCAGGTTGCGATGTGCAGGCCTGTACCGAAATCACCCTAATTATAAAACCCGGAGAGAGAGCTGCGATTCCTACCGGCCTCAGTGTAGAAATTCCTGAAGGGTATGAAATACAGGTGAGACCCAGAAGTGGCCTGGCCTTTAAAAAGGGCTTAACCGTCGTGAATTCTCCAGGAACGATCGATAGCGATTATCGAGGAGAGATAAAAATATTGGTGATTAATTTAGGTTTGGAGACTCTTGAAATTAAACATCAGGATCGTATTGCCCAATTAGTTTTACAAAAGGTAGATCAAATTCATTGGGAAGAGGTAGTAACTCTAAAAGAGACCGTGAGAGGAACGGGTGGTTTTGGAAGTACTGGAGTGTCTACCCCTACCTAATAAAAAAAACATTGTGAATTCTTAGTCTAGGAAAATCTTTTTTATATTTCTTTAAAATACCATCTTTTAAAAGGGAGAGTTGGGTCATCCAAATAGGACTTGTGACCCTCACAGTGAGTGTCCCTGCGCGAAGTCTAACGGCCTGAGATTGAGTTGCGGCGGCCTCTCCCACATATTTTTCCCATGAGATCAGAGCCCGTGTCTCCTCAATTTTAGAGAGTGTTTGGGGGCTTCCATTAAAATACCGAGGCAGAATAATCCCTAAGGGCTGGGGCCCTGCCTCAATTCGAATTCTTCTCTTGGTTCGAGATTGGCGTTTGTCCTTTAGCCTATCGGCATAAAGTTTAGTTAAGTTCTTTTCAATCTCGCTAGACATCTCTGGAACCTATGCCAGAGAAAACGAGAAGTCACAATGCTACGCAAGATAAAAAGGGGGAGGCCATTGGACATGATTGGAGAGTCGGGTGCCTATTTCCCTTTGAAAGGATTCTATGCTAGCGTTCTTACATCGAAAATTGGAGGATTCATGGATAGAAATCTTGCGCTTGAATTTGTGAGAGTTACCGAAGCGGCCGCTCTTAGTGTCGGTAGGTGGATTGGACGGGGAGATGAAAAGGCCGCCGATCACGCCGCTGTAGAGTCTATGAGAAAGGCCTTCGATTCGATCCATTTTTTTGGAACGATTAAAATTGGTGAAGGGGAGCGCGATGAGGCTCCGATGCTTTATATCGGTGAAAAGGTGGGAGCTGGTAATGGCCCCAATATCGATATTGCTTGTGATCCTTTAGAGGGCACCACTATTACGGCACTTGGAAGAAGTGAAGCGCTATCGGTGATTGCAGCGGCTGAGGAGGGTAATTTTCTTCATGCACCCGATACCTACATGGATAAAATTGCTGTGGGAGGTAAGGCAAAAGGGGCAATCGATATTACCAAAAGTCCTAGTTGGAATTTAAAGGAGGTAGCTAAAGCTACTAATAAATCGATCCAGGATCTGATGGTTATTATTTTAGATAGGCCCCGTCATGCCGATCTTATCGCTGAGGTTAGAGATGCTGGAGCTAGAATCCGGTTGATTGGAGATGGTGATGTATCGGCTGCTATTGCCGCAGCCCAAGATGAAACGGGAATCGATATTCTCATCGGCATTGGAGGGGCACCAGAGGGAGTAATAGCTGCAGCTGCATTGAAATGCTTGGGTGGGGATATGCAGGGGATATTGAAATTCAGAAATGACGAGGAGAGAACTCGCGCTAAGGCCATGGGAATCAAAGATGAAAATAAGGTCTACAGCATTGAAGAGATGGCACGCGGAAACGTAATGTTTATTGCTACAGGAATTACTAACGGAAGTTATTTAAGTGGAGTCAGATACTATGGCGGTGGGGCTCATACCCACTCTATTGTAATGAGATCTGAAACAAAGACGATTCGTGAAATTAAAACGATGCATTCCTTTGATCATAAACCTCGCTACGGATGGTAAAAAAATGGCTAAGGTGATTAGAGAAAAAAAGATGGCGGTCTCACAAGCGGCACTGTTTAAAACGATTACAGAATTTGAAAAATATCCAGAATTTTTAAAGGAGGTCGTTGGGGCTAAGGTGGTGGGAAAGAGCACCGCAGAAAAGATTAGAGTTCAATTTGAGATCGAAATCGTAAGAAAATTTGTCTATATTTTAGAATTTTCTATTGTGAGTAAAAATGAGATTACCTGGAAACTTGTCGAGAGTGATTTTTTTAAACAGAATGAAGGGAGGTGGATCTTGAATTCAAAGGGCACCCATGAGACTGCTGTGCACTATGAACTTGAGGTGGGAGTGGTCTTTTTGATCCCTTCTTGGATCTCTAATAAATTAACTGAGGTCAATTTACCTAAAATGTTTGATAGCTTTGAATCGAGAGCGAGAGAACTCTCTGAGACTGAAGCACGAAATTAAGGAGAATGTATGGCAGATGAATCAAAACCAGATTTAGATTCCGATAAAACCTCTGAAAAACCATGGTGGAGTGAGATGATGAAGGATCTTACCCTAACCGGTTTAGCCACGGTATTTATGACCGAAGATTCAGTACGCAACTATTTAAAAGATAAAAAGCTTCCTAAGGAACTAGCCTCTTTAGTCCTCGATGGACTTGGTAAGAAAAAAGATGATTTTTATGGATTGCTTGCTAAGGAGTTTGGACGAGTGTTGAGCAAAATTGATCTCTCCCAGGAGATTACAAAGTTTATGGAAAAGCATAAAGTGAATATTCAAATATCATTTGAACGGAAGGAATAAAAAATGAATAAAGAGATCGTAGCAACAACCGAGGCACCTCAGGCAATTGGCCCCTATTCTCAAGCGGTGAAGGCAGGCGGGTTTTTATTTATTTCAGGACAAATTCCGCTAGATCCTAAAACAGGAGCTGTGGTGGGAAATACGATTGAATTGCAGACCGAACAGGTGATGAAAAATCTAATAGCGATTTTGGCCACTCAAAACTTGGGTTTAGAACATGTGGTAAAAACAACGGTATTCATCACTCAAATGAGTGAGTTTCCTAGATTCAATGAAGTCTATGCTACCTTTATTAAAGCTCCTTATCCAGCCCGCGCCACGGTGGAGGTTAGTAAACTTCCTAAGGGTGTGTGTGTTGAGATTGAAGCTATCGCGGTCTTGGCCTAGTGAATAGGGTTCTACTGTATTCTATTCTTCTTTTTTGTCTTTGCTTAATCCCTTCAATAAGCAGGGGTGTGTTGATTAACGGCACCGCTGCTATCGTCGATAAGAAGGTGATTACCATTCAGGATGCTTATATATTTCGATCTCTTAATCGTATCAAAGCAGGGGTGCAACCGGTTATCTCTGAAGAGGAGGGGAATGAACTAAAGAAGACGGTACAAAAATTAATCTTAGAGGGAATGGTTTTAGCTGAGATGAAAAATATTCAGAAGGAGATAGGTGTCCAATCTGAAGTTAATTCTTGGCTAAAGGATGGTTCGAACAAAAGAAAAAGTATTCTAGAGGTCATGAAGAGATTTGGCCAGACGGAGGCTGAATTAGCACAACGAATGACCAGAACCCTTAGTGCCGATAAGTTTGTGGAATTAAAAATACAGACGGTGACTCCGGTGATTACCGGTGACGAAATTCTGAAATACTACAAAAGAAATGAAGCTCAATTTCGAGGACGCAGTTTTGATAATCTGAAACCCAATATTATTGTGTTACTGAAAAAACAGGCCGTACAAAAAAGTTTGGAAGAATGGGTCAAATCTTTAAAAGACAAATACACAGTCACGCTGCTTCTGGAAAAATAATTGCAGTCGATATCAAGCCGCTTCACTGTTTAGATATTGAAGCGGTGAAATCTATTTCCGAAACAGCGTTTGACAAAGGGTGGAGTGATAAAGATTTTGCCTATTTTATTGCGCATGATTCTGGGTGTTGTTGGGGAGTGTTTAATAAAAAACGGTTACTCGGGTATTTTTTATCGCTCTTAGTACAGGGTGAACTGGATATTATCGTAGTTGCTGTGGAAAAAGAGTTTCGTCGCTGGGGTATTGCAGAGATGTTATTAGGGGTTATTTGGGAATTGGTAGAGGTGAAAAGGGCCTTTCTTGAGGTGGAGGCTGGAAATACTCCCGCTATTAGGCTCTATGAAAAGATGGGATATCGGCAGTATGGAGTTCGTAAAAAATATTATGCGGGTCTTAAAGATGCGGTCGTTATGAAAAAAGAAAAAATCGATTAAAAAACTATTTACTAATCCATCCTCTAATTCTTGGATCGGTGGTTTTATTTCGTCGATATGAGGGTAGTTGTGGAGAGGAACAAAAGGTACATCTTAAATCTGCGGTATGAATATATTCCGGTTTTATAAATCCTAATTGTTCTTTAATGACAAAAGAGCTCAGCGAAAAAAAAGTTTTATTTTCTCTTTTAGAAAGATAAGGGCTTATAAGATTACCATTGTCGCTAAAGGCTGTAATGAGGTCCTGCTTAACTTCAAAGCAACAGGATTCTAAACAGGGACCAAGAATGGCGTGGATTTGCCCTGCGTAGTTCTCCCAAAGATCCTCTAAATGGGTAACGATCGCATGGTTAGCTCCTCGCCATCCACAATGAATGGCGGCGATGGGTCCTTTGATGTCTTCGGTAAAAAACAGAACCGGTAAACAATCTGCTGTGAATACCGATAGGCGAAGACTAGACTCCATCGTATAGGCTCCATCTGCTGGCGGTGGTGAATTGTAGAGAATCGTTAAGTTTGTATTTGTGACCTCCACTAAAGCATTGCCGTGAACCTGTTGATAAAGTGGACGGGTGTGCCCTTTAGGTTCCTCAACAAAATGATATTCAATATGATTTAAGCGAGGCATGGATCATGTTCCATTAAGATTGAAAGAAAATCGTTGAAGTCGTTAGGTAATGGGGCCACTACCCTAATATGTTTTTCAGTTATAGGATGAGAAAAATCTAAACTCTTAGCGTGAAGTAGAGTGTGATCAAGGGGCTGCAGCCAATCGGTAATAGCTAGGGAGAGTGAACTGCCTTTGGGTTTACCCTTGCCATAGGTAGGATCTCCCACAATGGGGAATCCAGTTTCCGAAAGATGAACGCGTAGTTGGTGGGTTCTCCCAGTTTGCGGTGCTAATTCTACATGACTAAAATGCTCGAATCTATCCAGCGATTTCCACTGAGTGATGGCGGTTCGAGCTTTGTGAGTGCGAGAGCTCATTTTTTTTCTATCTTTGCGGTCTCGGCCAATGGGCAGGGTAATGGTACCGGAGAGGGTGACCTTCCCATAGGTAATCGCCTGGTATCTCTTTTTAATAGTTCGATTTTTAAACATCTCTGAAAGGAGAACCTGCATCTGTTCAGTTTTTGCTACGAGTAATACACCTGTGGTTCCTTGATCTAGACGATGAACAATCCCAGGGCGTTCGGAGGAAAGTTCGCTGAATTGTGACGAATTTAAATAGTGGAGTAGGTGATGAACTAAAGTATTCTCTTTTTGGCCTGCACCTGGATGGACAATTACCCCAGCGGCCTTATTTATCGCCAGAAGAAAGTCATCCTCAAATAAAATATCAAGATTTCCAGGTGTCCCAGTGAGGTGGCTAGCAATAGTCTCGTCAACCAGTTGAAAGGAAACGGTATCGCCAGATTTTAATCGGTGACTAGATTTTAAACAGACGGAACCATTAACCTGTGCTCTTTGTAGCTTGATCTGTTCTTGAATAAAGGCTCTACTTTTTCCTGTGTTTTCGGTCAGAAAAGAGTCTAAGCGAGAAGGGGTGGTCACTGCGAAATCGAGTAGGTTCAAGTTTTAGAGGTTCCAGTCTTTTGTTCTAGTTGTTCAAAGTAGGTGGATACCGTAATTTGAGGTTCAAGTCGATATAACTGAGCTAAATTTTTTAAAAACCCCTGCACGTAAACCTTAGGAGGCAAAATGGGTTGATTATATTCCTCTAAAGCCTTTAAGTACCGGATTGGAATTTTGGTGATGCGAGAGACGTCTGTCAGAGTTAACCCTTTTTTCTCTCTTATCTGTGAAAGACTTAATTGAGTTGGATCATTATACGAAACCGAATCACCCGATGGGATGGCCGTAATTAAAGGGGCCTCCAAGATGGGAGCGATCGTTGAAACATTCGGAATTTGTTTTTGATGATTTTGATTCATAGGTTCCTCAATTGAAGTGAAGTCGGGTTCTGAAATACGTTTGTCATAAACTCTGCGCTTATCGATATGGGTCAGGGTGACATAAGCGGTTTCTATTTTAATTAAAATGGCCTGGGTGTCCTCTGCTGGCATCAGGGAATAGGTAGCAAGTGAGTCCTTAGAAAAGGCCGCTTTGACACTTTGATAGGCAGCAGTAATCTCTGCCACACTGGCCGTCGGGCCGATTCTTAATAGGTCATAAAAGGTTTCTTCGTTTAGTAATTTAGCCATAAAAGAGTATTTCTTAGATTAATTCTTTAAAAGATTTCTTAACACAGATTCTAGATGAGTCACCGCTGTACTATTAGGCGACTCAATTAAAAAGGGAACTCTCTTTCGAATGGACTGCCAGACACAATTATCATAAGGAATAAACCCTACATAATCAACGTGCATTCCGAAATAACGCTCACAAACAATTTGAACTGAGGTGCCGATCTTTGATTCTGCAGAGGTTCGAACCTGGTTCACAATTAGGGAGAATCTAAATGAATCCATTTTACTTTTTAGGAGTTCCCCTTCAGAGGGAGAGAGTCTGATGACCTCTTTAAGCAGATCCTTAGGAGTGGAAATGCCTCTCGCATTTTTTTGGTCCATGGCCTGTTCGATGAGTTGTCGAACATAGGGTGTAGGGGTCGAGGCTCGAAGCATTCGATAAAAGGCGGCCTTGATAAAACGGTAGGCATTCTCAATACTAGTAGGCTCTGGTGTCACCACAATTATTTTTTTGTCGGCCATGAGAAAAAAGTCTAAGGTATTGTGGGTTGTACCGGCGCCTAAATCTAATAAAATAAAATCGGCATCGAGCTCTCTAAATTTTCTGCCGAGTTTCGTTTTTTGCACGTGGGGCATGTTCGCAATCCCTGTAGGATCATGAGCGCCCGATATCAGTGATAGGTTTTTAAAACTGGTAGGCTGAATAAGATCATTGGCATCTTCAACCCGATTATAAAGAAGATCGCTTAGTGTTTGAGTGGGGTTATTGATTCCCAAACTAGTATGAAGATTCGCTCCACCTAAATCCATATCGACCACAATCACCTTTTTGTGTAACCAGCTGAGAAAAACGGCGAGATTTGAGGTGAGTAGTGTTTTTCCAATACCCCCTTTACCGCCGCCAATCGCCCAAATTATTTTCTCAGTGGAGGGAACGGCGACGGGGCCTCGCTTAACAGTAGTCACAGCCCCAGAGTCATCTACCGGAGGCACACTCGTAATTGAATTGGATTTCAGCAGGGACAAAGGATTCCTTGTTTGAATGGATCTTAAGATAATGAAAGGGGAGGTAACGCTAACCTCATTCTCTCTCTATTATGAGGCTAAGCAGGGAAAAATTCAAACGCTGCGTGACAGGGTTGTCTAGTTAAAAAGTAGATCGATTATACGAGGGCCAGACCTGAATTGTGATTCTTTGATAAAAGGCACCTAGCGTGATAATCATAGGATGAGAAAGCGATTGAATTTTGGCGGGTAACTATGCGAATCGAAACTGTTAGTCATATCATTGCTGCGTTTGTGTCTGGCTCCTTGGGAGTGGCTGCGTTACTTCGAAATTTTAAAAGTCGGCTGACCCTTTCTTTTACTGCGTTGATGGTGGCCTTAACTATTCATGATTTCATAGGAATACTACGAGGGTTTTCGTCCTATGAAACTTGGGTCGGTCTTTCATGGCAGGGGTTCTTTGCCCTGCTAGTAGGGCTGCCACTTTTGTGGTTTGGAAAGGAGTTGTTAGGGCAAACGGAAAATGTTTTGGGTAAATGCGCCTCTTTTTATATCTCTTTTCTCGTATTGGTTTTGCTTTTCATGTCCTTTCCCACCTATACGCAAAATCAGGTGTCTCTAAATTTTGCCTCTCATGCGGCCCTGTTAATTCCTTTTATAGTCTTTTTATTGGCACTAGATAAAGCGAGCCGCGAAGTATCTTTTCCTAGAGAAAAAATGAGGCTTCATTTTGCGGCATTAGGAGGCGTGGTAGCTCTTGCTGTATTTGTAACCGACACTCTTCACTACTCGGGAATAGAAAAAATGCCGCCCTTAGGAACCTTGTCCCGTATTCTTTACTCCATTTTTATTTTTCATACCTTTATACAAAAGGAGCTCATGACCTCAGAGGAGGTATTTACAAAACTAACCCTTTTTGGAGGCATTGCCCTTGTTTTAACTCTTATCTACGCGACCCTAGTGAGCTGGGTGGGTGACCAATCGGGTCTATTCTATTTCAATACTTTTATCGCCTCATTTGTAATCATGATTCTTTTTGAGCCCATCAAGAAATTGGTGACTAAAAATACTCGAAGATTATTTTTGCGTCGTAATTTATTACTAGAGCAGGAACTTAATCTATTCTTAGAGGATCTAGTGGGTACCTTTGAGCCCCTCGAACTGGCACTAAGAATACAAAGTGTTTTAAAGAAATGTCTTGGAGTTGAAAATTGTCAGCTGTTTTTACTAGAGAAGGACGGGCTTAGTTACAGTCGTATTTCCACCTCTCCTCAGGAATCCTACGAAGAGTTACCCTCGTCAAATGCATTAATTGAATACATGGCACTGAGAAGGGGACGGCCTTTTGTATTAGAGACGGTTGAGAATGATAAGGATTTTTTTAGGGCCTCGACTGCACAAAATTTTTGCGAAACCTGTTTAGAGACGATGCGTACCTTGGGGTCCGATTTTATTATCCCTATCATTTACGAATCTAAGCCCATTGCTTTTTGTGCCGTGAGAGCGGGGGAGAGGATTATTCTTTCCAATGATCAAATGAGAGTCTTTATCCCTGTGGCGCGGCAATTGGGTCTGTTATTAAAAAATGCACAGACGTTCGATTATTTAAAAGATCGAGACAAGTTGGCGGTAGTAGGCGAGATGGCTGCTGGATTGGCTCATGAAATTAAAAACCCCTTGGGAGCTATTAAGGGGGCTGCCGAACTATTGAAGGAGCTGAAGGGTGATGAGGACAGGGCCTCGGATGAATTTTTACAGATCATTATTGATGAAACGCAACGACTCTCTAACGTCGTGACCAATTTTTTAGACTATGCAAAACCCAGAAAATTTCATTTGCAGGGGGATTGCGATCCTTTGAAAGTAATCGACCACACAGCTCAATTGGCATTTAAAGGCTCTAGAATTTCCTTTGAGGTAGAAACCGAAGAAAAGAGCCCTACCATTGAAGTGGATGCTGAAGTATTGAAACAAATTTTATTAAATCTATTTTTAAATGCGATACAGGCCACAGAGTCGATGGAGAGACCCTCTTTGAAGGTAAAAATTAGGCGAATTAAGGGCAAACGACTTTTTTCTTTGGAGTCATTGCCACTTTTTAAAGTGTGGGAAGGCTGGCGTACTGAGAATATTAATTCGCATGAAGAGCATCTTGAAATTGAGGTGAAGGATAACGGGCCCGGTATTGATGTGGAAACACAACGGCGATTATTCATTCCCTTTTTTACAACAAAAACGAAAGGGTCGGGTCTTGGACTGGCGATCTGTAGACGATTGGTAGAATCGATGAATGGGACTATTCAGGTAAAATCTAAGGTGGGCATGGGCACCTCTTTCATTCTCCATCTTCCAACGAAACGAAGGGTAATAGAAAAGAGAACTGAATTCACAAAGGTGACGGAGAGAACGCTATGAGTGGTGAGGTTTTAGTTTTAGATGACGAGTTGAATATTAGAAGAATTTTAACGGCCATGTTGGAGGCGGAAAAGTATGTGGTTCATGCGGTGGCTACAATTACCGAAGCTAAAGAAAAATTAAAGAGCGGAAAAATACAGGCAGTTTTATCCGATTTGCGACTGACTCGCGAAGATGGATTGCAGCTTTTAAAGTGGGTGAGGGACGAACAGTTGTCGGTGCCTGTTATTATTTTAACGGCCCATGGGACGATAGATTCCGCCGTAGATGCTATGAAGCAAGGGGCCTTTGATTATTTAAGTAAGCCCTTTGATCGTGGTGAATTAATTAGCGTGATTAAAAAAGCGGTTCTTTCCTATAAATTTCAAAGTGAAGAGATAAAAAATTGGAGAGCGGCGGGAAGCGATGTTCCTATGATTGGGGAAAGCCCTAAAATGCTCAAGCTGTATAGTATTTTAGATAAAGTAGCGGTCAGTGATTCTACCGTTTTAATTTTAGGCGAAAGTGGTACTGGGAAAGAGTTGATTGCGGCCGCCCTTCATGAAAGAAGTCGACGGAGACAAGGTCCCTTTATTAAAATTAGTTGTGCTGCCATTCCTGCCACTTTAATGGAGAGTGAACTATTTGGTCATGAACGGGGCGCCTTCACCGGAGCGATAAGCTCCAAACCCGGGCGATTTGAGTTGGCCGATGGGGGGACTCTTTTTCTAGATGAAATTGGTGAAATGAGTGTGGAGATGCAGGTGAAACTTCTCCGAGTGCTACAGGAAAAAAGGTTTGAAAGGGTAGGAGGTCTGAGAACACTTACTGTGGATGTTAGGTTAATTACCGCCACCAATAAGGACCTAGAAAAAGAGGTTCGGGAGGAGCGTTTTCGAAGTGATCTCTTTTATCGATTGAATGTAGTCCCACTATCGCTTCCGCCTCTGCGAGACAGACCGGACGACATCCCAAGATTGGCAGCCTTCTTCCTAATGAAAATAGGGGATCGCATGGGGAAAACATCGTTAACTATGCAGCCGGAGACACTCGAGTTATTAATTCAATACCCATGGCCAGGAAACATTAGGCAACTTGAAAACGTGATTGAACGGGTGATCGTTTTAAGTGAAGGGGGATCTATCACTCCGGAACAGTTGCCGGAAGAAATTTTAGAATTTGAGGAGTTAAGATTCTCTGAAAGGCAAATAATCGCCGGAGGATCATTAAAAGATATCGTCAAAGATGTGACTCGAAGGATCGAGAAAAAAGCGATTGAAGAGGCTCTAGTCGAAACACAAAACAATGTCACCGAGGCGGCTAGAAAACTTAATATCAGTCGCAAAGGCCTTCAATTAAAGATGAAGGAGCTTGGTCTTCGGTAATCGAAATTTTTTTTTGTAAAAAAACCGAGCGAAGAATCTAAGCCGTTAAGAGGCTGAATGGAGGAGCTGAATAATCTCGCCAAAATGGTATCGAAGTCTCTAAAGCTCAATTCTCATTCCAGCAACTAAGTAGTGAAGGAAACTGAATGTGTACCGCTCCCCCCTCCAACAAACGATAGCCCACATTAACGGTGATTTCTGGGTTGAGCTGATAGTTAACTCTGACAACGACCTCCCCCGCCCTTCCTTTCTAAGGCCCTTTTTTTCGGCGCTTATCGCCCCCTGTTCTAGGCTCACCTTTGCATCCCGAATTTTTCCAGTAAAGCCAATCCAGAATATCCATTTATCGCTGTCTACTAATCGATAACGATAGGTCAAACGATAAGAGTTGAATTTATAGACACTGTGGGTATCTGTTCCTGCGGTAAAGGTACTATTTTGAAAATCTATCGGAGAGTAAAGATTTCGAGAGCCCTTCAGAGTGAGTGGAGCAAAAAGTGCTCGAAACTCACTCCTATCTGTCCAGCGATAGCCTCCATAAACCCTTCCAGAAAGGAAGGGGCCCCCTCCAAAATCTTTGAGAGAAAATTTTGTACCTGTAGTTCCAGGGATCTTTGCCTCATTCCTGGACTGCCACACCGGCCCAGCTTCCATTTCAAGAAACCATCGATTCTGGTTCACTTTGTTAGATGAACACCAGGCAAGCACCGTGCTTATTAAAAGAATTAAACCCTTTTTCACCTGTTAGCCTCTTATCGGTCGATGGCGTAACTATTTGTTATTGTCATTTGAGGAGATTCCTCCTGTTTCTAAAGGCTGGCCAGCGGGAGAATGTTTATTATCGGTTTTTTATCTCTCTTTACAAGGGGTTACAGGATAAAGTAAATTAGTCTTAGGATAGTTCTCAATAATGATGATAGAGGTAGTTGGAATCGCTTAGAGTAGGAGTCTGTTTATGAAGCTAATTAATTTATTTATTGTTTCTTGTTTACTGTTTAGTGCATTTGTTTCTGAGGTTCGTGGGTCTAATATCGAAAAAAGGGTGGCCATTAGTCGCCAGGTGTTACTGGAACGGATGGTATCCCATTCTGCGATTCCTCCTTTCCTTTTATCCCAAGCTCAGTGTGTGGCAGCAATGAGAAATGTAAAGGCCGGATTTATTTTCGGGGGTGAGGGCAGTACAGGAATGGTGAGTTGCCGAGTCAATGGAGTCTGGAGTGCCCCCTCTTTTTTAAATACAGGGGGCGTTAGCTTTGGTTTATTGATAGGGGGCCAGGTGGTGGATAATGTCCTTCTTTTTATGACCCCTTATTCTCGACAAATGTTAAATCGGAATTCGCTCCAATTGGGAGGTGATTTAAGTTTTGCCGTAGGCCCTATTGGGGATGGTGTGGGAGTCATGCTAGAACCGTTGTCTCATGTGCTCGTCTATTCTTCGGGGACCGGTTTGTATGCAGGCCTTTCTTTAAATGGAACCGTAATGACCCACGGAGAGAATCGAAATCAAAAGTTGTACGGAAATTTTTTTAGTGCAGATCAAATTCTTTCCACTCCAGGAAACTTGGCACCCCCCTCTGTGCAGCCCTTCTTAGAGGTATTAAATCACTATGCAGGCCATGGCTCATCTCATTAATTGAGGAACCCTTATTTTAAAGTAGGAGTTCTCGATATTAATAAAGACTGAGGCCCCAAAAGAAAAATGCGCTTAGGCAAAGCGATAAAGGTAACGTTATTACCCACCCTAGCGAGATAAGAAAAATATGTTTCCACTGAGCGTTCTTAGTGACGGCGCCGATTCCAAATAAAGCACCACAGGAGACGTGGGTAGTAGAGAGGGGCAACCCTTTAAAGGTGGAAAAAAGTACAAGCATAGATGTGATTAAATTCGCAGTGAAGCCTTGCCCTTCTGTTAGGGTCGTTATTTTATGAGCCAGTGTTTCTCCTACTTTTTTGGATTTTAAAAATCCACCTAGACAAATTCCGCAGGCTACTGCCATGATTGCAATCCCCTTTGGAAAGGCGGCTCCCATTAAAAGAATAGCCGCTATTTTGGGTGTGTCATTCACTCCTCTGGTAAATGAAACCAGCCCACCACTTAGAAAATGAAGTTTATTTAAAATGCCGGCGAAAGTGGCCCCAAGTAAAGAGCCCTGATATTTTTCGACACAGGAAACCTTTGTTCCAATGGTAAGGGTAGGTAGGTCATATGAGAATTGTGTAGCAGCAATTTCAGGAGACATTCCTTTTGGAATAACACTAATAATATTTCTCCCAATACAGAGACAGTTTTCCTTCTTTAATCCTATTCTATGAATGAGAAAATGAAAAAAAGGATAAAGCATTAGCGCTGAAAATGCCGCAATCAAAGGGGATACAATTAAGGGTATTAAAAAGGTGGAGGTTATCTTGCTAAACTGCAATTCACTAGGGAATCCCACGATTGCGGCCCCGAGAATAGCGCCAATTAAAGAGTGGGTCGTCGAAATGGGAAATCCAAATTGAGAAGCTATCATGACGGTTGCGGCCGCACTTAGTGCTATCGCTATTCCAAAATGCGGATTTAATATTAGTGAATCTGGAAGGATTCCTTTCGCCGTGAACTTGAGTAGTAATGCGTTGCCAAGTACTAAAGCACACATAGACCCTGAAAGGGTGGTTGCATTCGCCCACCTTAAGGCGGATTTAAAATCGGTGGTTTTACTTCCGTAAAGAGTCGCAACCCCTTTGAAATTATCATTGGCCCCATTAGAAAAGGCCAAAAACATGACAGATGAAAAACAAATAAGACTCAAAAACATAGGGGCTCCTGTTGATGAAATCGGTTAATTAGACCAAAACTGCTCTGTAGATCTAATGTTTTATGAAGTCATATTGTCTCAAAAAAAACCTTTAAGATGAAGTGTTGTTTTCTTTGAGTCGCCTTTTTTTTTATGTGAAACACGAATCCTTTTTATCGACCATATTATATGTGAAGATGTGATTAACTCGAATAAAAAAATATCGATTTTATGACCCCATAGATGCCCCTAAAAATAGAGGCCCATAGGAGAAAATAGGGCTTTTATTAAATAAAACGAAAATTTTGTTTGTACTTTTTTAATAAATACACTTACTATTCTTCTGTAGTAGCAGTTTAACGAATAATTTTTTTGGGGGTAAAATGAAAAAAGCAGTGAAAAAAACAACAAAGACAACAAAAACAAAAACGGTGAAAAAAGCAAAGACTGTGAAAAAAGCTGGAAAGCGCAAACCAAATGCCGCTTTCATGGCTCCACTTAAACCAAGTGCAGCACTAGCTGAAATCGTAGGTGCTAAGCCTCTTCCTCGTACGGAAGTGATCAAAAAATTGTGGCTCTATATCAAAAAGCACAACTTGCAAGATCCAAAAAACAAAAGAAACATCAAAGCTGATGCGATTTTGAAACCTATTTTTAAAGGTAAAGCTGTAGTTTCCATGTTTGAAATGACAGCACTTGTTAGTAAGCAGCTTTCTGCTTAAGGTTTTTTTGATGTCGTTGAAAAAGGTCGGCGGAGACGCTGGCCTTTTTTTTTATGGCTGCCTTTAACAGGGGTTAGTCGTTCAATAGAGTGATGGCGCTTTCTGCCATTAAATTAATTCCCACTCTCATCGCCTCTACTGGGCTAGGAAAGTAAGTTGAAGAATGAAGCGAGGGGACATGACCTTTCTTTTTATAAGCCTCTAATCGCGATTCACTTAAACTACCTAGAGCGAACAAAACACTAGGGACTCCTGCCAAGCCATATCGACTAAAGTCCTCTCCCACCATCCAGGGTCTACCCGCCAGGATATTATTCTCTCCTAGAATTTTAATGAAGACAGGACGAAGCCTCGCTACAAGTTTAGAGTCATTCACAACGCTGGGGACCGGCTCTTCGGACATTGTGATTTCAGGTTCTGGTGCTTGATAGGAGGTGGCTATCGCTCTGGCTTTGCGTTTGATTCCCTCTAAAATATTCTCTCTAGTTTCCTTAGTGAAGGTTCTCACCGTGAGTTGTAGATGGGCGGAGTTCGAAATAATATTGTGTTTACTTCCTGAGTGAAAAGATCCGACCGTTAGGACTGCGGGTTCAGAAGGGTCCTTTTCTCTAGAAATTAAAGTTTGTAAAGCCAGAACTAATTCACTGGTCATGGGAATAGGATCGATGGTCTGTTGTGGATTGGCGCCGTGTCCGCCTCTACCCTTCATTATAATGTCTACGGAGTCGACGTTGGCCGTGATTGGCCCTGACAGTAAAGTGACCTTTCCTACCCGTTCAGAGGCATCGACGTGAAGGGCTAATGCATAGTCAGGTTTAGGGAATTTTTTAAAAAGGCCCGCATCTAACATGAGTCTAGCCCCTGCACCTTTTTCTTCAGCGGGTTGTCCAATGATCATTACAGTGCCATGCCATCGAGCTCTATTTTGGGCGAGAACTCTAGCAACCCCGATCATATTGGTAATATGGAGATCGTGTCCGCAGGCATGCATGACACCCACTTCGATTGCCTTCGATGGGCTTTGTTTTTGCTTAGAGGCAAAGGCCAATCCCGTTTCCTCCTCAATGGGTAACGCATCTAGATCGGTTCTGAGCATGAGAGTGGGGCCTGGGTTGTTCTTTAAGATACCCACCACACCCCATCCGCCGAAAGAGACTGTCGTCTGAAAACCGGCCTTTTTAAGTTCTGTAGCAAAAATCGCTGCCGTTTTTTCTTCATGAAACGATAGTTCAGGGTTTTGATGAAGCTGCTCATAAAGGGGTTTTAGCTCCTGACTTAACGCCGTTAGGTCAATAAAGGATTTATCTTCGGCCCCGAAAGAAGTTAATGGCAAGAGTAAGTAGAGTGATAGTAAAATAGTCATGTTTGCAATTGTAGCGAAATTTTCTTGGGTGTAAAAAGAAAAGAATGCACAGAGACAAAGAGGTTTATTTAAAATAAGTATGGCCAATGTTGAAATTACAAAAGTAAGAAAATGTTTCGGCAATGTTGAGGTGTTGCACGAAATTTCTTTGTCGATTCAAACGGGAGAATTCGTGGTTTTAGTAGGCCCCTCCGGCTGCGGTAAAAGCACTCTATTGCGAATGGTCGCCGGGCTTGATGTGCCCACCTCCGGAACTATCGCCATCGACTCTGAAATTGTAAATTCGATGCCACCGAAACTTCGAGGCGTAGCGATGGTATTTCAAAATTACGCGCTCTATCCCCATATGACAGTTCGTCAAAATTTAAGTTTCGGACTGAAGCTGGCGAAGGTAGATTCTCTTGAAATAAAAAAGAGAGTTTTGGAGTCATCAGAAATATTAGGTATCCAAGACCATCTGGATAAAAAACCTGGACAACTATCTGGAGGACAAAAACAACGAGTCGCGATGGGAAGAGCCATGGTTCGTCAGCCCAAGGTCTTTCTATTTGATGAACCTCTTTCTAATTTAGATGCACAGTTGCGGGTAAAGATGAGAACTGAACTTAGCCTTCTTCATAGAAGGGTTCAGGCCACGAGTATTTATGTCACCCATGATCAGGTCGAAGCGATGACCTTAGCCGATAGAATTGCGGTGATGTACCAAGGAAAATTAGAGCAGGTAGGAAAACCCTTAGAGCTGTATCAAAACCCAAAAACTAAATTTGTAGCCTCTTTTATAGGGACCCCATCAATGAATTTTATCGAAGGGGAAATTCTTACCAAACTAAAACCACCCAAAGGGTCGGTATGCGGAGGTTTTAGGCCTGAGAGTACCTTTCTTTCGGAGGAGGGGGCCCCTGCTAAATTATTTTTAGGAAAGGGGAGGGTTGTTTTAGTAGAACCACTAGGGGCCATGGCCTATGTGCACGTATCGTTAGCAGGACAGACCGTGATCATCGAGGCAAAATCTGAGGTATTTCCAAAGAATGAAGATCCAGTTTCTGTGTGGATCGATCCCACTAAGATATTTTTCTTTCAGGATAACGGAAACCGATTATGAAAAAAGACTCCTCTTTATTGGCGTGGGGACTTTTGTTTCCTACTCTTTTGGTGCTGGGATGTTTTGTGATCTATCCCGCACTCCAGTCCTTTGTATTGAGTTTTCAAGATGTGGAGCCCTTTTCAAAGCAAAGTTTTTTTATCGGTTTTGAAAACTACATGGTCCTATTTAGATCTCCAGACTATTGGCAGAGCTTGAGAGTCACCTTCTTTTTTTTAGTGATGACCGTGATTCCTAGCCTGCTACTTAGCTTGGCCATTGCGATTACCCTGGATGCCAATCCCTTTTTTCAGAATTTTCTCAGAACCTTATTTCTTCTGCCTGTAGCGATCTCCTCTAGTATGGCAGCGATGTTATGGATTTTTATTTATAATCCCACGGCCGGTTTTTTAAACTACATTTTAGATGTGATGGGGATTCAGGGTCCTAACTGGCTCGCAGATCCCGACTATGCTCTAGTGGCCATCGCTGTAGCGACCGTCTGGAAGGAGATCGGATTTAATATTATTTTTTTTCTAGCAGGGCTCACCGCTATCCCCACTGAATTAAAGGAGGCCGCGGAATTAGATGGCGCTAGTCCCAGACAAAGGCTTTTTTATGTAGTGTTGCCACTACTTTCTCCCACCCTTTTCTTTGTAAGTGTGGTTTCGGTGATCAATTCACTTCAAAGTTTTGGGCAGATACATATTTTGACAGCGGGAGGGCCTATGGGAGAGAGCACCACCTTAGTCTATAATTTATACCGAGATGCCTTTGTTAAATTCAGAACAGGATTAGCCTCTAGTGAGGCGGTGGTACTTTTTATTTTAATTATGGGGGCCACCGTTTTTCAGTTTCGCATGGCAAAGAAGAGAGTCCACTATGGATAAACTAACCCTGACTCGACAAAATAAAAATAGAATAGTAGCCACCTTAATTTTATTGGTACCGGCGGCTATTCAGTGTTTCCCTTTGCTTTATCTTTTATGTGTATCATCGAAAAAGGGGGGTGAGGTCATTCAGTACCCTCCTAGGCTTTTGCCGGAACAACTCACCTTGATTAATTACCAGGAGGCCCTTAGCTCTGCCCCCTTACTTAGGTTTTTGCTTAACTCAGCTCTGGTGGCCACATCGATTACATTTCTGCAGGTGTTTACCTCGGTGCTAGCTGCTTATGCCCTTTCGAGATTAGAATTTAAGGGACAGAGATGGGTGATGGCATTAATTGTAGGAACGATGATGATTCCAGGTGAGGTGACTATCATTCCAAACTATTTCACTCTGGCATCCTGGAATTGGTTAAATACCTATCCTGCGCTAATTTTACCCTTTTCCGTAAGTGGATTTGGTATTTTTCTACTTTATCAATTTTTTAAAACGATTCCAAAGGAGTTGGAAGAGGCCGCAATGCTAGAGGGGTGTTCACGATTGCGTTTTCTTTTTCAGTTCATGGTTCCCTTGTCGTTACCCGCGATTACCGCCTTTGCCATCTACTCTTTTGTGGGGGCGTGGAACCAATACCTATGGCCACTGATTGTAACTCAATCGACGGAAATGCAGACTGCACAGATAGGCATTGGTATGTTTCGGTCTCAGAATGAATCTATGAGCTGGGGAGTGATCATGGCCGCCACTGCGATGCTCATTTCGCCTACCGTTTTATTATTTATTGCGACGCAAAAACAATTTGTTCGCGGCATTACTATGAGTGGAATAAAGGGATAGTTGATGAAGCTTTTGAGTCTTCTTATATTATTAATTGCACTGAATCTCAATGCAGCCCCTGTAAAATTAACATTTTGGCATTCGATGTCGGGTGAAAAGGGAAAACTTTTAGGCGGCTTAATAAAAACCTTTAATGAATCACCTCAAAACAAAAACAAATACCAGGTGGTTCCCCAGTTCGTAGGTACCTACGACGAAGGATTAAATAAAATAAGGACTTCATTATTAGCAGCCCAAGGCCCTCACATTGCTCAGATTACAGATATTGGAACTCAGGTGATGATAGATACGGGAGGAATTATTCCTCTTCAAGAATTTATTGATGAGGATCCCGAATTTCCAATAAAGCAGATACTGCAACCGATAAAGAGATACTACCAGGTCAATGGAAAGTTATATTCGCTCCCCTTTGCAACCTCTAACCCCATTCTTTATTACAATAGGGATGCCTTTGAAAAGGTGGGACTTAAGCGGCCCCCTAAAACCTTTTCAGAATTAAAGGAGTGGGCGAAAAAACTTACCGATCCAGGTGCTAAAAAATATGGCATTACCTGGCCACTCAGTAGTTGGTTTTTTGAGCAATTCATCGCAAGGCAGGGTCAGGTTCTTTTGAACCATGGTAATGGGCGTGGGCAGAGGGCCACCGAAGCGCTTTTTCTCTCTGCAGAGGCGATTCGTTTTGTGACACTATGGAATGAGATGGTTCAGGAAAAAACATTTTCCAATGTGGGCAGAGGGTGGGATCCTGCAGAGGCTAATTTTCTAGCTGGTAGAGCGAGCATGCTCATTACCTCGACGAGTGATGTCTTTGAAATTGTAAAAAAAGCGCCCTTTCAATTGGGAACGGCCCCGATTCCCACCGCCGATAATAGGACTCTGGGAGGGACTATAGTAGGGGGGAATTCTCTCTGGATTTTAAAAGATAAACCTAAGGAGGAGATTAAGGGTAGTTATTTGTTTGTAAAGTTCATGGCGAGTCGAGAGATCCAAAAAAGATGGCATATGGGTACCGGGTATTTTCCTATACGAGAGGATCTGATTATCGAATTAGAAAAGGAGGGGTTTTATGAAAAATTTCCCGCAGCTAAAACGGCAATCTTGCAGTTAAAGAGTTCGGCTTCAATGGTGGCCACGGAGGGAGCTTTAATGGGTGTGTTTGCAGAATCCAGAGATCATATTGAAACCGCAATTGAAAGAGTGTTGGCCCATCGTATGAGTGTGGAGGAGGCTCTTGCTCGCGCTAAATTTCAAACGGATGATGCGCTAAGAAGGTATAATCGGTTTTTAGAAAAACGAAGGTAACATAACAACTCCGGTATTGACGATTTCGGCTAGAGAAATTAAAAACTAAGAATGAATATTACTACAAATCAAGATCTCATCGCTCAACTGGAATGGCGATATGCCGTTAAAAAATTTGATTCTCAGAAAAAAATTTCTGAACAGGATTGGAAGGCGATTGAAAAATCGTTGCTTTTAACCCCCTCCTCTTACGGCCTTCAGCCATGGAAATTTATTTTAGTTCAGAATCCGAATCTAAGAGCCGAGCTAACTCCAATTAGTTGGAATCAATCTCAGGTAGCAGAGTGTTCTCACTTTTTGGTGTTTGCGAGTAAAAATCAGATCGATGAAGCCTATATTTCCAAGTTTATTGCACTTAATGCATCCACAAGAGGCATGCCCCCAGAAAAATTAGCAGGCTATAAAAAAATGATGGTAGCCGATCTCGTGACCGGGGGACGAAGTAAAACCATTTCCGATTGGGCGACTCGCCAATGTTATATTGCACTTGGAAATCTTATGACCACAGTGGCGGTCATGGGAATCGATGCCTGCCCTATGGAGGGAATTGAACCTGCAAAATATGATGAGGTTTTAAATTTGCTAGGTTCAGGCTATCAAACCTGTGTGGCCTGCGCCGTAGGGTATCGTAGTGCTGAGGATGTCTCTGCTAAATTAGTTAAGGTAAGATTCCAATCTGAAGAGGTTTTTATCAGAAAATAAATGGTTACGGCCATCTCTTGGAGATAGCATCTGTAAGAGATCTGTTTTAGTGAGAGAGACTAAACTGAGGTAGGTTCATCAGAATCGGTGAGTGCTTTTTTGAAGTCTCTAATCCCTTTGCCTAGGCTTTTTCCTAGTTCAGGAAGACGCTTGGGGCCAAAGACAAGAAGAGCGATGATGAAAACGACTAAAAGTTCTTGAAATCCTAAGTTCATAACCCTATTTCTACTATGACTTAGTGAGTTAGGTCAACTTTTGCTTGTGTCTTTAGTGCAGCATCTGAAATAATAACCTCATCCCTTTTGTTTCTTATTTTTTGAATTGGAAAGCTCATGAAAATACTTGGTATTTCTGCTTACTATCATGACAGTGCCGCGGCTCTCATTGAAGATGGCAAGATAGTAGCTGCCGCTCAGGAGGAGCGATTTACTAGAAAAAAACATGATAGTGCCTTTCCTGTAAAGGCCATTCGGTATTGTTTAAAAGAGGCCGGCATCGATATGGATGCTATTTCAGCTGTGGTTTTTTACGATAAACCCTTAACCAAATTTGAACGTCTTTTAGAAACCTATCTTTCCTATGCGCCCAAAGGGCTCCCCTCTTTTCTGATGGCGATGCCAGTTTGGTTGAAGGAAAAATTATTTCTTAAGGCCACCTTAAAAAAAGAGATCAAGGCACTTTTGAAAAATAAAAGATCAAAGTTGCCACAGCTTTTATTTACAGAACACCATCAAGCTCATGCGGCCTCGGCCTTTTTCCCGAGCCCATTTCAGAGGGCGGCGGTGTTGTGTTTAGACGGAGTAGGGGAGTGGGCTACCACCTCGGTGTGGTTGGGAGATAAAAATAAATTGGATCTCCAATGGGAAATTGAATTTCCCCATTCTCTTGGCATGCTCTACTCGGCCTTTACCTACTACACGGGCTTTAAGGTAAATTCGGGAGAATATAAACTAATGGGGTTGGCCCCCTATGGAGAGCCTAAGTATGTCGATTTAATTTACGATAAATTAATGCTCTTAAAGGAAGACGGCACCTTTCGCCTCAATATGGAATATTTTAACTACGCCGTGGGATTGACCATGACCAGTAGTAAGTTTCACGATCTTTTTGGAGGTGAACCTCGAAAACCGGAGGGAAAGGTCACTCAAAAGGAGATGGATCTTGCGAGATCCGTGCAGGAGGTTACCGAGGAGATAGTACTGCGACTTTCGCGCACTCTGCATAAGGAACTAAAAACGGATGCGCTTTGTTTGGCAGGTGGAGTGGCTTTGAATTGTGTGGCGAATGGAAGATTGTTACGTGAAGGGCCCTTTAAAAAATTGTGGATTCAACCCGCTGCAGGAGACGCAGGGGGGGCTCTAGGCTGCGCCCTTGCGGCTTGGTATGAGTACTATAACAAACCGAGAGAAGAGCCTGAGTCGACAGTGGACCGCATGCAAGGGGGTTATTTGGGGCCTAGTTTTGAAGGTACTGAAATCGGAGCTACTTTAGATTCTCTCGGAGCGAAGTATGAAACCTTAGTCTCTTCAGATCTTAATGAAAAACTGGCAGAAATTTTAGAAAAGGAAAATGTAGTGGGATGGTGCCAGGGAAGAATGGAATTTGGCCCCCGAGCACTGGGAGGACGCTCTATTATTGGAGATCCTAGAAGTCAAAAAATGCAGTCGATCATGAATTTAAAAATCAAATACCGGGAATCCTTTCGTCCCTTTGCTCCGGCCGTGTTGGCAGAGGAGGTTGAAAATTATTTTGAATTAAAGGAGGCAAGCCCTTACATGCTGATTGTGGCACCTGTCGCTAAACAACATCAGAAGCAGATGACGGAAGCAGAGGAGCAGCTTTTTGGTATTGATAAGCTTAATGTCCCACGGTCCACCCTTCCTGCGGTCACTCACGTCGATTATTCTGCGAGAGTGCAGACCGTGCATCAAGAGACCAATCCTAAGTTTTATGATCTTTTAAAGGCCTTTAAAAAGAGAACGGGTTGCGCAGTTTTAGTAAATACAAGTTTCAATGTTCGAGGAGAGCCTATCGTGTGCACTACCGCCGATGCCTATCGGTGTTTCATGCGGACTGAGATGGATTATTTAGTGATTGAAAATTTTATACTTTGTAAAAAAGATCAGCCTCAAATTCAGGAGGATGTTTCTTGGAAAACGGAGTTTGAGCTTGATTAGAAATGAAATAATGAATCAGAAACAACTCAGAGATTATGGTTTTTTAATGGGAGGAGTGGTTTCTATTCTGTTTGGGGCTATCCCTTGGCTGGTTCTGAAAAAACCGTTTGCAATTTGGCCCTGGTATGTACTGGGAATCTTTTGGAGCCTTTCTATTATTTATCCTTCCGGTCTAAGACCTGTATATCAAGTGTGGATGAAGGTCGGCGGTATTCTTGGTAAAATAAATTCAACCCTTATTTTAACTCTTTGTTACTTTTTGTTATTTGTCCCTGTAGCTATAATATTTAAAATAATGAAACGGGATCGACTTCATCGGAATTTTCCTCTGACGATAGGTGAAGGGGAAAAGAGTTTTAGGATCCGACGAGAATTAATACGGGATACAAAACAGATGGAGCAACCTTTCTAGAATCAAAAGGAGCGAACTTATGACCGATTTCATCAAAGATTTATGGGGCTTTATGAAGGTCCGTAAAAAGTTTTGGTTGGCACCTATCTTAATTACGCTATTAACTTTAGGTGGCCTGCTAATATTTGCTCAAGGTTCGGTGATGGCGCCCTTTATTTATACCCTGTTTTAAAGGCACTTTGGATCTTGTGACTAGCCAGTTTTTTTAAAAATGAATCCAGGGCTTATTATGCTTACGGGAATTAAAACTCAACTATTTCAGAATTTCTGTAGAAACTATCCCATGTTTTGCACTAGACGTCTCGTTCTTTCCATTATCATAACTATCCTCTTAGTTATCTTGATATTATTACGCAAAAAAAACCGAACCGGACGATTCCTTCCGATTGAACTTTTTATTGGAATCCTTCCCCACTTTCGACGGATTATTAAGTCGCCCGACTTTTATCTCGTGATTGTTTTTTATTTAATAGCCCTACTCATGGGTAAGTGGTACGTCGCTCATGCTCTCGCCAATAAAGCTTCGTTTTACACAGCCACTTTAATGGGGACTTCAACTCCTTGGGACTGTGGCCACTTACTTGGATTGGTTACCATCTTATGTTTTGCTCTTTTTCGATTGGGCTGTAACCGACTCATTTCAATTTTGCTGTCTTTTCTTTTTCTTTTATCTCCACTTCAACTTTATATTTTAGGTGCAGCCCCTGATAGAGATTATTCAAGAGCCCCATGGATTATAGCCATTCTTGGGATAGTTACTTTTCTTGTTCGATACGGAAATACTCTGAAACGAATTTCTTGTGGTGCTATTCTTGTAGCTCTACTCTGTGGATTTGGTGGTTGGATTAGGCCAGAAATATCTCTCTTCATTTTCCCATCGGCAATAGCCCTGTTTTTTCTCACTCCACTTCCTAAAGAAAACCAATGGCGTAACAGAGGATTAAGTTTTCTTCTTCTGGCCTATTTCTTTTTCGCTACAGCCAATCCATCATTTTTAAGTTTTCATCCTCAACAAGCCTCCGCTGGGTTCATGATGACTATGGATGGATCTTTAGCTCTTACTCGTCCTGATTACGACATGGGACATCTTTTGCTAGACGAGTATATCGACGCTAATAATGCTTTTATGACCCATTCTACACAGGGAATAAAACCGAATCATAGTTTTAATAACCTCTATATGACCACGCTTCCTGGGGACTTTCTTGCTCGTATTTACGGCTCTGCACTTCGAACTTTAGAACTCCCTTTTCGCTACCATCTCGCCCCAATCGGAGTTGATTCTCATTGGATTAAAAAACTCTACTCCTTTAGAGCCTTAATTTTAAATCTAGCGCAACCACTATCACTGCCCATAGCCATTGCAACTTTCTTCACCTTATCACTCATTAGTTTGAGATTTGCTGTTCTTTTTCTAGGGTGGCTTTTTTTCCTCTCAGTTGTTTTTACGGCGCAATTCTGGGCAAGGCATCACTTCTACGGAGAATTTTTTTCATGGTGGAATATTGGGCTGCTTCTGCAAACTACTATTTTTCTCACTTTTAATTGGCGATGGAGGAAAAAATCCGAAAAAAAGTGGAAGATATCATTTCTTACCGTTGGAACCTCAGGATTTGGGACTGCCTTACTGTTGGTTCTCTTCTGGGGAGGGCTTTCAGGACTGCGTTTCTTTCAGAAAAAAAATCTTAATATGATTTTTTCCAGTTTTGAAAAACTTAAAACTGAACCCGTGGAACTGAAAACACTAAAAAGTAATGCAATAGCAACCTCACACCAAAGAGCAGTGGGATTTGGGGTTTATCTTGGGACAGAACCACAGTTTATGATAGCTGAATTCGGAGGCGAAAACTGTTCTTATTCGACTCTTTGGCCTGTCATCCGATATGTGTCTATAGAAATGGATTATTTAAAACGCTTTGATTGGTCACGAACCCTGCGTGTTGATTTGCAAGGAAACCCGCCATCAACAAAAGTCTATTTTCCTACTTGGCAAGGATTTCAAGGTATCGAATTACCCCCTAAGCAAAGCCACTGCTTCTTAGGTCTCAACCGAGTTTTGAATCCAGAACTGGTTTCTGTTCCGCTAACAGCAATACTTCCATCTCCATTACCCACTCCTTATCAACAGCTTGCGATTTTAAATTCTCACCGAGTGCTATGGGGGACCTTTCCTTCTTCTGAAAACTGGGAAGTAATTCTTCAAAAAGGAATTTTGAATTTGATAAAACAGGATGAGATAATCTATCAAGCCTCTATTGTTGAAAGAAATCATGAAGGGTGGTTAGTCAACGGCTACGCTCAACCTCCCGTAGATCCTCACATGTTCATTCATCAGGATAGAACACGTTCTCGACTTGGTTCTGTTTGGGCCGCAGATATCAGCCCTTCGCAAGTGGATACCGATCTTCTTTTTACTAAAGTTAAGCCCCATAAAAAAGGCGAACTCTTAATTGTTCAAGGAACTCTTTATACAGGTGGTCTTAGTGTGGGTTTGATTCATGAGGGACAATCTGCTGGCTCAGTTCCTGTAACATCGCCTGGAGATTTTACTTTGCTAATTAGGGTCCAAGAACAGGGAGATTATAGCCTAGGTATCGCTAATAATCTATCCTGGTACAACTTTCCAGAAACGCGTTTCATCATTACTAAAGCAGGATGGCTTGAACCTTCTGATTAGTTTGTGTGGCTGTCGGAAATAAAACAAATAGAATCTTTCTGTTGATCCTTTTTATTTCTCGATAAGAACTAATTAGATTACAATTTTGTTAAATATGCCCCCTCTCAGCTCCATTATTATTCCTGCTTTTAATGAAGATGCTAATATTACGTTTGTTTTCGGAAAACTCTCTCAAATACTCACAGTGCGACACCTCGAATTGATTTATAACTAGAGCACACCAAGTCTTGGTCGCATTACTTGTGAATTAATTGGCGCTATTTATTTAATTTAATTTTTTTTGACAGGCCACCAAGGAAGTCAGCATTATGATACATCCACTTTTCTGAGGAAGGTCACTTTTTATTTTCTACGACTCTCACTTTCATTATTATCTTCTTGTTTGTTTTGTTTTCAGAAATGATTAAAACGCAGGTGGGGTCATATTTCAAATTTCAACTAGGTATAAACTTTTTTCCTTGTAGTAACTCGCAAAGCGTTCTTTCAGCTATCTCCTTAAAATCAAACCTTAACATTTTAAATATTTTTTCAGACTCTTTTAAAAGAGATTTGAATAATTCACGTATTTCTACAACTTGGCCTCTGATTTAATTAGCTTGGATATAACTCCAGTGTTGTTTGTTTGAACTCAAACAAAAGCCATGCCCTTTTTTACCGAAAATAACCTGGTTCGTATTTCACACATACTGCAATACACTACCAATTTCCAAGATGGTCTAGTCGAAAAGTTTATTAGCAATTTTTTCCGCTATTAATTGATTTCCTGTTGCGGTGTGATGCCAACTGATAAATCGACTATAGGGTTCTTTTCCTTTATTGCGCATAGCTGTCATTAGGGGAAGTAGATCAAGAGTTGTAATCCCTCTGGCTGTTGCGCAAGCAAGAAGTTTTTTTGTTCTATCGATTTCTTGTGGGCTTAGATTTTCTTCATCTTGTGCAACAAGGAGTATTTTTATTCCGGTTTTATGGCTCAACTTCTTCAGTCGTTTAATGAGATGGCAAGCAACCTCATCCTGCTGCTCGCCAACTTCTAGAAAGGTATAACCTAGATCTGAGAGCCACCAACTTGGGGCGATTCGGAATAATATCGCATTTGCTAAGTAGCTTCTGCCAAGCCAATCGCGAGTAAAGCCTAGTTTAGGTTGTGTGTTTAAGCTGAGCGATGGTACTGGGACGTTATGCAAAACAAGATCATTATCTTTGATCAAGAATTAAGGTTTGGGTAACCCCCATGCCTTCCCCCATCCACATCGAATAATATCATGAGCAATAAATTCAAAAACAATATGAGTCGGTCGAAGTAATGGTGCCAAAGCCTCTGTCCTAAGAATAGATTGATCGAGCCCGTATCCAGAAACACCAGCATTGTAAACTGTCGTTTTAGTTTTTTGTTGAAGATAGGCCGGCCAAGTTTCATCATCTCCAACTTGATCTCCCCAGGTGAAGGAATCTGCAATTGCCATAATTCGCTTGTTTCCTGTTTTAATTTGTATCCCTGTTGAACGAAGGCCATAATCCAAAGTATGCACAGGGCTTTTTGAAGTACGATCTAGTGTCGTAATATTTTCTTTTGGAACCCAACCAATATTGGCATCGATCCTTTCTGGATAACCAGCCGCGAGGCGATTGGGTTGAAAATTATGCGATGCAAATAGTAAATTCTCCGTTTTGGTTAGTGAGCCTTTTAGAAGCCGCAAAGTAAATTCCGCAAATAAAATAGAAAATGAAAAGCTTCCTGTAGTAACTAAAAAAACTAGAAAAGTTCTGTTTTTTTCTTGATTAGCTTCATTATAAGCAGTCTCTGTTTTTTTGTGATTATAATTTAAAAACCACTCTTAGTCCCCTATTAATAAATTTTAGCCACACTCCATCTTTCTAGCCCTCTATATAACTTGGCCAGATTTACAAACATTATTCCCTGTGGCTTCCTGGCGAAAGTGTTCTCTTAATTTCCCAGCGATTGTGCCCTCTTAGTCGTTCAGTTTATTGCGGCAAAAGTTAAAATAAACCGGAGGATAGACGGTATATCACGCCAGGCAAAGCTTAGATAAGGAGGAATGATTAACTAAGTCATGAAACCTTATATTTCGTCCTAGCTGGTGAAAGTCCAGCCTGGTCGAAGCCATAGCTGGCGGGCCAGTAGCGAGTCTTGCTGGGTGAAGGGTAACCGTCACTCTGAAAAGTACATAGCAAGGCGCGGGTTGTTAGGGTTCAGCTCCAAAATTTATTTCACCGTGGAGGCCAACGCTTTTATACCAGCGAAAAGCAGAATCTAAAGTCATCGTTTCAAGCGAGGTGATGAAGCGCCACCGGGGTTTTAGCTAACGGCAAGTGTCCAAAGATGGAACAATCTTTCTGGAATCAAAAGGAGCGAACTTATGACCGATTTCATCAAAGATTTATGGGGCTTTATGAAGGTCCGTAAAAAGTTTTGGTTGGCACCTATCTTAATTACGCTATTAACTTTAGGTGGCCTGCTAATATTTGCTCAAGGTTCGGTGATGGCACCCTTTATTTACACCCTGTTTTAAAGGCACTTTGGATCTTGTGACTAGCCAGAGTCTCTTCAACAGAATATATTTAATTCATGACGCAAAATTTGAGGAAACCGGGCAAAAGACTTTTTTTCTATCTGTCTTTTTTTGTGTTCGGTCTGGTCTGTTTTTTTAAATGGGTATTACCTAAGTCAGAGCATGCCGAACTCTCGGTGACAAAGGCGGGCATCGCTGCTTCCCTAAAATCTAGCTTGGATAGTAATTTTTTTCCAAATCGGGTTGAGGTGGAAAATGGAACAAGAAAAATAAATGCCATTCCTTCTTATACTTTAGATCTTCTGTCACAACACAGAATGGAAAAAATATTTAGTCAATATCGTCCAGATTATGGAGCCTTCGTTGCCATTGATGCCGAGACGGGAGCTGTGCTCTCGTTACTTTCTTATAGTCGAGATCCGAATGATTTAGGTAATCTAAGTTTGAAGGCAACCTTTCCTGCCGCCTCTATTTTTAAGGTGGTAACGGCCGTTGCCGCGCTAGATCAAAAAAAGGCGGAGCCTAATACGATCGTTTCCTATACCGGGGCGAACCATACCCTGTACAAACAAAATCTATCGGAAAAGTTTAATCCTCGCTGGGCGAGACATGTCACTTTACGCGAGGCCTTTGCGAGATCTATTAATACCGTATTTGGAAAGGTGGGGTTGTACCTTCTAAAACCGGAACAATTATTTGATTACGCAAAAAGATTTCAATTTAATTCAACGATAAATGCCGACGTCCCCGTACAGCCGGGTACCTTTTATCTCGAAGCGGAGAATGATTATAAAGTGGCCGAGGCCGCATCGGGTTTTACCCGCACCGCTCAGATGAGCCCATTGCAAGGAGCTCTCATGGCGGCCGCTATTATAAATGAAGGGGTGATGATGGAACCCTATCTCGTCTCCTCCCTGCACACTCCACAGGGTGAAATTATTTACAAGGTTCAAATCAAGCCTCTAGGTCAGGTGATGCAGTCAGATAGCGCTCTCAAAATGCGCTCGATGATGACCGAAACTGTCATCAGAGGCACTTCACAAAAGTCTTTTCGTGATCTTTTGAGAAAGAAGAAATCACAGGAGATCGAAATGGGCGGCAAAACGGGCCATCTAACAGGCCTATCTCCTAAAGGTAATTATGATTGGTTTATCGGCTATGCCACCGATGGAAAAAAGAGAGTGGCTATTGCGGCCCTTACCATCAATGAAGACACATGGAGAGTTAAAGCCTCTTACTTAGCCAGACAATTTTTTGAGGGATATTTTAAGACAATAAAACCAACGGAGATTAAACCCTAACATTTATAATATGACTACCGTTCTACCTATTTTAACTCTGCTTATCTCCTTTTCCTTAGTCGTGACTGCTGACGCGAAAAACAAAAAAACTATCATCGAAAAATTTAATTGTTTATCTCTTTATGAAAAGGTGGGGGTCGGAGCCGGTGTCTTGACCTTGATCACTGGAGGCCTTCTTTTTAGTTGGGGAGGCCCAAAGAAAAAGGATGAAAAAACGGTCAAGATTAAACCACACCCCATGCCAACAGCGGCAGATATTTCTATTAATAAGCTTGAAAATGATCGTGATCTATTTTCAAGGGGATCCGATCTTACCGATTATATTTTAGTCACCTACGCAGAAGATCCTAAGTTTTCTAGACGCTTAAGCCAATTCATTAATGAGCATCCGCTGGAGGCTTTAACGGCACTTAGGGCCAGAACCCATATAGAGAACTCTCGATCTAAGTCGGCAAAAGAGCTCTTTAAAGAGATGGGGCGCAGTGCCTACTACCCTCTGACTTTTGCTTGGATCATCACTGAGGTATATAATGAAGGTGATAGGGCTGATAAAAAAACACTACGCAATATCGTAGAGGTAATGGAAAGTTCGATTCAGACAGTTCCTTGATTGGGGATTATTCTCGGCCCCATCGAAATCGGAGAGTGCTATGACAGAAAAAATAAAATATGAGGAGGAGCATGGCGTTGAACATAATAAGGAACACCCAGAGGACCACCGACTCGAACAGTCGGGCACTCACGCGCTAGTCCGCCCTGAGAATAAAACTAAAACTCCCTCCTTTTACAAAGTTATTTTATTGAATGATGATTTTACGCCTAGAGAATATGTAGTGTTGGTATTGCAGAAATTTTTCAAAAAAACGGACCAGGAGGCCACCCACTTAATGTTACAGGTGCATCACAAAGGTATGGGCGTCGCTGGCATTTTTACCTGTGAAATTGCAGAAACCAAATCCTATCAAGTGAACGAGTATTCGAAAAAACATAAGTACCCACTTAAGTGTGTGGTGGAGGCCGCATGAGACTCACGCCTGAAGTTGAAAACATGATGAGTGTGGTGATGAAGTATGCCTCGGAGCACCATGACGAGTTTGTCACCTTGGAGCATCTGCTTTTAATTTTAAGTGAAGATTCTGAGGTCGTTGATATTATCGAGGGCTGTGGCGGCAACAGTGAGGGTTTAAAAACGGCACTTATTGAATTTATGGCACGACACTCGCCGAAATTGGAGGGTTTTTCCGAGAACCAGACTGGAACGAGTTCATCACCTGAAGAACTGGCCGAATATAAACCGACTATTACCTTAGCCTTTCACCGAGTGGTTCAGCGAGCTATCATGCAGGTGGAAAGTTCGGGACGAGAGACTGTGAGCACTGGAAATGTTTTAATCTCATTGCTTTTAGAAAAAGATTCTCACGCCGTTTATTTATTAGAGAAACAGGGGGTGACCCAATTCGATGTCGTTAACTATTTTTCTCATGGCATTGAAAAGGAGAGTTCGGGAATCGATGATAGTCAGGATGAGGATGGAGTTGAGGGAGGGGCTGCAAAGGGATCTCCGCTTGCTAGTTTTTGTATTAATTTAAATGAGAGAGCTCGTGATGGCCTGATCGATCCTTTAATTGGCAGGACCGATGTGATTGAGCGGGTTTTGCAAATTCTTGCTCGGAGAACTAAAAACAATGTGCTTCTTGTAGGTGATAGTGGAGTTGGCAAAACAGCCATTGCCGATGGACTGGCATTACAGATCGTAAATCATGAGGCTCCTCCTAAACTTAAAGATTCGGTAATCTATTCACTCGACATGGGAGCTCTACTTTCTGGCACCAAGTATCGCGGCGATTTTGAAGCGAGATTAAAAGGGGTACTAAAGGCGCTAGAAAAAGAACGAGGAGCTATTCTTTTTATCGATGAGCTTCATACTATTGTAGGGGCTGGAGCTACGAGTGGTGGGTCGGTCGATGCGGCAAATTTACTAAAGCCTGCGCTAGCCAATCGTGCACTCACCTGCATAGGGTCTACTACCTATAAAGAATTACGGGCCCACCTAGAAAAGGACGCCGGCCTTTTAAGAAGATTTCAACGCATCGACATCAAGCCTCCCAGTGTGGCTGAGACCATTAAGATTTTAGCTGGGCTTAAATCTCGCTATGAAGAGTTCCATCAAGTTTATTACAGCGAACAGGCTATCAAAGCCTGTGTAGAACTTTCGGACCGTTATATTCACGGTAGACCCCTCCCCGATAAGGCGATCGATGTGATGGATGAAGCCGGAGCAAGAAGCCGATTAAAATCTAATAAGATTAAAAAGATAGAGATCACTATTGATGATGTAGAAAAGGTGATCTCTTTTATTGCCCAGGTGCCGGCAAAATCGGTATCCTCAAGTGATAAATTGAAATTGAAAGAATTAGAATCCTCCTTAATGAGTGTAATCTTTGGGCAGGAGGAGGCGATTAAAAATCTAGCCTCGTCGATAAAACTTTCTAGAGCAGGGTTGTCGGATGGTAATAAACCTATTGGATCCTATCTTTTTACAGGCCCTACGGGGGTAGGAAAAACTGAGGTGGCAAGGCAACTTGCTAAAATTTTAGGCACCGAACTATTGCGTTTTGACATGAGTGAGTACATGGAGAAACATGCCGTTTCCAGATTGGTGGGAGCCCCTCCAGGCTATGTGGGCTATGATGAAGGGGGATTACTGACCGAGGCGGTTTCGAAAAATCCCTATGCCGTTCTTCTCTTCGATGAGATGGAAAAGGCGCACATTGAAATATCTAATATTTTATTGCAGGTGATGGACAATGGTAAACTCACCGACACCAATGGCAAGATGGTAGATTTCAGAAATGTAATTCTTATTATGACCTCCAACGCCGGAGCTAGAGAGATGGGTAAACAGGGTATCGGTATCCGTCCTGCGTCGGTATCTAATCGCTCGGTGGAGGCGGTAAAAAAAATGTTTTCGCCGGAATTTATTAATCGGCTAGATGCTATCGTGGCCTTTAAGGCCCTCCCCAAAGAAATTTTATTGAGGGTTATAGATAAATTAATGATTGAGCTGTCTGATCAATTAGTAGAAAAGGGAATCACACTTAACTTAAGTAATGAGGCAAAGGAGTGGTTGTTTGAAAAGGCCTACGACCCAAGCTATGGAGCACGCCCTTTTGCGAGAGCTATTAGCGAGCACATAAAAAAAAGAATGGTAGATGAAATATTATTTGGAAATTTAGTAGCGGGAGGGCATGTGGATGTGGGAGTGAAAGATAAAATCCTGGAATTTAGGATCCAGACGAAACTATTATCCAAGGTCACTAAGGTCGGTCGGGTATGAAACCATTGAAAACAAATAAGGACTGAGAATAAAAAAACAGGAAGAACAATGAAGATCGGTAATCCCAATAATCCGCTTGAAGGAATCACTCTAGAGATGATGTTGACCGAACTAGTCGATAAATATGGTTGGTATGAGCTTTCACTAGATATTAATATTAATTGTTTTAAGAGTAACCCTAGCATTAAATCGAGCTTAACTTTTTTACGTCGCACTCCATGGGCTAGAGCCAAAGTAGAGGATCTATTCCGATGGCATTTAAGGAAACAGGAATCGGACGATTCTAAATAAGAAACTCTTTCCTGAGTCCTTTACCGTTTTAACCTTTTAAATAATTCATTTGTGAGGACTGTAAACCTAATCGGGAAGATTAGGTTTACGCTCCCATAAACAGTTGTGATCTTCAAAATGGCTCAGCAGGTAATGTTTTTCTTTTCTTAAAATTCCATTCATATAGTTTTCCTCGATCGCGATTCTTAATACCTTGGGATCAGAAAAGCGATTCTGCTCTGCTCGAGAGTCTGGGGGAAATGAGTAAACTGGATTAGCCCACCCCATGCTACTATCGGCATTAAAAACAAAGGCGGGACATTTGCTTGGCCAAATATACATGATCGGTTCTGACCGAGAGGTGGTGGTAAGTGCTCTTTCTAGGGAACTTACCTGTTCGCGTAGATACCTCTGATCATTTCTAACTGTGGGAAAGGGCATGAAAAATAAGATAACGGCTAATGCTAGCAAGCCGGTGGAAATCCAAAAATTTTCCACTTGAAAATGCACTAAAATCCCAGTGATTAAGATGGTGAAAATAGGAATGATAAATAAAAGACTATAGGCCCATAGAGGAGTTAATAGAAAAAGAGCTGAAGATATTCCAGCAATTAATAGTGGGGTCAGCGTCGAAGCTCGCCAGGTGTTTTTGCGTAGGAGAACGGCGACACTAAAAAAAAGCAGTATTAAAGTAATGATAATAAAGGGGCCATCCCAAGATTGGATACTTCCGATTAAATAAGGGATCTTGTTCCATCTAACTCTTCTAATAGCAAGTTCCCAATTGTGAAAAAAAAGCATGTCGACCGCCTCTGCCAAGCAGCCCTGTACTTTTAGCGCAACGCCTATTGCGAGAATTACCAAAAGCTCTCCAAGAATAACCACTCCTCGTCGATAGAATGATCTATTATCCGCATTTCTTACTGTAGGGTGAAAAAAATCTCCTAGGAGAATGGGAATGTTAATAGGTAGAAACTTGGGGTGAAGGCCAACGCAAATACCCAAAACAATACCGGAAAAAAAGCGATACCCTTTAGACCAGAGATAAAACCAGAGTACAAAAAATAGGCCTACTAAAACCTCGGGTCGACTTCTGAATCCATTAAATTGCACCGTCATAGTACTTAAATAAAGAACGGCAGAAAAAAAGCCCAAGGAGGTTTGTTTTGTTAAGGAGTTAACGCAGAGAAAGGTGAAAAACGCGGTCAGTAGCGTGAGTGCTAGATTAAAATAGCGGAGAGAAAATAGGGTGGCGGGAGTGGCTAGTTCTAATCCTCTTAATTTTAAAAACAGTACATTTGTCCATGCCGTCAAAGGACCATGGTGTTCAAAAAAATCTTTGAAGATTATTTTCCCATTTAGAATATTCCACGCAACATGGGTGTGTTGTAGTTCATCTTGGTGAAGAATATCCGATACCACCGCGTAAAGAAGATGTTTTACTTCAAGTCCTAACAGGAGAAGGCCCAGGAGAATCAAGAAAATATTGACCCCTTTCATATGGGGTAAGCTTTTAATGAAACTTTTAAAGGGGTGGGAGCCGTTTTCCATCGATTCATTGTACCAGATAGCTGAAAAGCAGAGTTGTGACTCACCGCGATTTTAAAGGTTTTTGGAATTAATTGACCCTGTTTTTTAGGTCGTGTTAGTTTCCATGGGTGATTACTCATCTAAATATAAAAGGCTTAGCTATTATTGAAAACCTGGAGATAGATTTTTCCTCTGGGTTTAACGTGATTACCGGGGAGACTGGAGCGGGTAAGTCGATCTTGATTTTAGCGTTGCATTTTTTAACAGGAAGTAAAGTCTCTTCCGATGTGGTGAGAAGTGGAGGGGAGACCGCCTCGGTTGCGGGAGAGTTTTTAGTGCGTTCAAACCATCCTTCCGTTGCGGCACTGAGAGAACTGGGCATTGAGGTGGAACTGGAGGGAACCGATGCGATAATTCTAATTCGTCGTCAACTGTCCTCTAAAGGAAGATCACAGGCCTGGATTAATGATGTGGCCGTCTCCAGTTTAAGTCTTAAAGAAATTGGAATGGGGCTGATAGATATTTTTGCCCAGCATGAAAATCAACGGCTCATGAATCCTCAAGAGCATATTCGCTATTTGGATCAGTTTTCTAGTAGCCCCAAGGAGCTGCGGGAGGTGCATACCCAATACCATTCCTGTGAGGCTATTATTACGGAGATGGATGCGATTATTAATAGGGTTGCTAGCTCGCAGCGAGACAGAGATTACCTAACCTATCGACTAGAAGAATTAAAAAAATTTCATCCTACTATTAAAGACTATCAAACTATCGGTGCACTTTGCGAATCGGCCGATAAGGTTTCGGCAGAGAGAGAGATTCTTAGCGAAGCCGTCGCCTATTTAGAAACTGGAGATTCTAATTCAGTAAGTTCCCTACTCTGGGCGCTATCTAAAACCCTGGGAAAGCTAGGGGAACCTAATGAGAAAATAAGGGCACGAGCGGAATCGGTTGCTGCAGAGTTAGAGGATCTTCATTTTACCTTAACCCAAAGATTGGCTGCATTTGATGTGGATGAATCCTCTTTAGAGGAGGCCAGTGGACGACAGTTTGGCTATCAAGAGCTTTTTAGAAAACATAACGTAAAAACGGTAGATGAATTGGTCGAGGCCTTTCACTCTTTAGAGGAGGGTCTGGGAGCGCTGGAATCTGCTAAGGAGAAAATTACGGATGGGATCAATCGCCTCATTGTGGCGGTCGCAGAGCTTGAAAAGGCTAGTAAAAAATTAACCGACGTTCGTAAAAAAACGGCGGCTATTTTAAAGAAAAAGGTAGAGACTGAAATCCATGAATTATCAATGGTTGGAGCGAGATTTGATTTTGAATGGGTGAAGATAGATAGGAATATTACCGAACTGTCTCTTTCTGGTGTCGATAGTAAACTTCATGTGGCGTATGAAAAAATAGCAAACACATTAAAATGCATGGGACCTTCTGGCGCAGAAAAGGTACATTTTTTATTGTCGAGTAATCCGGGGGAACCTACGTTGCCTTTAGTGAAGTCGGCCTCTGGAGGAGAACTTTCTCGAATTATGTTGGCGATTAAAAAAACATTGGCCGCCGATGCGGAAACGTGCGTTCTTGTCTTTGATGAAATAGATACCGGAATTTCTGGAAGTGTGGCCGATGTCGTGGGAAGAAAAATGAGAGAGCTGGCCGCCCATTTTCAGGTCATCTGTATTTCTCATCTTCCCCAGGTGGCCGTTTACGCCGACACCCATTGTTTAGTAAGAAAACAGGGGAAAAAGAATCGGACAGAAACGGAGATCATACGATTGAGCATCGAGGACAGTGCTAAGGAAATTGCTCGATTACTTTCTGGTAGGGACGTGAGTCCTTCAAGTTTAGCCCATGCCAAAAATCTGATGGCCCAGGCGAGAACTTAATATGACATTGTAATTTTAAATTGTATTTTTTTGTTTTTTGTTAAGGGGTGTGTGTGTCGGCTTTACCTATTATGATCGGTGTTCTCTGTGTGCTGGCCATTGCCTATCGTTATTACAGTGCTTTTCTCGCCGCTAAAGTGTGCGTCTTAGACGATAAAAGAGTCACTCCAGCGCACACCCATAATGACGGACAAAATTATCATCCCACCCATAAATGGGTTTTGTTTGGCCACCATTTCGCGGCGATATCTGGCGCAGGCCCTTTAATTGGTCCTGTACTTGCGGCGCAATTTGGATATTTGCCGGGGTTATTGTGGTTATTAATTGGAGTGGTACTGGCCGGAGCGGTGCAGGATTTTATTGTGTTGGTAGCCTCGGTTAGAAACGACGGAAAATCTCTTGCAGAGATTGTGAAACGGGAAATAGGTCCTGTAGCTGGGATTGCAGCAGGGATGGCAATTATTTTTATTCTTGTCATTGCGTTAGCGGGACTAGGAATTGTGGTGGTGAATGCATTGGCGGAAAGTGTGTGGGGAACCTTTACCATCGCGATGACGATTCCTATCGCCTTCATGATGGGGATCTATTCCTATCGCTTAAGAGTGGGAAAAATAGGTGAAGCGACTATTTTTGGAGTGGCGGCCCTTTTATTATCGGTAGCGGCTGGGCGGGCGGTAGCTGAAAGTGGTTGGGGACACATTTTCCTTCTTTCAAAAAATCAGATTACACTATCACTGATGATCTATGGCTTTTTTGCCTCTGTACTTCCCGTGTGGTTATTGCTGTGCCCGAGAGACTATCTTTCCTCTTTTTTAAAAATCGGAACTATTTTGCTTCTGGTAGTGGGGGTCATTATTATTAATCCCACCTTGCGACTTCCGGCGATTACGGAATTTGTTCATGGAGGTGGCCCTATTATTCCTGGAAAGGTATTCCCGTTTGTTTTTATTACCATCATGTGTGGAGCGGTTTCTGGATTTCATTCTTTGGTAGCTTCCGGGACCACACCTAAAATGGTTTCGAAAGAATCGCATTGTCGAACTATTGGGTATGGCGCGATGCTGATTGAGGGATTAGTGGGAATTGTGGCGCTAATAGCTGTGAGTCACTTAGCCCCTGGAGATTATTTTGCGATTAATGTTCCCAAGGATAAAATGCCCTCTTTGAATCTAATGGGATATCACATTGAGGAGCTGCCTGTTTTAGAGGTGCAGGTGGAGGAGAAGGTGGAGGGTCGCACCGGAGGGGCGGTGTCTCTGGCGATTGGAATGGCTAAAATTTTTAGTGCTCTTCCTGGCTTTAAGGGGCTTATGGCCTACTGGTACCATTTCGCGATCATGTTTGAGGCTCTATTTATTTTAACAACGATCGATACCGGAACGCGCATTGCGAGATTTGTATTACAGGAGATGCTAGGGAAGGTTCTTCCCCGTTTTGGAAAAAATGATTGGCTACCAGGAACCCTTCTGACCTCATTGCTGACGGTGTCTGCCTGGGGATATTTTATTTTTACTGGTAACATCGCCACTATTTGGCCCATGTTTGGAATTGCAAATCAGCTTTTAGCCGCTATTGCTTTATGTGTGGGGACGACGATTATCCTTAAAACTCGCGGCCTAAAGTATGCTTGGATTACTTTGGTTCCCATGCTGTTTGTTCTGGTAACTACGGGCACGGCTGCGTGGGAGATGGTGACAACCACCTTTTTAAATTGGACGCGAAGTGAAGTTGTGTCTGAAAAAATTAGGGGCTATGTCGATATTTCACTCACCTTATTTATTGTAATGTGCGTTGTAATTGTGATGATAGCTGCTGCTGGAAAATGGAGGTTGATCCAAAGTAAAACGGAGAGGTCTTTCTAGACGCTCTCCGTTTAAAAAAAATAATTATATAGTAGTCGGGGGCTAGTAGTACATTCCCGGCCCACCACTAAAGCTAGAACCTCCAAAGTTTATACCTCCGAAACCACCCAGTCCGATTCCGACGTTAAAACTGCTTCCACTGTAATTTCCCATACCGCCCATGCCGTATCCGCCCATGCCGTACATATCCATGCCGTACCCGCCCATGCCGTACCCGCCCATGCCGTACATATCCATGCCGCCCATGCCGTATCCGCTACCGTATCCGCCCATACCGTATCCGCTACCGTATCCGCCCATACCGTATCCGCCCATGCCGTACCCGCCCATGCCGTATCCGCCCATGCCGTATCCGCCCATGCCGTATCC
>SHZA01000010.1 GCA_009692515.1 Bdellovibrionales bacterium
CTGTGTACTTGTAAACACAGATTGATAAACACTACAATCCTGACGTGATTCTTGCGTTTTGTAGTGATGCCCTTTGGGGCGCCAAGCCTCCGCCCAAATAGGTGTACAAAATTGAGATAGCAATAGGACGCCGACACCAAGCAGTAAGCGACCCTCAGTTTTATTGTAATTCATATAACCTCCAAAAAATCCCCGTATCTACTAATAGAGCAAATAAGGTACCAGGGTTTGACAGCTGTCCAATCCTTGGCATCTTGTCAAACTTTTAGCCCTAGAAACTAATCGGCGTGACAAGCCTTTAAATTTATGTAGTTTTCTAAAATTAAAGTTAGACACTTTAAAAATTGTGAATTACGAGCTCAGATAAGTCCTCTTGAGACTTACTGAACCTGATGGAATACAGCCTGGTTTTGACTAATGAATGAACAAAAAAGCACCATTGCTATTTTAGATTCTGGAGTTGGTGGTCTGAGTATTTTTCAGGCGATTAGACAGGCGCTTCCAAATCTATCTATAGTTTATGGCTGTGATAATAAAAATTTTCCTTATGGGCCTAAAACACCAGCCTTAGTAATTCACTGTATCAATGAATTGGTTTCTAAAATTAGAATTAATTTTGATGTGCAACTTATTGTGATTGCTTGCAACACTGCCAGCACGATAGCACTTGAGTCATTAAGACAAAATAGCTCAATTCCTATCGTAGGAGTCGTTCCAGCTATTAAACCTGCGGTGGAAAAAAGTAGGACTAAAACCATAGGCCTTCTGGCCACTCCTGGTACGATCGAGCGTTCCTATATCGATAAACTCATTGAAGAGTTCGCATCTAACTGCGAATTGATTAAAGTGGGATCGACTCGATTAGTAGAATTGGCTGAAGAAAAATCCCGTGGGAAAATTGTTTCTATATCGGAGATTCAAAAGGAACTAGCCCCTTTTTTTCCTCTTAAAGAACGCTCTCCCATCGATACCATAGTTTTAGGCTGTACCCATTTCCCACTACTTATTAACGAGCTTTCTGATGCAGTTCCAAAACCTATTCAATGGATCGATTCCTCTGAAGCGATTGCGATTAGAGTCAAGGCATTAATACCCACTTCTCAACCCCTCTTATGTTCTATAAAACCTACATTTCAAGCCGTATTCACCCAAACCAATATCGACTCTAACTCTTTAACACCGCTTCTTAAACATTTAGGATTCTCCAGTATTTCACAACTTCAATAAAAAAAGATATAATAAGGAAACTGCACCGAGATAATGCCCCTAAAATTATTAGGTGAACTCTTTTAAGTCCCTGTGAAAAATAAAAGCTCTTTATTACGACCCCTCGATTTCAATCCCTCTTTTGATGGGTTCAGAGGGCTTGCTATTCTTCTTGTTATTTTAAACCATTCCTATATTTCCTCTTCTCCATCACAATTGAATCGATACTGGCATTGGATATTGGCCTTGGTTTCAGGAAATTCCGTTATTGGGAAAGCTTCTATTCCAGCTCATTGCTCTATTACTCTCACTGTTCCTGGCTATATTGCTGTACTACTGCTTTGAAATTCATTTTTTAAATTTAAAAAGGTTTTTTTATGCCCCCCTGCCATTATTAACGGCTTCTGAGAATTGATACTATTTGACATAAAATCTGTTTTTTTCGTTGCCAATTCGCCTGACAAACTTATAGTTTGATCTCTTAAAGATTTTGAATAAGGAGGCCAAAGATGGTCAAAAAAATAGTTAAAAGAAAAACTGCTAAGAAAAAAGCTAAAAGAAAGGCCAAACTTAGAAGTGGCAGACAACAACAACGTCAAAATCCAGCTATTGCTAGACGCCGTAAAAACAAAAAACGCATGCGTGTAAAAAAAATGCGTCGTCAATAGAACCGATTTAGCTTCAATCCTAATTAGAAAAAGGGGCCTTTAGAGGTCCCTTTTTCATTTTAAATCACTTAAAACCTTATCCTTCCCGTTAAAACCTTGGTTTTTTCAGAAAAACGGTCGCCGAGCCCTTTATTTTCTACCCACACCATTGACCTTTTTCAAAGGAATAACATACTCTTGAGGTTGTGAAAGGAATCGACTATGGACGCATCTAAACAGAATATTGAGCTTCCTGAGTTAATACCGCTATTGCCGATTCGAAATACGGTGTTGTTCCCTAATACCGCCGTTCCTTTAATTGTGGGGCGAACCAAAAGTGTTAGAACCGTCCGACAGGCCCAGAAAATGGGAGACCTTCTTTTAGTCGTCACTCAAAAAGACCCCTCAAAAGATAAACCTCAGATAGAGGACCTTTTTTCCGTTGGGGTCGTTTGTATTGTCTCTAAAATCAGCCAACTAGAAAAAGACAGTTTACAGGTCATTGCTAATGGCCTTTTTAGATTTCAAATTACGGAATTGGTAGAGCATGATGGGTACTTGGCTGCTAAAGGATTTCGTCTTCCTGAAGTCTCTTCAGCCCAATCGGAGCGAGTAGAAACGATTGCGGGTGAGATTCGGCAGGTTGGAAAAATAATTCTTACCTTATCTGGGGCCCCTGGAGCCGAAGCGCTTATCAAACTTTTAAATCAAATTAATGACCCTGCACAGATTGCCGATCTTGGATGTACTTTTATCCATTTAACTACGCTAGCGAAACAAAGGCTTCTAGAAATGTCCGACTTGGAGGAGAGACTACATGCTCTACTTTCAGAAATGCTTCGTGAAAAAGAAAGACTTGTTCTTCATGGTGAAATTCACAATAAGATGATGGATCGCCTTTCTAAAGATCAAAGAGAGCAACTACTCCGAGAACAACTTAAAACCATTACTGAAGAGTTGGGAGATGATCCTAAAAATAGTGACGGATTAGCTAAAAGGATTGAAGAGGCCGGTTTTCCTAATGACATTCTTAAACTGGTCCAGGACGAGTTTAAACGACTTAACTCCATTCCCAAGGCCTCACCAGAACACCACGTAATTCGCACCTATCTCGATTGGCTTTTAGCTGTGCCATGGAAAAAAACATCGGGTACTCCTAGTCACGAGATTAATCTAATTAGTGCCAGAGCCGTTTTAGAGGTTGACCATTTTGGTATTGAAAAGGTCAAAAAAAGAATTCTCCAATTTTTAGCAGTGGCCAAATTAAAAAAGGAAATGAAAGGCCCCATTCTATGTTTAGTGGGTCCACCAGGAGTTGGAAAAACAAGTATTGCGCAATCGATGGCTAAGGCCCTCGGCCGTACTTTTGTACGCATTAGTTTAGGCGGAGTGCGAGACGAAGCTGAAATTCGCGGCCATAGAAGAACCTATATCGGAGCTCTACCCGGCCGAATTATTCAGGCGATGAAACGCGCCGGAGTTACCGATCCTCTGATTCTTTTGGATGAAGTGGACAAATTGGGAAATGACTTCAGGGGAGATCCCGCTTCGGCGTTATTAGAGGTTTTAGACCCTGAACAAAACCATACCTTCGTCGACCATTACTTAGATGTTCCTTACGATCTCTCTAAGGCCTTTTTTGTAACTACTGCAAATATGATCGAGACTATTCCACCTGCATTAAAAGACCGTTTAGAAGTTATTGAAATGACCAGTTACTCGAAACCAGAAAAAATGGAAATTGCCAAACGGCATCTCATTCATAAGGTACTTTCGGATCACGGAATTTCTGAAGCTACTTTACAAATCACCGATGAAGCACTAGCCCAATTGATCGAAGCCTACACTAGAGAAGCGGGAGTTAGAAATTTAACGAGAGAACTAGCTCACCTTTGCAGGTATGCAGCTGAAGAATTGGCAGGAGAAACTCCACCTGAAAAAATAATAATTTCAAAACTACAACTCGAATCCATTCTTGGCCCCCAAAAGCTATTTCCTGAAGTCGTAGAAACGAACGCTAAGCCTGGCATTGTAACTGGGCTGGCATGGACTCCAGTGGGAGGGGAAATTCTGCAAATTGAGGTCGCTCGAATGGAAGGAAAAGGAGGATTAATCCTCACGGGTCAATTGGGAGATGTCATGAAAGAATCTGCTCAAATTGCTTTAAGCCTCCTAAGATCCCAATTGATAAAATCGACTGAAATAAAATTTGATCAATCAGAATTTCATATTCATGTTCCTGCTGGAGCTATTCCCAAGGATGGCCCATCCGCCGGAACTGCTATTTTCTTAGCTCTAGCCAGTCTCATTCAAAATAAAGCTGTCTCTCCACACCTCGCTCTCACAGGAGAGATTACCCTTAGAGGCAATATTCTTCCTGTGGGCGGAGTCAAAGAGAAGGTGATCGCAGCTCATCGAGCTGGAATTAAGACAATCTTACTTCCTGAAAAAAACAAGGGAGATCTAATCGATGTGAGCCCTGAAATTAAAAATCAACTCACATTCCATTACATTAAGGATGTAGCCGAGGTCTTGAAGTTAGCAGGACTAGATGGCTTTGGATTTATTCCGACAGCGATTACAATAACCGGTACTTCACAAACGACAAATACTCCGTTAGCTAATTAACTTTAACTAAAATTTCTGGGAGCAGCGCCTTTTTAATGAATGGCTGGTTTCTTTGATCTCTCTATTTTTTTTCCGAGCTGTTTTAATATTTTTTTCTGATCCGTAGAAAATGTCTTAGCAAAACTTGCCGGATCTTTAGCGGCTTTATCCAATATTTTTTCCATCTTTTCGGGATCACCTTTAGCATCTGAAGCGAGCGTCTCCATTACCTTTGCAGCTAACTGATAAATTTCTTCAGAAAATTCACCCCCGACCTCCTTCACTAATTCATCCGATTCTGCCGCTTTTTTATCCTTCTTTAAGTTTCCTTGTCTCTTTGTAGGATCGGTTAATTCTTCCATAGCTCCCATTAACGCCTTTTCTTGCTCCTCAGTTAGAGTCGTGGAAAAAGAACGGACTCCCGCTCCGCTCGAAACTAAAAACAAAACTATGAGTCTGAATATTAATTGTGAATGATTCACCGATTCTCCTTTAGTAATGAGTGTTTATTCCTTTGAATGTAAAACTTTTTCAATTCTTTGGTAATTACCGTCGGTATTTGCTGGCCTAAGCTTTAAAAGATGGGCCAGCAAAGAGTAAATATCTATATTTTCAACCTCTCCAACTTTTTTATTTTCAGCAAAATCAGGTCCCACTGCCAGAAATATCGCTTGCATGCGAGGTGAGATATTATCATAGCCATGCATTCCAAATACAGTAGGTTTTATTGATGGCAATAATCCCGTTTCCCAATACCATCCTTCATTTGCCAAAAAAACAAGAGGAGAAATTCTCCGATGCTTCGAAAAATGAAACCGTTCAGGCATTTTTTCCTTTAGGAGAAGTTGAAATGGCCCAGTTTTGTTTTTGACCTTTTTTAGAATTGCTAATTCTGCCTGTTTACTCACAGGCCATACGAAAACTAAGGCGCCCTTTCCTACTACCTTCGCTTCAGTAGTAGTCACATAATCGTTTAATAAAAGTCGGTCCGATCTTTTAACCGACGCCATACCATGATCAGAAACTAAGATAAGAGTTGTACTTTTTTCAAGCCCTCGTATCTTCAGCCCTGCGACTAACTGCCCTAAAGAATCATCTAATGCCTTTATAGCTTGGGTCACCTCTTCAGAGTCAGGCCCATACCGATGCCCAGCTAGATCGGTGTCTTCAAAATAAAGGGTTATAAACTGAGGTCTCTTTTCTGAAGGGAGATCTAGCCATTCCAAAACCTTTTCGATTCTTTTTTGCTTAGGAAAGGCCTGGTCATAAGGCATCCAGTAGGTAGGACGTATGCCCTTGATCTCAGCTGAGCTTCCTACCCAAAACATCGAGGCCGTCCGTTTACCTTGCCTTTCTGCGGTCACCCAGACAGGCTCCCCCTCCCACCAAACACCTTCATCTACAGCATCTGCATCCTGAATTTCAAAATTTTTCCGACTTACGGGATCCCACATCGAATTATTAACAATCCCATGATTTTCCGCAAAAAGCCCCGTAACTAAAGAGTAGTGATTGGTAAAGGTGACGGAAGGAAAAACCGGTTTTAAATGGTCGGCTATAGTACCTCGTTTTATCAGCTCATGAAAATGGGGGGTCTTAGCTCTGTCCCAATAATCTGAACGAAAACCATCCATAGAAATTAAAATAACGGTTGGAGGCGCCACCTCTAGAGGTGTCAAAATAGGAAGTAAGCCAAATGAGCTACTTATGTAAAATAAAAGGATGAAGAACAAAAATACTTTTTTCATTTTATCAAACTTTAGAACCTCGAAGGAGAGTAATTCTTCTCCAAGGGGCCGGATGAGAGTAGGTGAAAAACTCAATAATCGGATTAGGTTTAAAAAGACCGCGGTTTTGAAAAGTAAGTTTCTCTAAGGCCTCGGCTAATTTTTCGCCACTGCCTATACGCTCAAAGGCAAACCTATCGGCCATTCGTTCTCGCCACCTAGAAAACATCGCTTGAATAATACCGACTGGCATCTGCACTATAACAAAAACTAAAAAGAAAGATAAGGCTCCAAAAGGTTGAAGCATATTACTTTCAAAATAGGGATGAACATAGTTGGCTACTAATTTCTGTGCTAAATAAAAACCTACAAATAAAAACCCACTTGAAAGGATCATTCCTTTCCACAAATCATTATGAACTTGATGCCCAAGCTCATGCGCAAACACGGCCTCTACCTGCTCAGGAGAAAACTTTTTGTATAGGGTATCACCAATCATAATTCGCTTAGTTTTTCCCAAACCTACAAAGGCCGCATTTCCCTTTTCTGTTTTCTCTCCCATTCCTAAGTGATAAACCTCTTTGACTTCGACTCCAAAATTTTTACACATGGTCAAAAGACGTTCCTTCAACTCTCCACCCTCCATGGGCTCTAATTTAAAGAAAATCGGAATTAATAATACAGGTGCTAATTGAGCTAATATTATCGATAGTCCAATAAAAAGAGCGGCAGATCCAAACCACCAACTGGTGCCTAAATAAATAATACACCCGTATAAAACACCGAGAAATACAGAGCCCAAAACAGCGCCCAATAAATACCCTTTAACTTGATCCCAAAACCAACTGAGATAGGTTTGTTTAGATAGATGATGACTTTTTTCTACCCAATGAGAGCTGATGCTAAAGGGAAAAGAACAAACTTCCCAAACGGTGCTTACGATTCCAAAGTAGGCCAACCAAATTAGAAAAGGTGAGGAGATCTGTGCTCCTAAAAATATCTCTAAATGAAAAGCCCTTAAACTCACCACGAACCAAATCAAAAGTCCCAAGCCTAAAATATTTTTCCCTATCGATAGGACTCGATGACTCCAAAGATAAGGACGAATGTTTCGATCATGATCAAGCCAAATTTGAGGAATTATTTTAGGTGATGTCATAGCTAAAGCATGGATGAAAGAGTGAGGCTAGTCAAATACCGCTCCATCCCCTCTTTAATCCCGCCATCAAAACTCAGATACCCTGAATCTAAACAAATAGCGCGATCACACATCGCCTGAACTCTCTCAGCATGATGCGATACAAAAACGATCGCCTTGCCCTCTTTTTTTCTTTCTATCATTTTCTCAATAGCCCGCTGTTGAAATGCGACATCGCCCAGCTCTAAGACCTCATCTAACAGTAAAATATCGGCATTTAGATGTGCCGCCACAGAAAAGGCCAATCGCGTATACATTCCCTTAGAATAATGTTTCACAGGAGTGTCGATAAAAGCTTCGTTTTCTGAAAACGCCACAATGGCATCAAACTGTTCGGCGACCTCTTTTTTTTTCATTCCTAGAAAGGCCCCATTCAAAAAAACATTTTCTCTTCCTGTCAGATCTGGGTGAAATCCACTCCCCATCTCAAGAAGAGAGGCCACTCTTCCACGAATCACGGCTTGACCCTCAGTAGGTTCGGTAAGGCTGGCTAAAATGCGGAGTAATGTCGACTTACCCGCTCCATTTTTTCCAATCAAGCCAATCGCCTCTCCAGCCTGCAATCGAAAAGAGATGTCTTTCAAGGCCCAGAAAAACCGCTTGAGGTCGGCCTCTTCAATCTTCATTTCTTTTTTTAAACTTTGTCCCCACCAGTATTGAAAAGAATCTCTTAACGAACGGAATCCTCTTTCTCCTGTTCGATAACACTTTGATAAATTTTCGACTTCAATAAGTGGTTTCATATCGTATCGATAAAGTTTCGTTGAATTCGATTAAAAAACAGGGTTCCTGTGACACATAAAAAGATAGAGATAGCCATTGAGATTAATTGTATCTCCAAACTCAGTGCCTCAGTTCCAAAAACTGCGGCACGAATAGATAAAATTACCGGCGAGACAGGATTACTCAAAACTAGCCATTTCCATTTCGGTGAAACTAATCGCAAGGAGTAACTGATAGGGGAGGCATACATCCATAAAGTTAGGCCTAATTGAGTTAAATGATGAAAATCGCGATATCTAGAGGTTAACCCTGCAATCCAAGTTCCCACTCCTAAACTTAAAAATGCTAATTGGACAAACCATAAAGGAAGTAAAAGCAGCTGGGCCGTCGGGAAAAAACCGCTGTGATTCTGCGTTACCCAAAACAGGAGATACAAAACGATAAAAACACCCATCTGAATTAATAGCGCAAAAAAGCTCGCAAATAATTGAGAGATCGGCAAAAAAATTCTTGGGAAATAAACTTTTTTACATAATTCGGAATGATGAAGCAACGAAAGAGAAATAGCCCCTAAAGAACTCGATAAAAAATTCCAAATAATAATACCTGAAAAATAGAATAGAACTGGAGGAACTCCATCGGTAGGAACATGCATCGTCTCCGAAAAAAGAAAAACAAATACTATCGCCATTAACGACGGCTGTATTACAAACCACAGAGGGCCTAAAATTGTCTGCTTGTATTTAGAAACAAACTCTCGACGAATCATCAAAAAAAGAAGATCTCGATAATAAAAGACAGATCTAAAGTCAAAAGACCACCAATCAGAATCTGCCTTAATGATCTTTGTGTAAGATTCGCTCACTGCACCCCAGCAAGCACGTTAAGCGCAGAGCCCTCTTTAAACCAAGTTATTTGGTCTGGAGTCATGGCATGATTTAGTAAAATCTTATCTTCCGTTCCATCGCTATGATGCAAAATGGCCGTCATTTTTTTGAGAGGTGCTAAATGCTGAAGATCTAAAATACTAATATGATCTGTCTCTTTAACCTTGTCGTAATCTGCTGGAGTATTGAAAGTAAAAGGCAGAACCCCTTGCTTTTTTAAATTAGTTTCATGAATTCTGGCAAAACTTTTTACAATAACAGCGGCGCCACTTAAAAAGCGAGGTGACATGGCGGCATGTTCTCGGCTACTACCTTCGCCATAATTCTCATCGCCAATTACAATCCATCGTAAACCCTTAGATTTATAATCTCTCGCCACAGCAGGAATCGACTGAATTTCTCCTGTGATAAGATTTTTGGTAGTGCCGGTTTTAGCGGTAAAAGCATTGATGGCACCCGTAAACATATTGTCACTAATGTTATCTAGATGACCTCTAAATTTTAACCAAGGACCTGCAGGAGAAATATGATCGGTCGTGCACTTGCCCTTAGCCTTTAAAAGAAGAGGGAGTTTCTCTAGGTCTTTTCCATCCCATTTGCTAAATGGCTTTAGTAATTGTAGCCGCTGACTGGTAGGGCTCACTACCACCTTTATTTTGCTACCGTCCGATATCGGCTCTACATAGCCCTCATCGGAAAACTTAAAACCATTCGGTGGAATCGCAGGAGCTTTTTTAGGAGCCATTAATTTAAACCTGTTCCCATTTTTTCCTGTGAGCTCATCCGTTAGAGGATTAAAGGTAAGTTTTCCAGAAAGTGCCACACCTAAAACAATCTCAGGACTTCCAATAAAAGAAAGAGTCTCTGCATTGCCATCATTGCGGGCTGGAAAATTCCGGTTAAAGGAACTTAAAATAGCGTTGGTTTCACCCTTTTTAATATCATTTCGCTTCCACTGACCAATGCAAGGACCACAGGCATTAGAAAGTATCGTAGCGCCGATAGATTCTAAAGCGGCTAACTGCCCATCGCGTTTAATGGTTTGGTAAACTTGGTCCGATCCTGGAGTGACTAAAAAAGGAATAGGAAGAGTGAGTCCCTGTGCGGCGGCCTGTTTGGCTAAATCCATAACGCGAGAAATATCTTCGTAAGAAGAATTGGTACAACTTCCTACCAAGGCGGCAGAAAGCTTTTCTGGCCAACCTTTGGCTACGACCTCTTTACCTAATTGAGAAATAGATCTCGCAACATCTGGAGAATGAGGTCCTACCACCTGAGGTTCTAATTCAGACAAATCAATTTCAATAATCTGATCAAAGTATTTTGAAGGGTTTTTTTCAACATCTTCATCCGCAATAAGAAGTGAAGCATGTTGCTTTGCTAAACTCGCTAAATCTTCTCGGCGAGTCGCCTGTAAATATTTTTCAATCTCAAGATCATAAGGAAAGACTGAGGTGGTTGCGCCTAGTTCAGCTCCCATATTAGTGATCGTGGCCTTCCCTGTGCAACTAATCGTCCTAGCACCAGGGCCGAAGTATTCTATAATTCGATTAGTTCCCCCTTTAACCGAGAGAATTCCACAGAGCTTACAGATCACATCCTTAGGAGAGGTCCAACCTTTCATTTCTCCTTTTAAATAAACACCGATCAGTTTTGGGTATTTAACTTCCCATGGCAACCCTGCCATCACGTCGACAGCATCAGCTCCGCCCACACCAATCGCTAGCATTCCCATTCCACCTCCATTAGGAGTGTGTGAATCGGTTCCAATGATTAATCCTCCAGGAAAGGCATATTTTTCTAAAACGACTTGATGAATAATTCCTGAACCAGGTTTCCAAAATCCGATTCCAGCTTTTTGCGAAGCGGTTTGCAAAAAATCATAAACCTCTCTATTTTCGTCTAGTGCCGTGGTCATATCGGCGCTCGCACCCACTTCAGCTCTAATTAAATGATCGCAATGAACGGTGGTCGGAACCGCGGTAGTTTTTCGACCTGAACTTAAATATTGTAAGATAGCCATTTGGGCAGTGGCATCTTGCATCGCCACTCGATCTGGGCGTAAGGCTAAAATACTTTCACCTGAATTTAATTCTTGAGTCTTTGGATTGTCTAAGTGACCAAAAAGAATTTTTTCAGCTAAAGTAAAAGGACGATTCACCCTAGTTTTCACTTCATTAATCCGAGACTGCATCTGAGAGTATAGGTTTGAAACCATTTCCTTCGTTGTTTTAATATTAGCCATAGTATGGGATTATAACGCCTCATTTTGGCTTTGAAAGTATTTTATATGACTAAAAAAATAAGAGATCTATGTGGGGTGGGATTGGCCGTTTTAGGACTGTTTGCACCGTTAGCTTTAGCAGAGAGCTCTCCTAAAATGCTAATTCCCAAGGTCAAAGCGGTTCAACCCAAAATACAACCCAAAATACGACCCAAAATTAACCTACTGCGTCCTGAAGGACTTGATGATTTTCCAATCGAGCTGCCGCTAAGGTTTAATACCTTTAATTCGATCAGTTTTTCGCTCCTTATAGGAACTCCGTTAATTTACGAAAGCTTCTATGAGACTAGATTTGGCTCTTTTGGCGATTTTTTTCTTTTTTCTATTCCGCTTCTGACACTTAATAAAAACACCTTCTTTCATTTAGAGACTGGACCAGGATTTACCTTTACTCGTTTAACTTTTGAAAACCCACCTCAAAAATATACCCATCTTTATCTAGTAGCACCCATTAGGTTTAGATTCATTTATTCTTTGTCTAGAAATTTTCACTTTGAGGCCTTTGCAGGAGTGGTGCTGCGTCCCATAGAATATGATTCTAGATCTACCAGTGACGGGGGTACCCGCAGAGTCAAAGGCGCCGCTTTTCTTAGTGGCGACGGAGGGATGGGAATAGATTATTATTTAACGTCACCTTTAAAAGTAAGACTATTAGTCGGCTATCTCTTTCTTTCTGCAGGATTAGAACTTACATTATGATTAGAAAAAAAGATGACTAATGAAGAGGATCCATCGTAATTTAGATTCCTCAAATTTTTAACGAAAAGGCAGTTATGACCTCTATTAAATCCCTCTTGAAATCATCGGTAGGAAAAAAGTTTCTAGTAGGAATCACAGGGCTTGGACTATCGGGCTTTGTACTCGTGCACATGTCGGGAAACTTATTAATGTTTTTTGGGCCGGAGATGTACAACACTTATGGACATAAGCTTGTCACCAATCCTTTGATTTACGGTGCTGAAGTGGGATTAGTTCTCATGTTTTTGGTGCACATGGGACTTGCGCTTTCATTAACTTTAGCCAATCGCTCTGCCAGGCCCATTGCGCCTTCTCAACTGGCCTCTAGTTGTGAAAAATCTGCGCGATTTGGTTCAAGGTATATGGCGCTCACGGGACTTTTAGTTTTAACTTTTGTGGTGCTACATTTAATTACCTTTAAATATGGAACCTACTATCCGGTGACCTATAATGGAGTGGAGATGCGAGATCTCCATCGATTGGTGATTGAAATATTTAAATGTCCTCTTTATTTGATTGGTTATCTTTTTTCTATGGTCGTTCTTTTTGTTCATCTAGCCCACGGATTTTCTGCTGTTTTTCAGTCGTTGGGACTTTTCAGTGTGCGCGGCTGTTTAATAAAAAAACTGGGATGGGCTTTTGCTTTATTAGTTGCAGGCGGATTTTTTATACAACCTATTTACGGCTACTTTTACGGGGGTAAATAATCATGTTGGACTCCAAAATTCCAAGTGGTCCCATTGAAAATAAATGGACCGAAAGAAAATTTGAAAATAAACTGGTTAACCCAGCTAATCGTAGAAAACATACGATTATTGTTGTGGGTTCGGGACTTGCGGGAGCTTCTGCAGCCGCCAGTTTGGCGGAACAAGGGTATAAAGTAAAAGTTTTTACCTATCACGAAAGTCCTAGAAGAGCTCATTCTATTGCCGCTCAAGGGGGAATTAACGCTGCAAAAAATTATCAAAACGATGGGGATTCTGTACATCGCCTATTCTACGATACGATTAAAGGCGGAGACTATCGTGCTAGAGAAGCCAATGTTTATCGACTAGCGGAAGTTTCGGTTAATATTATTGATCAGTGTGTCGCTCAGGGAGTTCCATTTGCAAGAGAATATGGAGGAACTTTAGCTAATCGTTCTTTTGGAGGCACTCAAGTTTCTAGAACCTTTTATGCTAAAGGACAAACGGGGCAACAGCTTTTAATTGGTGCTTATAGCTCTCTAATGAGACAGGTGGGCGAAAAAAGTATCGAGCTATTTTCTCGTCACGAAATGTTAGATCTTATTTTAAGTGATGGAAAAGCACGTGGCATCGTCACTCGAAATTTAGTGACTGGAGAGATCACAAGTCATACCGGAGATGCTGTAGTGTTAGCCAGCGGTGGTTACAGTAATGTTTTTTTCCTTTCAACCAACGCCAAGGCTAGTAATGCTACCGCAGCTTGGAGAGCTTATAAACGAGGCGCCTATATGGCGAACCCTTGTTACACTCAGATTCACCCTACGTGCATTCCCGTTTCAGGTGATCACCAATCGAAACTAACCTTAATGTCTGAATCCCTAAGAAATGACGGACGAGTATGGGTTCCTAAAAAAGCAGGAGACGATCGAGCCCCTGCACAAATCGCAGAAAATGAACGAGATTATTATTTAGAAAGAATGTATCCCGCCTTTGGAAATCTCGTTCCTAGAGATGTGGCCTCCCGGGCCTCCAAAAGAATGTGTGATGAAGGGCTCGGAGTGGGCAGTAGTAAACTAGCCGTCTATTTAGATTTCCAGGAGGCTATTGAGCGCTTGGGCGAATCTAAAGTTAAAGAAAAATATGCAAATCTATTTCAAATGTATGAAAAAATCACAGATGAAAATCCCTATAAAACGCCGATGAGAATTTTTCCTGCAGTTCATTATGTGATGGGTGGTTTGTGGGTAGACTATAATTTAATGAGCAATATCCCTGGTCTTTTTGTTTTAGGCGAGGCCAATTTTTCAGATCATGGAGCCAATCGATTAGGGGCTTCAGCTCTCATGCAGGGGTTGGCAGATGGGTACTTTGTAGCGCCTTATAGTATTGGAAACTACTTAGGTGGAGAAAAATTAGCTCCTATCAAATTAGAACAGGATCCTGTGAAGGCTACCACCCAAGCGGTCAAAGAAAAAATTGAAAGCTTCAAAAAAATAAAAGGTAATCAGAGCGCAGAAACGATTCATCGCCGACTAGGTAAAATCATGTGGGATTATTGTGGCATGTCTAGAGAAGAATCGGGTCTCAAAGAGGCTATTTCTAAAATCGGAGCCCTCAAAGAGGAATTTTCGAATACTCTATGGGTTCCACAAGATGATAAATGCTTGAGTTCTGAAATGGAAAAGGCCGGTAGAGTTTCCGATTTTCTTGAACTAGGAGAATTGATGTGTATCGACGCCTTAGAGCGTAAGGAATCTTGTGGCGGCCATTTTCGAGAAGAGATGCAAACTCCAGATGGAGAAACATTAAGAGACGATACCCATTTTTCACACGTAGCCGCGTGGGAATTTAATACTGAAAAACCCAAGCTTCATAAAGAGGCTTTAACTTTTGAATATGCACACATTGCTCAGAGAAATTACAAGTAGATAATCTACTGGTTAGGGGAATATCATGAAGCTGAATTTAAAAATATGGCGTCAAAAAGGGCCCTCCACTCCAGGAAATTTGGTGGATTATGACATAGCAGATGTGACACCCGACATGTCCTTCTTGGAAATGCTGGATGTTTTAAATGTGGGACTCGTTGAAAAAGGGGAAACTCCCATTGAGTTTGATCATGATTGCCGAGAAGGAATTTGTGGGTCCTGCTCTTTAATGATTAATGGTAATGCTCACGGGCCAGAAACAGGAACTGCCACTTGTCAGCTTCACATGCGTCGATTTAAAGAAAATGACACTATTGTGATTGAGCCTTGGAGAGCTAAGGCTTTTCCTGTACTACGAGATCTAATGACCGATAGAACTGCTTTTGATCGGATCATAGCGGCAGGTGGTTTTATTTCCGTTAATACTGGCAATGCTGCCGAAGCTAATAGTATTTTAGTAGGAAAAAATATAGCTGAAAGTGCCATGGATGCTGCGGCCTGTATTGGCTGTGGCGCTTGTGTAGCGGCCTGTAAAAATTCTTCTGCGATGTTGTTTGTATCTGCCAAAGTTTCTCACTTGGCTCAGTTACCTCAGGGCCACCCGGAAAGATCTCAGCGGGTCCGAGGGATGGTGACTCAAATGGATCATGAAGGATTTGGAAGTTGCTCAAATACCGGAGCTTGCGAAGCGGCCTGTCCAAAAGAGATTACCTTGGAAAATATTACTCGTTTAAATCGAGAGATGTTACGCGCCAGTCTTATTAGCTAAATAGATCTCACTAAAAATCTAGTGAGTTCACTACTAATTCTGATTGCACTTAATAGGTTATATTTGAAAAATCTACTCGATAATCTCTAGAACAGATCGTTGTCGTAACTTTGTAGAGGCTCCTGTCAGAATAGTTCGTAAAGCCTTTGCAGTTTTCCCCTGCTTGCCAATGATCTTACCTAAGTCCTCTTTAGCCACCACAATTTCATACACTGTAGTCTGCTCCCCTTTAATTTCAGAAATTCTTACATTTTCTGGAATATCTACTAGGGCTCTAATCATTGTTTCCAATAACTCTTTTAACGTAGGCTCACTCGCCATAATTCCCCCCATGTCCACATTAACGTCCAATTGTTTAAAATTACTACCGAATTTATGCTCGAGCAATCATATTGTTATTACGCAACAGCCCATTTTTGACTATAAGCCCTTATCCTAGTCTGTGGGCCCTTTTATGGCTCGCTAATTCACTAAGAACCGATGCCCATTTTGCCGATAGTTAAGATAGGGACTGCTTTATTATGTTCAGAATATTTAAAGACAAAGCGAGGCTATTTTGAGCAACAAGAACTCTAGTAATAAATATAACGAAGACAAAACTCAGATTGCGAACGAGATCAAAACAGCTGATCATACCGAAACACCGATCGATCCATGTTTAACTCAGCTTTCTGGTCATGGTAGCGGACAGGTTTTCAATATTCGCGATAAGGTAGTTACTATTGGGAGAGATCCTGCTTGTAGTATTTGGATAGATGATCCCCATATTTCAAGAACCCATGCAACCCTTGTAAATAAAGAGGAGACTACAGTCATTACCGATATGGAAAGTACGAATGGTATTTTTGTAAATGGCACGAAAGTACAAACACATTCACTGATTAATGGAGATAGAATTTTAATTGGAACTCGACTTCACTTTAAATTCTCAATGGAATTTGCCGATTATCAGATTGTTCAAAATCAAAAATATCAACAGGCTAATTACGATAGTTTAACGAAGCTCTACAACAAACGATTTTTTATCGACCTATTATCAAGAGAATTTAGTTTTAGCCGGAGAAATAAACAACCTTTAAGTCTTCTCATGATGGATATTGATTATTTCAAAAAAATCAATGATTCCTATGGCCATTTAGCCGGAGATCAGGTCCTTTCACAATTAGGACATCTGCTTAAAAAAGAGCTTCGTCACGAAAATGTGGCCTGCCGTTACGGAGGGGAAGAGTTTGCAGTTGTTTTAAGAAACGCAAATACTACTTCAGCAGAAATCGTCGCTGAACGAATCCGTTATAGCATAGAAAAATTAACGGTCTCATATATGAATCACAGTTTGAAACTCACCGTGAGTATCGGGGTGAGTAGCTATGAACATGCCAATTTTGAAACTTATGAAGAATTAATTACTTCTGCTGATGAACAACTGTACGAGGCTAAATACAGCGGCAGAAATAGAGTTACCTTCAAAAAAGCAGCTTAGTGTTTTTTTAGATTCGGAATGGGATTAGGATAAATTGAAGGAGCAAGAGTGCCGGGCTGAAGATCCTCCTCTTGGGCCCAATCAAGATCGGAAACAATAATAAACCCTAGAGAATCTGCATAGGACTGACCACAGACCTTAACGGGTACAACCAACGGCGAAACCCTTTCTAAGGTTTTCGCACTTTTATTTTGCGGGCTTCTAATTTTAAGTTTAAATCGCGGATCCACCAATTCATAAAGTTTAGAAATCACTCCAAAACCCTTAAACTCCTCCGGCAATCCCAATTTCATTAAGTGAATAGTTCCCTGTACAGTCGTAAGAATTGGACTTTCATTCATCAAACTTGCCCAGCCCTGACTCGGATTATTGTACATTTGTCCAAGAGTTCCTATGAATAGACTGGGATCTTTATAGATTATAAGTTCTCGCGAAAGACGAAACTCTTCGCAAGCCACGTGTTCCAAATCGGAAACAACTTGAGCGCCACTAGATTCCAAACTACAAATGATAAAAACTAAACAGGATAAAAAACCAAACTTCATTTAATACCCATGGTTTTTTCTAATTGACTCAATACCCAAGGAGCTACCTCGGTAATTTCCTTATCTAATAAAGCACCCGCCGCTTTTTTATGGCCACCACCATGTTCAGTAAGAGTTCTTGCAAAATTAGCCACATCAATACTTCCTCGTGATCGGAAAGACACCTTAGTTTTTCCAGAAACTAATTCAAAAAACAAAACAGCCACTTCAATACCATGAATTAAAAACATATGATCAATAATGCCCTCGCGATCATCATCGACGGCCTTATATTTCTGTAAAGTCTTTTGAGAAAGAGAACTCCATATGATCTTTCCATTAGCATTAAGTTCAGAATGGTTTAAAATTTCTGACATCATTTTAAGACTAGAAAAACTACGCTCTAACATTCCTCTCTCACCGACCCGAGTAAAATCAAATCCAGTTCGCAATAGAATCGCTGAGAGCTCCATAACCTCAGGGGTCGTATTGGAATGTCTAAAAAATCCAGTATCAAATACAAGTCCAAGATAAATAAGTTGAGCAAATTCAGAATCTACCTTTGTCTTAAAGGATTCTGTTTGAGACAAATGATACATGAGCTCTGTAGTGGAAGAGGCCATCGGCTCCACAATTCTGATCGTGTAAGGAAACTCAACACTCACTGCATGGTGATCAATGAAAACGGTCGTTTTGGCCTTTTCAAAAAAGTAACGTACTCGACCGGCCCTATCAATGCCCCCATCTACAATAATAGCCACATCAAAAACGGAGGACTCTTTTGCCGATAAAAAGGATTCTGGAGTGTGAACAAACTGAGCGCCTGGAAGAAACTGATATCTGAGAGGGAGGGGTTCATCATTAATAATAAGAACTGAGATCTTGGGGAAACTCTGCAAAATCATTTGCCGAAGTGCCAATTGCGCTCCAATAGAGTCGCCATCAGCGGCGCCTGGTGAAGTTAGTAAAACTCTAGTAGCTGCCTGTAGAGCCTCTATCCATTGCTGAATTTCCACCTTAAATTTTGTACTGTTAATCATAAAGAGATCTCACCTAAAACTTGAGATCGCTGGATATAACACAAAGGAATTAAAACGACTATAAGCGAGAATGGTAAATTACTTTACCCCAACCATTTCAATTGTTTGTACTAATTACGATTAAGCTACCTAACTGTGGAAAAGAGCCTCTTTATGCTGCTCAAAACTATGAATCTGAGGAGAGAGAGCGTACTATTTTTGAAAGGCTAATCAAAGATAAGGCACTCCCATGCTGAACTATTCACTCAAACCCTTTACTCCACCTCCGTCCCCCATTTCTATGGGTGTTGAGTTACTACAATTAGGAGGAGCGCTTCAGATTAGTTTTTGTCTAAAGGGCGCTGTAGATTCGCTAAAACTACCTCAACCCGTAGAAAATCCAGAACGAAGAGAGGGACTCTTTCATCACACCTGCCTTGAACTTTTTATTCAGAAAGGGAACGATCAATATCTAGAATTTAATTTTTCATTTACGGGAGACTGGTGTGTTTTTTATTTTGATGGGTATCGCAAGAAAAGTATGAATCCCATCACTCTTGATTCTACACTATTCGAACTCCGCCATATTTCTCATTCACCTTGTGAAGCCTCATTAAAAGTAAATATTCCGGTAAAAAAAATAGACTTTCTGGGAGCTGGGGAAAGTACATTAGGACTTAGTGCTGTCTTAGAACATCCTTTTAATATTTTGTCTTACTGGGCATTAGTGCATAACTCTACAAAACCTGATTTTCATCAAGCCAGTAGTTTCATTGCGAAACTTTAATCACTACCTTTCCAAATTGTTTTCCATCCTCAATATACCGATGGGCTTCAGCAACTTCACTTAGTAAGAATTCTCTATCCACTACCGCTTTTAGTTTTTTATTTTCTATATGACCCAAAATTTTTTCAAAGTCTTTTTTATTTCCCATGGTAGAACCCAATAGAGATAGTTGTCTAAAAAATAGATGTTTCAAATCGGTTATTCCCGCACCACCACTAGTGGCTCCGCAGCTAACGAGAGTACCTCCGGAACGAAGGCACCTGATATTTTGCTCCCAAAACACCTGCCCCACATGGTCCACAATAATATCTGCTCCACCCAACCAATGGCGTTTAACCTCTTTTGCAAAATCTTTTTCAGTAGAAAGAATTAAAATATCGGCACCCAATGATTTTGCTTTTTCCAATTTTTCTTTTCGGCTGGAGGTGACGGCCACTTCGGCTCCAAAAAGTTTGGCAATTTGAATAGCCGCAGTACTCACTCCACTTCCCGCACCATGAATTAAGACCCTATCCCTTTCCTTAACATTGGCGCGTACGACAAGCATTTGCCACGCAGTCGTAAAAACTAGAGGTACTGCAGCGGCCTCTTGAAAAGACAGGTGCTTAGGCTTTTTAAACACGTTTCCTACCGATACTGCAACCCACTCTGCCTCAGTCCCTGAAACCTGCTCTCCTAAAATGGCATACTGTGAACAGAGGCTTTCCCATCCCATTAAACAATGAGAACATTTTTCACAGCTCATTCCGGGATAAATGATCACCTCATCGCCTACATCAAACGCAGTGACCCCTTGACCCAATTGAGAAACAATACCCGAAGCATCTCCACCCATAATATGGGGAAAGGCCAACTTTAATCCTGGCCAACCCTCTCTCACCCAAATATCCAGGTGATTAAGCGCAGAAAATTTAATTTCAATTAAGACTTCACCCTGTTTGGGAAAGGGTTTGGGTAGATCCCCAACCGTTATTTTATCTGTGGAACCATTGCTAGTTAAAAATACGGCTCTCACTCATTGCGTCCGTAATAACGTTTGGCTAATAATAAAGCCTTCGGAAGTTCTTGGTGTTTCCAAAAAACAAAAAGACACTTTATAATTTCGCCAATCGCCCATATCAAATACACCCAAGTAATTACCTCTCGGGTCGACGAAAAAATAAACTGAACAAGCCAAAGAACAAATACAAGAGCGGCATCACTAATAGAAAATTCAAGATCCATTAAAAGCACACCCACAAGCAAAGACTGCACAATCGTTAATAATAATTCAGCTCTATGAAGAGAATCTAAGCTAATCGGTTGATAATGTCCGAGCGATAAATTAAATACGATAGGAATCATTCCGGCGAGCATAGTCCATTGGTTGATATTACTTCCCACCATATTCATCACTGCCATCGGAGCCTTATTCTTTTGTCTGGCCCAATTAAAGGCAGACACCTTCTCTGGAAATTCAGATAGAAACGGAGCTACCCATTGAATAAAAATGAAGGTGGAAATCCCCATACGTATCGACCATTTTTGTAAGGTGTCGATGAAAGGATGAACACTGCAGTAAAGGGCTATACCTCCTATGGTAAAGAGCAGCCCCACTCCTATTAATTTCGGAACGGGATCTAACTTTACTAATTTTTTTCCAATCCAGGGAAGATCACTTTCCTCCTCTTCGGTATGAGTAGGAAAATCTTTTAAGATCCATAAATATCTTCCGTAGATAAAAAATAATACTCCAGAGTCAAAAATGGTTAAAGAGCTCTTCGCCCAGATAAAGACAAAATAAAGTATGGAAATGAACAAGCAGAGAATACTTAAAAAATCTTGGTCATCTAACTTAATCGCCCTGATAAATTTTTTGTTCTTAAATCCTTGAAAAAAGAAATGAACGAAAAAAATCATGGGCAATCCCAATCCCACGATCAGGCGGAGGGATCCCGTTAGATTGGCAATCATCAGATCTTGCTCTTGTCGCCAAGCAATACTGGCTTCAACTGCAAATTCGGGAAGGGTTTGTAGCCAGGCTAAAATACTAAAAGCTAAGGCCCGAGACATAAAAGTTTGGGCCGTTTCTGCCGCCCAACCGATCACAAATGCCGCTAACAAGATAACAATTAAACTCCAGCTATCTGTAAGTATCTCCATGAGTCTCGAACTCCCCCTGTTTTAAAGTTAGACAGTTTGTGACAAGATTGAGCTTAGGCACGGCTCTAAATCAAATTGCCAGTTAAATTCCCCCTAATTATTACCTTTTTTGGGTTGTTTGTCACAGCCAAAGACGGCATCTGCTTTGCAGCCTTAAGGAAACGCCACAGGTGGTTAATGAGAGAGATCTGCTCTCCCTTTTTGATTTGAGGAACGTTGGAATGAATAAATTACGCCAAGCTATGAGCATGTTATTTTACCGGCCAAGCAAACAGGTATCTGAAAGTAAGGTTCAAGATCATACTTCGCGTGAAATCAAAGGTAGTATCTATACGCTATTGTCTCTGTTTCTTTTAGTGGCAGTAACCTCCTATATTCCGCTTGATACTTTTAATATTTTTAACGGCCGCATCGACCATATTAATAATATGGGTGGCCTTGTAGGGGCCATTTTAAGTGAGTTATTTTTAGGCTCGCTTGGAGTGATGGGCTACGGCAGTATTATTCTTGCCACATGGATTGCCTATTTAGCCTTTCGAGGGGACTCCATAAAATCTCAATGGATGCCCATTCTCGGGTTTATTCTTTCTACCTTTCTAGGTGCTTTAGGCTGTCGTCTCATTTGGGGAGCTGAAGCTGCCGAGGTTAGCCTTCTTCAAGGTGGATTGGCAGGTCGCTATATCGGCTCTGCTCTAGAGAAAATTTTCAATACCACGGGCGCTCTTATTATGGTGAGTGGGGCCTTTATAATCACTTTAATATTCACGACACACCTATCTATGTTGGAATTTACTCATAAGATATTCGGCTATTCTGAGGAGGACGAAAGCGATAAAGACGAAAAGAAGGAAAATAATAGCTCTGAAATAGAAAAACTTTCAGCCGTAAAAAAGATAGCATCTTTCCAAGAGAATACCAAAGGTACGACTGCTGCCATTCCCATCAAAACCATTCCTGTTAAAAGTAAACGGAGTCGCGGTAAAAAGAAGGATACCGAAAGCATAAATGAGGAGGAGACAGCCCTCTTGGAACCCACATTCGATATTACTACGACCGAATCCAAAGAGCCCATTTCAAACATTTTCACTATTCAGAATATGATTCCCTTTAAAGGAACTTACTCATTACCTTCAACTCGATTACTCAAAGGGCCTGCAAATAATCCCAGAAAAATGACTAAGAGCGAGATAAAAGAAAATAGTCAGAAGCTTTGTGAGCACCTCCTATCTTTTCAAATCACAGGAGAGATCACTGCAGTATCGCAAGGGCCTGTGGTCACCACTTATGAATACAAACCTAGTGCTGGAATTAAACTAAGTAAAATAGCGGCCTTACAAAAAGACCTCGGCGTTGTGTTGGGAACTAGAGAATTAAGAATTGTAGCCCCTATTCCAGGAAAAACGGTGGTGGGTATTGAAGTTCCCCTAGTACAATCGGAAACTATTGCACTCAGAGACTGCCTTAACGAAAAAGATTATATCGATAAAAAATTGCGCCTCCCTATAGCGCTTGGAAGAACTACAGATGGCAATGCGGTATTTGCAGATTTAGTTTCCATGCCTCATCTGTTAGTAGCGGGTGCCACAGGCTCTGGAAAATCGGTATTCATTAACTCTTTAATCATGAGTTTTCTTTTTAGAATGTCTCCTCAACAACTTCGTTTGATCTTGGTGGATCCCAAAATGCTAGAGTTAAATGTATTTGATGGGCTGCCCCATCTGATCAGCAATGTGATTACCGATAATAAGATCGCCTTTAATGCTCTTAGTTGGGCCGTCTGGGAAATGGATCGTCGCTATGGCCTTATGGCAAAGACAGGTTCCAAAAATATTGACTCTTATAATGAAAAACAAAAATCTTCGATAGAGAAGCTTCCTTTGATTGTTATTGTGGTTGATGAGTTAGCTGATCTTATGATGTCAGGTGGAGAACAGGTTGAAATTGCCATTACTCGGTTAGCACAAAAAGCTCGTGCCGCTGGAATTCACTTGGTGATTGCTACTCAAAGACCGTCAACAGATGTCATCACAGGTCTAATCAAGGCGAATATCCCTTCAAGACTATCTTTTAAGGTCCCCTCAGGAATCGACTCTAGAACGATATTGGATACCTCTGGAGCCGAAGAGTTAATCGGTCGAGGAGATTGCTTGATGATTCAACCTGCGGTGCCCTTACGCAGACTACATGGAACATTTGTGACTGAAGATGAATTAAAGAAAACGGTGAAATATTGTATTGATGGAAATGATTACTCAGAAAACTACATCGATTTTTCAGGACTCAATCCAGAGGCAGAGGAAAAATAATCCTATCCCTTAATTCCAAAATGGACCTTCCTGTTTTTTTGTATTTTTATCGTTCACAATCAAAGTAAATTGTCGTTTCAGTTTATCTCTTTCTTGATCTTTTTTAGACTGTCCAGATTTAGGCCCTCTTGGGCGCAGGTAGCGAAAGTAAAGATAAACAGCCCCTACAAACATTCCTCCAATATGGGCAAAGTGTGCCACATTATCCTGAGCACTAGATTCTACTCCTGTAATCAATTCAACTAAGGCCATCACTAAAACAAAATATTTTGCTTTCATTGGAAAAACAAAAAACACCAAAAAATATCGTTCTCCAAAGAAAATGCCATAGGCAGCTAAAATCCCAAAAATAGCGCCACTAGCTCCTATGATGGGATGACTTAACTTAGTCACATCTGAAAAAATAAGATTCACACCATAATTAAAAATACCCGCGCCAATACCACAGAGTAAAAAATAGAAAAGAAAATGATTTCTTCCAAGTTTAGATTCTATTTCAGATCCGAAATACCAAAGAATTAACATATTCAATAGTAGGTGCAGAGGGTGACCGTGCATAAAAATATAGGTCACAAATTGCCAAATCCAGCCCTTTTCTTTGATAAGAGCAGGAACCAATCCTAATAGTTCCTTTAAATAAAAATCGTGAAATTGAAATCCTAGGTGTGTCACCACAAAATCGATGAGATACATCACCACGCAGGCAATAATAATATTCTTCGTTACTAAAGTCAGTGGGGGCACAGGGCTGAGTTGGTCGTATCTTGAGTCCATAATATTTTTCTATTCGTTAATTTCTTCTAACTCTACTAATACTCCCCCCATACTTTGGGGATGAATAAAAAGAGCCTTTCCTCGGGCCGCTTTTCTTATTCCCGGTGATAGAATTTCAAAACCTGATTGTACTAGAAGAGCCTGCCACTTCTCAATCTCTCTTACTACAAAACTCACATGGTGAATTCCACCGTGGGGCCGTTTGAGTAAAAACTTTGAAATAGGAGAATCGGGTTGGGTGGGTTCCAGTAACTCTAAACGAAAGTGTTCAGACACATTAACGGGAAGCATGGCAGCTCTAACTTTCTCGGTGGGCACTTCGTGAGTTTCAGCTATCTGTAGGGACAACACCTTGAGCCTCTCCGCTACGGCTATAATAGAAGGACATGCAATGGCAATGTGGGATAGCTCTAATTTCATATCATCACTTTCTTTCAAGCAGGAAGAATCGTCCGTCAATTTTCTTCTTGAAATCCACTTGGACTTCTCATTTGCTCCTCGATCAGAGGGTTAGGCGCATTTTTTAGAGGGATATTTTGCTTTTTTTCGACGTCGTCGTAATTATCTTGAATTTCCTTTTTAGAGTTCGTCATATCTTTCTTAAAACACTCCTGAAACTTTGCATAATTTTGATTTTTTAAACCATCACATTTACTAATAGCTCTTTGTCTAGTCTCTGTATTGTAATCAGGATCTGCCGCGTAGGCACGTCCTTTGGGAGTTTGAGTGTTTTCTGACGCTTGAGGGGTGGGTTTAAAAAAATCGGCATCAAAAACCTGAATAGCCCCCGGATTTAGACGGTTAAAGGCTCCATTAGACTGAGAAGGTCCCTGTTGGGGATAGTTTCCCGTAGGAGGAGCCCCCACAGGTTGTGAGACCTCAGCAAAGATAACTTGGGTTAATACACATATCCCCCAAAAAACATGTCTCATAAATTAACCAGCCCTTCCTACTTAAGAAACAACTACCGTTACCTTACTAGAATAATAATCTCTATTTTATCCGATTGAGACCACCGCATCAATATCCTCGTATTGCCAGATGACATTAAGCCTCGTACCATGTGTCAAACTTATAGACGCAAGGAGACTTCACAATGGCAAAAACAAAAACAGATAAACCCTCTTCCAATGGAGTTATTGATCATTTAGATCTTATTTTAGAGGCTGAGTTATCGGGTGTTGTCAGATATTTACATTACAGCTTCATGATTTTTGGGCCCAATAGAATTCCTATCACTAAATGGTTTAGAGACCACGCGATGGAAGGGATTGCACATGCAGTCACTATCGGAGAAAAAATAACGGCCTTAGGTGGACATCCGTCGATTAAAGTCCAACCGGTTCCCGAAACTAATAATCACAACGTAATGGAAATTCTAAAAGAAAGCTTAGAGTTTGAACACGACACGCTAAAACTCTACCATGGTCTCCTTGGTAAAATTGAAGGTGATGTCGCATTAGAAGAGATGGTTCGTGGTTTAATTCTTGAGGAAACATCCCACATTGAAGAGGTAGAGAAGATGACCCGTTCAATGAAGTAAAACTGTCTAACTTTTGGTCACTTTATCCATGCTTAAAAAGGCGCCCTGAATGGGGCACCCTTTTAAAGACTCGCCCAGAAGCGTCACCTAATTCTACCTATTCCTTCAGAACTAGGCTGTAGGCGATTGGCGTCAAACTTGCTGAATAGTCGGTAGACAATTCCCCTCCAAGGGGGACTGTTGCCTTAAATTCAGGAGAGCTCTTCGAATGGCTAGAAAAAAAAATACTGATACCAATCCTACATTAACAATCGGAAGTGAAGACACTCAAATTATTAACTCTGCCGATATGGAAGCAACAGAGGCTGAGTTACTTAATGACCCAGACGAATTTAATGTGACTAAGGATGCTAATTTAGAAAACTCAACCGAACTAATAACTACTGAAGAGGTTAAAGCCACCGCAATTGAGGACAAACCCAAGCGTCAACGCAGGTCAAAAAAAGCAGCCTCTAAAGAATCGATTTCAATTGAATCGGTTGCATCTCTAGACCTTTCTAAGGAAGTTACTATCGCCAAAGAAACGATTGAAGTTACGATGAGTACTATGGTCGCCCAATTTACGACCATCAAAGATTTAACTACGGGTGTAAATACTCAACTAGAAAAAATGAATAGCCTTATTAAAGAGATGTCGCCTTCCCACAGTTCAAATTTAGAGGAATTGGTAAAGCCAACACTAAACACTCAATTTATTACAAAATTTGCAACTGCTGCCAGTTTAGTGGCGATGTTACTCTCCATCTTAAGTCTTTCCTTATCCCAATCGGCTCGCAAAGTGATTTTATCTAGCTCACTAAACAACAAAGAAAATAGCTCCTTTCAAGCGAGTAGCTTAAAAGAAAATACAGGTGAACTTGCGCTTGCCAGCAAAGACAATTCTAATAAAAAAAGTTCCTTTACTACCAAGATAAAATCACTGGTTCCTTTTAGAGTTAAAAAATAGTTTCAAATTGTGTTTCCAATAGGGCTAGTTCATGATGTCACACTATGATTTCAACAAAGTCGAGACCTGCTCCAATTGAAATAGAGCTTAAGTACTCTCTAACAAAAGCTGAATATTCATTACTGAAGCACCACTTAACTTTTCGTCCACATACCACTAAAACTCAAACTAACTACTACTTTGATTCCCTGCAGTTATCATTAAGAAACAAAAAAACAAGCTTACGGATTAGAACCTCGGGACCTAAGACTGCGATCGTCTGTTTAAAATTTCCGAAGTCCCCAAAAAAACACTCTCTCACCTCCCTCAAAATAAATTATGAATACGAAGAAAATATTTCGTTAACAATAGCCAAGCAGATCATTAAGGGCCACACCCCCATCTCTTTATTGGAGGCGACCCCTCTTTCAGTTTTAAATAAACATTTTTCACCCACCACAACAAAAAGACTTCTGTGTCTAGGGTCCCTAAAAACAAAGCGAACCACCTATCAACGCCAAAAAGGGCATCTTTTTGAACTTGATAAATCTCAGTATTTAGGAAAGGTGTTTTACGAATTAGAGGTGGAAACCAACAACCCTAAAAAAGCCGACCTTCTTATTAAAACTCTATTCATGGAAAAGGGAATCTCTTACCGCCCTGACAAGATCTCTAAAAACGGGAAATTCTTTATCGACTGGAAAAAGTTATCCCAAAAGAAAAAGGCTTGAGACTTATCTCAAACCTTTTTGCAATAAAATACTCTAATTTTATTATCAATCGCTTTGCATTAGCGATTCATTAAGCTGCTTGCTCAATACCTTTTTTAGCTTCACCGCCGATTGGCTTAGTAATAGCGAAAAGTTGAATGTTTAATTGGAACATAGCATGTTCTGGATTCTGACTATGTTGATTAACTGCGGCCTGAATTAGCTCTTGAATTTTAGCTTTTATCTCAGCCACCTTTTCCATTGGCAAACTCACTGTCACACTCTCAAAGTCTTGAGTCTCAGGGCCTTGAGTATAAAGTGACTGCGCTGCTAACTCTGCCATTTGTTCGTAATGAATCTTTTGTGATAGTAAGGCAGTTTCGGCCTCCATGCCCCCTTCACTCTGAATCCCTTCTAACCAGCCCTCGGAATTAACTCCAATAAATTTAAGGGACATCAAAAGTTCGATAGAACCCTTCGCCTGTTCTTCACTAATATTCGGAACTAAACTTCTAGCAATAGCTCCAGGATCATTTTTGATTTTACCTTTTTTCACAGTTTCACGAATCGCTGAGTGGTACCAGTCATGATAGTAATCATAAAGTTCTGGAATTAATGTCTTCACTTTAAAAAGTTCTCGAAGATACATTAATTTAGCTTCATAAACCGTCTGTTTGGTAGCGCTCTCACATTGATTGCACTCAACCATGTATCTAAAGAATTCTGTTTCATGGGTGTCTAAACGTAATCCTTTTGCAAACTTCCCAATGGCCTCGGCACTTAAATTTCGTTTACCATCCATTACAAGCTTTAAGTAATTTGGAGAGCCAAAACCGGCCTGTTTAGAAAAGTTTCTAAAGCTAAATAAAGGATCGGTTTCTTTTAATTGTTTATATCGATCTTTTAAAAATTCGCGATAATCGCCAAAGTTATAAATATTAGATGGTGTGTTCACAAGTATCCCCTTTAAATAAATTCGTAAGAATTAGTTCCTGTTTCAATTCTTAAAGTTGCAACAGTAGGGCCACTAAGACTTTAAGGTCACACCTCTATTTCCTTTGTATTCTATGGGACTTAAGCCACCTATTCTTTGTGTTTTACTTTTTTACAGACGTCCAAGGGAATCGATTTTTAAGCAAAGGACTTTCTTAACCCCTTGAAATAAGGCAAGTTCCTCTGTATGGACTTTAGACGAAAGAGAATCTGATGACAGAGTTCACGAAAATCGAGCTGCTTTTAGAGTCCCTAGGTGGAGAAAAGCGCATGAATTACGCACTAGAAAGTTTTCAAGCAGCTCTAGATTCTGTAGGAAACCCTGAACAAGCTGTCAAAACTATCATCATTGCAGGCACCAATGGAAAGGGAACCACCTCCCTTTTGATCTCCCAAGCACTAAAAGCGGCGGGTCACTGCGTGGCTACCTTTCTTTCACCCCATTTGCAAAGCGCGCAGGAAAGACTGCTCCTTAATCTTGCCCCTATTTCAGAGAGCTGCTTACTAGCGCTAGCGGAGGAGTTTGAAGGAACCGCCAGGGCCTATGCTCTCACCTACTTTGAATACCTAACTCTCCTCTTTTTTATTTACGCTAATAGATCTAATGCCGATTTTTCAGTTCTTGAAGTGGGAGTAGGCGGAAGACTTGATTCTACTAATGTCACCGATCCTATCGCTACCGTTCTGACTAATGTCTCGCTGGATCATCAGGCACTACTAGGAAATTCTCTCAAAGAGATTCTCCAAGAAAAACTGGGAGTTCTTAGAAAAGAGGCTCTGCTCTTTACTGGAGTAGAGGAAAAAGAGTTGAGAACTATCATTCAGTCTCGTTGCGAAGAACTAGATGCCGTTTATTACTATTCTAAAGAGATTAAAGCTGAGGTGCACAGAGTGACTTGGGAAGGGCAGGAGGCGTCGTTAAACGGTTATCCTTTTTTCCTACAAAATCCAACTCCAGGAGCTTTAGCTAATGCAGCTTTAGCCTTTTTAACCTTAAGAATTACCTTTCCAGCCATTCCAATCTCTATTCTTCAAGAATCTTTCAGGCTCACCACGACTCCTGGACGTTTTGAGACCGTTAGTTATCATCCAAGAGTTGTGTTATCTGGAGATCATAATCCTGAGGGAGTTGAATGTTTAAAAAAGGGATTGAGTTCTGTCGTTGAAGGAAATATTTTTACGGTATGTGCTTTTTCTCCCGATAAGCCCTATCAACAAATGTTTCAGGATCTAAAAAATATTTCCTACGACATTTTACTCACCCAAATCTCTCGTATGAAGGAAAAAACGACGAGTGCCTATCAAGGCATGGGAACCTTTGAACCTGACGCTACCGCTGCAGTCACAAAAATGCTCGCTAAGATGGGTCCAAACGACACACTTCTTATCACCGGTTCATTGTATCTGGTAGGTGAGCTCAGAAAATTATGGAAAGATAAAGTTACCTTTTAAATAGCAGCTATCACCTGCGACTCCACCAAAGCTAAAAGTTGCCCCACATCTTTTTGTAAGACTGGATGAACCCAATCTGGCCACACCTGCATTAATGGAATGAGCACAAAATTTCTACTAGCCATTCTAGGATGAGGCACCTGCAATCCATCGCTATTCCAAATCTGGTCGCCATAACAAATCAGATCTAAATCTAAAACTCTAGGGCCATTTAAAATGCTCTCGTTTCTGCCAAATTCTCTCTCTAACGCTTTTAAATAATTTAAAATGGCGGGAGGTTTCCATGCAGACATACCTACGATGACCCCATTTAAAAATTTAGGTTGGTCAAGCATTCCCCAAGGATCGGTTTCAATAAGAGAAGACTCTTGAACTTTTTCTAAAAAATCCTCTTTCATGCGGTTAATAGCAGCAAGAATTGTTTTTTTTCGCTCTCCTAGATTCGCCCCTAAGGCCACCGCTATCTTAATTTTTTGATTCATACTATGGGGCCAAGATAAACGGCCTTAGAATGGGGCTTCTCTCTTACCTCAATAAAAGAGAGAGCATAAAAAAAATGTAGCTCTCCCCATATCCATTTTGCTAAATTTTCTGAGGTTGGAAATTCGAAAAGAAGATCAAGATTTTTTTCATGCAATTTTTGTTTTACAACCCGATTGAAGGTCCGCTTTACGGCACGATAATCACACACAAATCCCTCTTCATTACACTCCCCTTTCACTCCTATCACTACAAAGAATTCGTGAGAATGATTGGGCTCGTATAACATTCCCCTATGAGAATGATAGGCATGAAAACTAACCTCTCTAGATACAACCATAAGCTATCGCATCCCATGTGGTTAAGGCTCGCTTCATCGCCAATACATCATGAACTCTAAAAACACTAGCTCCGGCTTGATAGGCCCACAGATGACTCGATACGGTTCCAATCTCTCGTGAATCCCCATTATATTTTTCTTCTTTGAGTAAGGTACCTAAAAAAGTTTTTCTAGAGGTTCCAATCACAATACCTCCACCGACCTCGATTAAAGTTTTCAAATGGCGAAGGAGATCTAAGTTATGATTTAACGTTTTACCAAAACCAATACCTGGATCGATCCAAACTCTAGACTTAGAGATTCCTGCTTCTGTAAACATTTTAACTTTAGCAGACAAAAGGGCCTTCACCTCACTTACCACATCAAGATCATAATAAGGATTCTCCTGCATTGTTTTGGGCTCACCTTTTCGGTGCATCAAAATGATTTTAGTTTCTAAGCTTTTTTCTAAGAGCGATAAAAACCGAATATCCTGACCTCCACTCACATCATTTATAATTGTGGCGCCAAGCTCAATGGCGGCCTTGGCCACCTCATATTTAGTCGTATCAATAGATAGGGTTATAGGGGACTCTTTTCGAATGGCCTGAATCACCGGGAGCACGCGATCCTGCTCCTCCTGAAGACTCACCGATTCTGCTCTAGGGCGAGTTGATTCCCCTCCCACGTCGATAATATCGGCCCCGTCTATTAATAACTGTCTAGCCTGAGTTAAGGCCGCATCGAGGGATAAATACCTCCCCCCATCGGAAAAGGAATCTGGCGTTACGTTCAAAATACCCATAACAAGCGGTTTGGAACTTTTCATCATCGGCACACTAGCTCAAAAACCTTAAACTGTAACGGGGTTTAATGTGAACCAGTAAGACGCTCAGGCAGATATCATCTGTAGCTCACAAATGCTTTAAATCGTACGCCAGATAATAAAACTCTAACCCGACAAGTAGGACAAAGGGCCATTTGCGATCGACACCGAAAAATGCCCCTCAGATCTTTTGATCTGAAGCGCGAATGAAAAATGAAAAGGGAGTGGAGACCTTGTAAGACTTAGTGGCTCGATATTTCGTCGTCGTAGTCGGCTCCATTAGTCGAACACTGAACCCGGTCACCACCACCAAGCCCCCCAACCTTAGCATCACAGGCATCGATACCGGCTTGAGCACCACCTCGAAACACAACATCAGTAAATGAACTTCCCTAATTATCTGCTGTGAAATCCAAGGTTTCGCCGGCATCCAAAGTTATTGCTTTTGCCGAATTCATGGCAGGTATGTAGCTACATACCTGGCCCCGTTGCCCTGGGTAGGTCAGACAAATTGGTAATACCAGATGAACTACTATGAGAACTACATGCCGCAAACAAAGACGCAGCCGCTGAACCCATGGCTAAAGCCATTAGTGATCGATCCCCCATTTTGGCTCCAAAAGATTCCTTTTATAAATGAAAGGTGGCGTTGAAATTTTTTTCATCCAAATCCTATTTGAATCGGTGCATACCTTTTATTAAAAGCTCATCTTAACTTTAGAATAGTGTCTAACTTTCACAGTATTTTTATGGAGAGGGGCTCGGTATAACCCGCCAACTCTTTTGAAAAGGGGGGAAAGGGAGGATTGCAGAAATTATCGTTTTCAGCTAAACCTGAGGCCCTATGAAAAAACTGCTTTTATTAAGTCTTTTCTTTTCTCAAATTTGCCTGGCCTGGGGAGAGGTCGGCCATCATCTCATTGCTCGCGCTGCCGTTGAGATTTTAAGGTCTCATCCAGCCCTTCATTTGACCGACGGCAACGAAACACAGACCGAATCTTTACATAATTTTTTAAGCGTTTTTACCTCAAAACAAATTCAAGAGGGCCATTTAGCAAACATTCCCGATACTCACTGGAGATCCCTAGATTTAGGTTTAGAAGAAGCAGGAGATCTTTTGGGGTCTCCCACTCATTATTTTGACTCTGAAAAGATTCTGGTCCTATCAAAGGCGCTTGATTTCTCTAATCTAAAAATTCCTTTAAACTATCAACAGGTCAAAAAAGATTTTTCAAGTATCCGCAATCTATTTACAGAATTGGGAACTCTTCCTTGGCGCGCTGAGCAGTTCACACAGCTTTACTCTAATGCTTTAAAAGCAAATCCTAAAACTGACTGCAATAAGAATAAAACCGCAGAGGCTGCTACAAGAAATATCACAACCTATGCCGGTCTACTTGCTCATTTTACCGGCGATGTCACCATGCCCTATCACACTTCGTTAGATCATGACGCTATATCGGTCGGGCAAAAAGGAATTCACGGTTATTTCGAAAGAGATCTTGTAAATGAATTAGAGCTATCAGGTCTTTTTGGTAAGGTCGTAGAAAAAGCAGAAAGGTTATTGCAGTCTCCGATTGAAGTGGAATCTACGCCTTCTATTATAATACTGCGCCAGAAGGCTAAAGAAAATTATCCTGAGCAAACTTCTGTTCAAGAGAGCACAGCCGTGATGATGGAGGTGATTAGAGATAGTTTTTCACTCATCGAAAAGCTAAGACAGCTTGATTATACCTATGCCATTGCAAGTCTTGAAGAGGCTATGAAACGAGCCGACTGCAGAGGGAGTGAGGTCGTTAAGGAACTAGCCACTCAATTTGATAAACTGGAAACGAAGGAACAACGATCTGTTTTTGAAAAGGTAAAAGTTTTGAGTATTCCATCGGGTTATCAGATTAAAACAACAACATCGGCCTGTCGTAGAACTCCTTCAACTAGAGTTAATATCGACGGAGATTTATCTGAAAACGGAAAAACGGTGGCCGAATGGCACGAAGCCCTTATTGTAAATAGATTGGCATTATCAGCAGCGCTCACTGCCGATATTTGGATAAGAGAATGGCTACGCAATCAAAAAACTAATCTTTGTGGCACCTTTCTTTATGCTCACAAACCCAGTTTCATCAGCCCTACAGATTCAAATTGTTCTGGGTATGCGCTGAATGAATCTCCTTCAGATTTCTTAAAGAAAAATGGCAAAAGTGTTCTCCCCTTAAAAAAATATTTTCCCAATCAACATTCCTGTGTCTCTTTTTAGCTATGATATTGATAGTATGGGCCCCTTCCCCTTTTTTTTATTTGGCACTCTGATAAACTAAAACAATATGAGTTTCCACAATTCACAAAAGCATCCTTTATCTCTATTTATTTTCTTTCTAACCACACTACCGACTCTAGCTTTTGCAGTTAACTCTAAGAAGTGTATTCAAGTACTAAGTGAAATATCCCCTATATGGATAAGATCATCCAAAAGCCCAGGATTCCAAACGCTAAGACAGGAAGGAAAATCAGAATTCCATCAAGCGGTCGGCAAAGCGATAAACGATCCTAATAACCCGCAGCCTTATCAAGATAAAAAGGGTCGCTTATGGGAAATCGTTTATAAATCTAATCCGGATGGAAATAATTTTAATTTTAATGTTTCTAGAGTTCCCTTTTCAGGCCTTAATTTAACTAATCTCACAGCTACGGAGTCGGCTAAGAGGTTAGAAGGGTTAGCAAGGAGCCCTGCCGCTAATAGCCCTAGAGCACTAGCGATCGTAAGAGAGGGGGATGTGCCCTATTATGAGGTCAATCCGAAACATATCAAAGGCACCGAATCCTTTAATAATGCTAGGAATAAAAAGCCATCGGTCATTCCCCCTAATCATATCGAGCTTTATAGACAGGCTATTGCAGATAATAAAGGTGATTATTGGGCCATCGATAAGAATGGAAATCTTCATCGATTTCAAACCGACCAAAATTGGACAACGCACTGGAACGGATCCACCCAACTCAAAAAACCAGGTAAACCTAATTCACAGTATACAACTGAAGAAAATCCGGCCCCGATGAGTTGGGATAAAATTCCTCCCGAAGTTCTTAAGCACTTCGGCTACTGATATTGTTTTGAGTTCTATCCTGTTTCAAATAAAATGACCCTTTAATTAGGTACTGGCTGATATGTCTTCTAAACGATTTCTTGTTGCGCTAATATTATGTTGTGATCTCAGTCTATATTTATCTTGAAAACTCTTATGGCCACCATCCTACCTGGGCCATCACGATCTATCGCCTTTTTCGGCAATTAGGATGTCCCACCTATTTTATCGTGCCCTTTCCATCTCTAGCTACTCTCTTAGATATGAGGCTGGCCGAACTAGGATTAGAACCGGCTCCAATCAAAATGCTTTTTCCCAATTCTGCTAACGTTTCAACTCAACGTTATTTCTGGAGCAAGGTTACCTATTGGAGAGCTTTAAAAAAGGTCTTAGATACCGAGAAAATTCCCAAAGAAAACCAAAGAGTATTTTTTCCATCGTTAGAGGAAATCTTATGGACATCTACTCTAACTTGGCTGCACTCTATCATTCAAAATTCTTTTCCCTTTTCATGGGCTGGAATATATATAACTCCGATTAACGAATCCTCTACAGGCCTACTAAACTCGATTAAAGATTATATTTTTCCCAGTATAACTAATCGTAATAAGTTTTTATCAACTAATCCACATTGTAAAATCATCTATATGCTTCATAAGAAACAACTACAGCTTTTTCCAATTTTAATAAATTCTAAAAAACTCAAATTCTTCCCATCTGTTTACGAAACAATTCTGCCCACTAGGCCGGTTGAATTAATCGAAAAAATCCAAGAACGAGCTCGAGGAAGAACCATTGTCAGTCTTGTGGGCTATCTTGATAATCGCAAGGGCATTTCTGAATTCAAACAACTAGCTATTAAATGCGCTAAAGAATCTTACTTCTTTGTTGTATATGGGAATAGAGGAGGCCTGGATCCAGATTCCATGGCATTTCTAAATCAAGGTGAAGAAGGGGCAATAGAAAATGTATTTGTTTCCAGGTCAGCAAACATGGAGGCTATTATCAATTCCATAATAAAGATAAGTAGTATTATCTATTGTGTATACCACCAATCCTTATTGCCATCAGGCATCGCTTCGAAAGCTTACCAATTTGAAAAAGCCATCCTACTTTCCTCTGGTCTACTAGAGGCAGAGGATGTACAAAAATATAGGATCGGTACCGTGGTAAAATCTTTTAAAATCGATGACATTCATTCCGGCCTAAATGATATAACCAATAATATTCTTCCTTATCTGTCATCATCACAATTTAAGGAACTACAACTATTAAATTCAATGGAAAAGGCCCAAGAGCTACTTAAAGATTTTCTAGAGCTCTAGCCCAAAATCTTCTTATATATTCTTTCTTTGTTTTATCAGATGTTCCTACAAAATTCGGAACGAGATATCTAGCGATTCGAATCCCCTATCCTTATTTAGTCATACTAATCGACCACCTGTATGGCTTGAATAGATCACAACCTTCTTACCCTCAGGATCTGTGACTTTAAAGGTTAGATGATAAAGGTCTTTTTTGAGGGCACTCACAGTGAGCTTTTCTTTTTTAAGACGAGCATGAACTTTTTTAACATCGTCCACCATCAAATCAAATTCTTGCTCTCGAACCCAATCATTTTGAGGTGTGTTTTTAAATAGCAGTAAATGCGTTCCGCCACGCAATTCTAAAATGGCCATGGAACGTTTCTCCATAAATACATGCATTCCCAGATTTTTAAAAAACTGAGTTGATTTCTTTACATCATCTACTTTTCGATAGACGTGACCCAACCAGATTCCTGGCCTTTGTTCTTTTTTCATGTCCTGCTATTGTAGTGGTTAAAAATAGATCAAGATAGAATTATAAAACCCTCCCACATGACTCGCGTTAATCCACAAAAAAATCGGCCTTTTTAATTTATTTCAAAGACCAAGAACGGTATAATTGCAAACAAGCAACCTAGCCCAACTCAAAAGGAAACTTACAATGTCGTTTTTGAAGGTATTTTTCTTTTTCTGTTTTTTATTTTTTAATCTTCACTGCACTCACTCCCCGCAATCCTTTAAAAGAGACCCAAGTACCTTAGCTAGTAAAGGAGGGTGTACCGATACGCTTGCTGGCTTAACTACAAAGACCGATAGATCCCAACTAGGTTTAGCTAGTCATAGTTCCACTGAGACTACTATTCTTCCACCGGCAGAGATAAAAACATTAGAACCCCTTGATCCTAATAAATTCAAAGATTTTTCTCATGAGAAAAAACTGACCTTATCTACCTATAATGTCTTAAACCTAAAAACATCGGTGGGTAAATTTGAGCCTGATCTGCAATCTGGAAAAAGGGTAAAAACAAAACCGGAAGGGCCCAAATCGGAGGAATCTATAGAGGGAGTTGCACAGGCCATAAAAGAAATATCTCCAGACATTCTTTTTCTCCAAGAGGTAGAGGGGGAAGATTCGCTTATTAGCTTTGCGAAAGAAAAATTGGATAATGGATGGAGACCTTTATATATCAAAGGAAATGATTCTCGAGGAATTCAAATCGGAGTACTCGTAAAAAACTCGATCCCGCTGCATTTTGATTATGAATCCCATCGCGATGAACCCTTTTCCAGTGAAAGTCATCCCGATTTAAAAAAGGTATTCTCACGAGACTTTCCTGTTCTACTCGCCAAATCACCTGCAGGTGGCGATCCCCTATTTATCCTTTGTGGCGTTCACGGAAAATCTAAACGAAGTGAAAACACACTAGATCCTGAAAGTCGTGAAATCAGGACTGCACAAGCAGAGCGAATGGTAGCCATTATGAAGTCTTATCAAAACAGGTATCCAAAATCTCCATTGCTAGTTCTTGGGGATTTTAATGCCGAGGTTAATTCAGAGCCCGAGTATGAAGCACTAAGACATTTTAATCTCAAAGATGCTTTTGACCTCAGTCCTAATCCTCTACCCAATGGGGATCCGGGACGAATCACCCACACCTATCATCCCAGAGATGGAGCCACAAAAAGAGCCCAACTGGACTCTATTCTAGTCGCCCCGCCTTTTCAGAATCTAATTTTAGGAACTCATGTGTACCGTTATAAAAATGCAGATGGCTCTGAAATACCCCTACCCTCCACCTATGCAGAGCGAGAACAAAATCCCTCAGACCACTACCCTGTCTGGACTGAACTAAACCTGCAACAATTATTAAAAATAAACTAGATACTGGTCTCACCTTGGGTCCTTTTGTTTTTTAGCCCTCTTTGTGCTACAGATGGTTTTATGTCGAAAGCATTTACAAAAGAGAACGATGACGCAGAGGATCTTTCTTCAGAAAATGCACAGGAAAAAAATCAGATTTCAACTCCTGGTCATAAAAACTATATCACTCCTCAAGGACTGGAAAAATTAAGAACGGAATGGAAAAAGCTAATGGATATTGATCGTCCAGAGCTTGTAAAAATAGTGAGTTGGGCAGCCGGTAACGGTGATCGGTCAGAAAATGGCGACTATATTTATGGAAAACGAAAGCTTAGAGAAACAGATCGAAGAATTCGATTTCTAACTAAAAGAATGGAAAATGCTGAGGTCATTAATCCCTGTCAACAACACTCAGATAAAGTTCTCTTTGGCGCAACCGTTACCGTGGTTGATGAAGAGGCCAAAGAAAGAAAATACTCTATCGTGGGAATCGACGAGACAGATGGCAAACGGGGTCGCATTAGTTGGATCTCTCCAATTGCTAAAGCTCTTTTACGACATAAAGTAGGCGACTCTGTCACAGTTGTTATACCCAAGGGACAGGAAGATTTAGAGATTAAAAAAATAACTTACGAAACGCTGCCAGACTGAAATCTCAGGCCTTTTTTTCAGAAGGCTCTTTTTCATGCCACACTAAAAATAGGCTCTATTGTTTTTGTATCGCGAACAAAAAACAACTTTCTGATGACTGAATTAAATGACACTTAAAAGAATCTGGAATCAAATGCATAATTAATTCCCATAAAGGAATAGTCATGGGCGTGATATCTTCGATGACTACCCATCCTCCTTTTCTAATTTTAGTAATCCCAAACTGCAGCGTTGCAATATTCGTATTCATGTAATGAAGGCCATCATCTAGGGTATTAGGAGTTCCTAACCCTATTTCTAAAATTCCACTAATATTTCCACTACTCAAGATAGGGCCGTAAAGTTCATGATAATTATGTACACTGGACTTATCACTCTGATATTTATTAAATAGTTGTTTTATTTCTTCTGCAGCCTTTTGGTCACGAGCTGTCGTAGCAAACGATGTTATTTTCCGTATCTCAATCTCTCTGGCCACAGTAGCTTTTAAGGTTTTTGCTAATACCGTTAGATTAGTTATGGTTTGATTAATACAGGTGAGGGTAGCCATGGAACGATCCTTTACTCTACCGCTGGTAAAAGGCTGAAACATAGGACAGCTTCGGAGAATATTGACTCTGGGCTCTCTGATCATCACATTCACATAATGGGTTACTGTCTGTTATATAGCCCCAAGATGAAGGTTTTTTCTTAATAATTCTGTAGGTTTTAAAAATTGCACGTCTCACACCGATCGTTATTCAATCATCTACTTGAGGGCTTCTGTAGCTCGATAGACAGGATACAAACCCAAATTTTCGTCCCAACTTGAATGCAACCGATGAAAAAACTCAAGCCTTTTTTCATCGGAATTTCGAAATTCTGGATCCCCTAATTTTTCTTCAAATACCTTTTGAATTTCTGGCTTTAGCAACATCTCTTCACCCAATACTTCAGCCACATAATTTTCCATATACTCCTTGGGTTCAAAACGGGTATTAAAAAATCCCCAGGCCAAAAGAGAGTCGGGAGCCTTGGGTTCAAACAGATGCACTACTAAAAGTGATTTGGGCTGGCGGCAGGTAATGAATACATCACCCTCTGAAAGAACCCTTTTCTCTTTTTTCCAATCGCCAGTGATGGTAAGGCCTTGATGCCCCTCAAAGGATCTATTAGCAAAACTGAACGTATCGGCTCGAAATACACCGACCTCTTTCTCTCCGAAACCATCTGTGATTACCCGATAGCTAATGCCATGCACATCAAGTTTAGCAAGCACCACGGAAGAAAATGCCTTTGGAACCCAATATCCCTCTGGAATCTCAGCCTCTATTTTAGGAACCACCTCATCATAAAGTGGGATCTTCCAGATCTCAGGTTCAGAAGGAAAATAACCTGTTTTAATCCCACCAGAAACTGCTGAATTTTCTTTTTTGTATCTATAACCCAAAAATTCGATCTCCTTTTTTCGCTCCGTATTTTCAAAGGTAAGCCCGACCGATTCTCCTATCTGATTTGTGGCCTTAGCATCGACCGCAGCGATCACTCTCTTCCATTGCTTTCCATTTTCACCCGCAAGAATAATAATATTCTCAAGAACATTACGAGTGGCCTGGACCCTAGTGGCGTAATTTTTCCAAGAATGGGTCTCAACAAGAATGCCGATTCTATTTTTTAAGGACAAATACCCTTGAGAATATCTTGGAGGAGCCACGCTCAAAGAAAACCCTGAGGAGGGATCATCGTTAGTTATAAAAGAGGGATAGAACCCAACAGGAAGGTGCCCCTGGACCTTTAAAGACTCTAATAAATTTTCATGAATACCCTTTGTTAATTCACGCAACTCCTTCACTCCGTGAAAAAGGGGCTCCATTATTAGCGAAACATCATGTTGAAATTGTGCACCATCGGTCACATGAAGATCGAGACCCACGATAGGGTCCCATCTTTGTAACAACTTTAGTAACTGTTGCATCTCTATACTATCGGCCTTTAAATAATCCCTATTTAAATTGTAATTTTGGGCCGTCGTTCGCCATCCCATCTCTTCAGGCCCCACCTGATTGGGACGATTATTTTTTCCAAATCTCTCATGGCCATCCACATTAAAAACGGGAACAAAAACCAGGGTCACATTTTTTATAGCTTTGAGAAGTTTAGGCGGCGCCTCTTTTTCTAAAATTTGCCGTAATAGCCAAAATCCCGCATCTTTACCGTCAATTTCACCTGCGTGAATTCCCCCTTGAAAATAGATTACAGGCCTCTGTTTTCTCTTTGCCCAAAAGGCACTGAGCCCGCGTTTTGAATCGGCTACTACCAAGGCCCGCATCGTTCTGCCCTCTGGCGTGGTGCCAAAAGAAATACAATCCACCTGTTCAGGATACCTTCTAGCAAAAGTTTTACAGAGCCGTTCCACCTCTAAATAACGCCCCGTCTGTTTCCAGTTTGAAATCTCTCCTAGGGTTTTTAAGGCTTTGGCATTAGCAAAAACCGGACTAGTGATTAGGAATGTAGTAAGGAAAAAAAAGATTCTCATACTCTTCGGCTACACTAAGTTTAAGTTTCTGCCAAGAGACGTAGAGTTATTTTTTGATCGCAATTTCTTTTGAAAATGACTGAAGGCGACTCAGTAAATTCTCACGAGTTTTTTCAGGAAGATTTTCAAGTGCCACGGCACACTTTTTTACATTTAAGTGGAGGAGGCAATGGTGATTCACCTTGGCCTCTAGGTCCTCAGTATTAGTTTTGGTAAGCATAAAGATCGCAAGGGCGGTAAAGACTAAACTAACGGTACCCGCAGAGGCCATTTTTTTCCAAGATTCAATAGTGCGTCTAGCTATACCAAAATGGTGGATGGAAAACAGGAGACCTCCCACCACAGACAACAACATGACTCGTTTAAAAAGTTCATTCATTAAAAAATTTGAGAGTCCAGGTGACACCTCGATTCGCCCGGCAAGTAGAGTGGTAAAACCCACCACCGCTAGTGCCATTTTTCCTAAAAGCATAAGGGAACTAAACTCCATATCAGCAATATGAAGTCCCTCACTTTGATGAATAGCCGGCTGCTTAAATCGTTCTAAAATAGAATTGAGATGGTGACATGCACTTCGACGAGTTCTAATCCCCCTAAAACCGACTGGGCTAATGGGAAGAATTTTAGGTAATAAAAAGAAAGATAGGGCGCGCAACTTAAAGCCCACTTCTATCCAAGAGGATAGGACCACACGAGTGGCATCGTGACGAATATCAACAAAGATGGTGTAGTAATTGGGATCAGTTCCTCTAGAGTAAAGTCTTCGATGAGCCTTACAAGCGATCATATGATAGTGATTTTCATGGGCCCAATTTTCAAAGGTAAACCAAGATTCTGCACGTACATCAAAGGCACGAGTCCACTGCCCTTCACGATTTATCTTCTCACCTATAAACTCTTTTGATCTTCGTGAGCGTTTTTTATTTGTTTTTAAAATACCTGTATTCACAAATGCTTCACCCTATGAATGGTTCTATCAAAAGAAGGAGCAAAGCTAGTGCCAAGAGAAGATAGGATACCTGGAGAATACGAAACCTGACTTAGGCTAGAAAGCCTTTTTCTAAAAAGAGGTTAGGCGTATTTATGGCACTGTGTGAAAAATTTATGACGCCCACAAAAAAGGGGATACTAACTTTTAACCGCACTTTGGAAAGGGACTAATACCTAGGAACCTTCATATCAATCTCTAACGACCAAGCTTCAATTCCCCCTGCGATATTTTGAACATCGAGAAAACCAAGGTTTCTTAAAAAGGCTACTGCCTGAGCGCTACGCATGCCATGGTGGCAGAGAACCACCCAGCTTTTTTCTGTATCTAGCTCTTGATATCGTTGGGCCAATTCACTTAAAGCTAAATGGGTGCCACCGATGTTAGCAAAAAGAAATTCATCCTTTTCTCTGACATCTAAAATCTGAATCGTTTCTTTATTATCTAGTTTCAGCTTTAATTCCTGCACGGTCATAATTTAGCTCCTGGTATAGGTGATTCTCTACCTAAGATTTCAGCAAAATAGAAGCGGAAACCGTTTCCAAACTAAGATTCCTAAGTGACGAACCCTATCTTTTATGTAAATCTTTTCCTTACTATGGAATCACTACAAAAAGACCCTCACAGATGGATTTATCCTGAAATTACCCCTTATAGCTCTGGTCGACTTAAAGTCTCTGAGCTTCATGAACTTTATTTTGAAGAGAGTGGAAACCCCAAAGGAAAACCGGTGGTATTTGTTCATGGAGGGCCTGGCGGAGGCACCGAGGCCAAGCATCGTAGGTATTTTGATCCTAGAAAATATCGGATTATATTATTTGATCAAAGAGGTTGTGGAAAAAGCACCCCCCATGCTTCAATCGTCGATAATACCACCTGGCATTTAGTAGATGACATGGAAGTTTTGCGTAAGGAGATGAAGGTTGAAAAATGGCAGGTTTTTGGAGGGTCATGGGGAAGTACGCTAGCTATCGCCTATGCTGAAACTTTTCCAGAGAGAGTTAGTGAACTTGTCCTACGTGGTATTTTTTTACTGCGCCAAAAAGAGATCGATTGGTTTTATCAATCGGGGGCGAGTGCGATTTTTCCCGATGCCTGGGAAGCCTATTTAAACACCATTCCAGAAAATGAACGACATGACATGGTATCGGCCTATTACAAAAGACTGACCAGTCCGGATAAAAACATTCAACTCCAAGCCGCCAAAGCCTGGAGTGTTTGGGAGGGAAGCACTAGTCAGCTTTTCCCAGAGGCCGATTTCATTTCGCATTATGGAGATAGCGAATTTGCGATCGCTTTTGCTCGAGTAGAATGCCACTATTTTATTAACAAAGGCTTTATGAAAACCGATGGGCAATTATTAAAGGACGTGGGTAAGATTCGTCATATTCCTGGGGTGATTGTCCAAGGAAGATATGATGTAGTTTGTCCTTTAGATAGTGCTTGGGCACTTCATCGCGCTTGGCCAGAGGCCGAACTTATTATTGTTCCCGATGCAGGTCACTCCGCCTTTGAATCTGGAATATCTAAAGCGCTTATTGCGGCGACAGATAAATTTGCAGGATAGAAACTATTTCAGAAGAAAGCGGGAGTCCCCGTAATCTCCTGTCCTAAAATAAGAAGATGAATGTCATTTGTCCCTTCGTAAGTATAAACCGTTTCTAGATTGCAGAGATGGCGCATCGTTTTGTATTCATCCATAATCCCATTGGCCCCTAGAATATCTCGACATGTTCTTGCCACTTCGAGCGCCATTTCTACACAGACCTGTTTGGCTAAACTTACCTGTGCGGGCTGAAGTTTTTTTTGTTCTTTGATCTGGGATAACCGATAAATTAAAAGTTGGCTTTGGGTAATTTTAGTCGCCATAATGGCTAGTTTTCTTTGCACCAATTGGAATGAACTTAAAGTTTTATTAAAAAGAATTCTATTTTTTGTAAAGTTAAGGGCCTCAACAAAGCAAGCCTCTGCAGCTCCTATTACACCCCAGGAAATTCCAAATCTGGCCTGGTTCAAACACTGGAGCGCCGATTTTAATCCCTCTGTTTTAGGAAGGAGCGATGATTTAGGAATCCTAACCTGATCAAAAATTAATTCTGACGTGATCGAAGCCCTAAGCGACAATTTATTTTGCATCTTAACTACATTAATTCCTGGTAATTTTAAAGGGACTAAAAATCCACGAATGCCATTAACGGTTTTTGCCCACACGACTGCAATCTCAGAAATATTACCATTGGTGATCCACATCTTCGATCCCGTCAACAGATAATGGTCCCCTTTATCGACGACAGTTGTTTTCATAGCCGAAGGATCGGATCCTCCTTCAGATTCGCTTAAAGCAAAACAACCGATACTTTCCCCTTTAGCAAGTCTTGGTAGCCAATGAGTTTTTTGCTCTTCACTGCCAAATTCATGTAGGGGAAACATGACCAGAGCCCCTTGCACTGAGACCGCGCTCCGCACCCCAGAATCGCACCTCTCCAACTCCTTCATCACAAGGCCATAACTCACGATATCCATTCCTGGAAGGCCATAGCCGGTTAAAAAAGAGCCCATGAGCCCCATAGCCCCCATTTTAGGCAAAATAGAAACTGGAAAATCTTCGGTGCGATAGGCGTTAATAATTAAAGGCTCAATCTCCCTTTGAATAAACTGTCTTACGGCAGATTGAATCTGCATTTGTTCTGGCGTGAATAGACTGTCAATTTCAGCAAAATCTGGAAAGGGAGAAATGAATCGCGACATCACTATTTTCTATCTCGAATAGAGGATTAGGGAAATAACAATCCTTAGGCTGTAGCCTACCTAGAATCTGAATTGTGTTGTTTTTTTCATGAGTTGATCACCACGACTTCACAGGTTCTTAGAAATTTCTTCATTAAGTTATGACACACTGGGTCTTGTAGTGCTAATGCTGTACGTAGATCTCCCCGACTAAACTCAACTACTAATAACTCATGAATTGGAGAAATTATTATGCGTACAAAATCAATTGCTACCTTTTCAATTGGCCTTATTCTTTTAGCCGCTTGCGGTAGAGAATATCAAAAATCAATGTCAGAGGCAGACGCTCTAGAAACGTTAACGGGTGTCTCTGAATTGAATTCTTACTCAGCTGCTAAAGGAAAGAAAAAACCTAAACCCGCAACCCAATCGGTTTCTGTAGCCGAACTACAAAAACTGTTGGTTCAATTAATTGCAGAAGGGAAAATTAAGGTTCCACAACAGGTTAGATCTGCGACTGCCCCCTCTTCTGCAGCAGATTATATTACAGCACTTAACGCCATCTTCTCAGTGATTCCTCAAAGTAATGGGAACTTAAGTTCCTTTTCATTAGCTTTGAGTCTGATGGCGATGTTTGCTGGGAATATGGCGCAGGGTAAATTTGATCTAACCACAGTGCTGAGCATCTTGCAGCAGTCATTACCTTATATAGCGGTAATTGCTCCTCAATATGTTCCACTAATTCAAGCCTTACTCATCATCATTCCTATCGTGATGACCTTCATGAATACGATGCAGCCAGTAGCGATGTTGCATACCATGAACTTTAATCATGCTTAATCGATAATCATAAAATGATAAAAATAAAACGGGGCCACCTCTTTATAAGAGGTGGCCCCGCTCGGTTTTTTTAAACCAATTCTTCTAATGCGAAATAAAAATAGGAGGTGCGGCCTACCGCAAAACCTTTTTTATCCTCTGCTAGAGGCTATTTTTTTAATTTTGAATAGCTCTGACCGCAGAACGATCTCCACGAAATTCATATAGCGAGTGATTTTCCGAGGACTTGATTACAGTAGAAACTTTAAAGTTAGTTCCTAGTAGAATAGAAGCAATCGGATTTTCACGAGTTCCTGAGTTAACTACAGATACCTTTTCTACATCATATGAAAGAGTGTAACCCCAAAGGACCTCTACATTAGTAGGTATGACAGTTACATTTTCTAGATATTTTCCTCGTCCATCATAACTACCGCCAAAACGGTGGACTAAAGAATAGGTTAAATCATATACGGTTATGCCGTAAAGATTGGTTCCCTGCATACGATAAGAGGTAGATTGCAAATCAGAAAAGTTATCTAGATCTTCTGAATTTCTCACACCCTTTGGAAGTGCATTAGCATACAGATAATTCACGTTAACGACAGGTTTGTTACTTTCAATCAACGCCCAAACTTTTTTTCCAAGATTAACGAGTTGATCAAAAATAACGGTAGTTTCAATTACGTCACCACGATAAAGTACAGTCTTCTCAAGAATAACTTCTAGATTATTGGGTGCAGAAACCTTTTCTACACTTTCATAGATTTGCAGATCTTTGTTAAAAGTAGTGCTAATAGGACTAGCCGTTAGCATGCTGGAAACTAGCAAAAGAGCTAAAGTAAATATTTTCATGAAAATCTCCCTATTTCAGTTTTTTTATGGGTCCCACTAAACCATCTAGCTGCCCCCCGGAGCCAAAACTTGCTTATGGTTTTACCTATAAACAAGAATGATTGACTCAACCTTCCAGAACAATGCGCTATTTACAAGTCGCCGAGCGTTATACTTATGGTGATTTTAGGTATTACTCTTTTAAATCTTTGTATTTATAGGTTTTTTGCATTAACTTCTTAAATTATGGATTCACACACTACCTTTAAAAAACTCTACGCAGGTAAAGACAAAATAGATTTCAAAGGCTTTTCCGCCATTATTTGCGTGCTGCCACAGGGCTCTTCAGACCAGAATATTTCAAAATTATTTGAAGAAAAAATGGCGGGAACCCTCTTAAGTTTTATTAAGGAAAGAGGCTTTAAGTTCAAAGTAAAAGGCCAACTTACTTTTGATATCTCTCCCTCTCAAAAGTTTTCAATTCTGGTGGTACCCAAAACTTTTTCTGCCTTTACGGCACTAGAACTAGCACGGGAGGTTTTGTCCCCTCTGAAATCGGAACAGAAAGGGTCGGTACTGGTTGATCTTCGCGAAATCGGCAATAACGAATCTCTTCTCGTTGATAGTTTAGTATCTGCGGCGGTGGTTCTTAATTATTTGCCTCCCAAATACAAAGCGGTCGCAAAAAAACTAAAACCGGAATTGGATAGTCGCTTATCGATCTCTTTTCAACTAAGCCATAATCGCTTAGCTACCTCACAAAAGATTGCAGTTCAAAGTGAGGCATCGGCTCACAAAACTAATTTAGTACGAACACTCACCCAAAGAGCGGGGAATGACTTAACACCCACCACCTATGTAAAAATGGCTAAAGAGTGGGTTCAAAAAGTGGGAATCAAATCAGAATTTCTTCCGTTGTCTGTTCTTACTACAATGAAAGCCGGGGCCTTTCTAGCGGTTGCTCAAGGTTCTTCAGAAAATGGAAGTGGCATTTTAAAACTTTCTTATCATCCCAAAAAAGGAACTCGAAAAATTGCTCTCGTCGGTAAAGGGATTACTTTCGACACTGGAGGCAATAATTTAAAAACGGGTTCCCACATGTTTGGAATGAATAATGACATGGCTGGAAGTGCCGTGGTTTTAGCGCTGTGTCTTTTAGCGGCGGAAGAGCAATGGCCTATTCATGTGACCGGCTACATGGCGATTACTGAAAATATTTTGAGCGGCAAGGCCTACCGTCCCAATGACGTGATCACCTCCCTTAGCGGAAAAACCATTGAGGTGGTAGATACCGATGCTGAAGGCCGAATGGTATTGGCCGATACTTTGACTTTAGCCTCTAGAGAGAGGCCCGATCTTGTGATCGACTTTGCAACCTTAACAGGAAGTGTAATTCGAGCTTTGGGTACTCAATACTCGGGTGGCTACTCTAATCAAAAGCGATTACTTTCCATGATCCATAAGGCAGGAAAAGTTAGCGGTGAAAGAGTATGGCCTTTTCCCAATGATAGCGATTATGGCCGATGCTTAAAGTCCGATATCGCCGATATCAGACAGTGCCGTATTACTGGAGGAGTCGATCACATCGAAGCGGCCTATTTTTTAAGTCAATTTGTAGAAAAAGGGGTGCCTTGGGTACACATTGATCTTGGAGCGATGGAACCGGAAGAGCCTCTAGCCCATATTGCAAAAAAACCGAGCGGCTTTGGAGTGCGCTTTGGAAAAGAGCTCATTCACTCGGTGCTTTAATCTATTTGCACTATTTTTTTTCAGCAACCAAATGAAACAACCATCTCGCTAGTTCTACCATCACCAGAGTATCTTTCTTACAATACTCTAGAGAGGCTGTGACCAATTCCCTTTTTCTATCGGCGGTAGTATTAGAATTAATCAATTCACTATAGGCTCTCTGAGCATCGGAACCATTGGCGACCAGCATTCCCTCATACGATTGTTGCTTTCCTAAAATACCAGGCGCCACCGATTTCAGACTGAAGGAACCTTTAAATTCATTATCGTAAACATGCTCCCTGATAATAGGAAGGGGATCCACAATTCTTGGGACCAATTTTTCAAGAGCCTCTTTATGAAATGGAGAAAACTCGGCCATCTCTAAAATTCTATCACTCTCAAATTTGCCAAAATAGGCCACAATCGATCCCTCTCCATCGCAAGCCTTTAGCAAAGCAGGAATTAATGTAGGCCGTGGATCAGAATCTAAATCATGAAGAAATTCAGTATGAACGATCTCTGCCTGTAAAGAATCCATTCGATGAACACTAAATTGAAAAGCTACATGGCGATAAGGGCCACAACCCTGAAAGCGAGGAAGGGCAGGATTCATGGTTTCGAAATCGAGAAATACGAGGGGGAATTTCCAAGAGTCTAAACTAGTTTTAATTCCCTCTGTATTTACAAAACGTTTTCCCGTTTTAAAAGATTCCACCATTCTCTGTTGCAAGGGATTGAGTTCGGTAATTCTAGAATCATCTACCGAAATAATTCCCTGTCGAAAATACTCCCATTTTTTTTCCTTTAAATTTGGAATATTTAGAACACTTAATTCTGGAACCTTCTTTTCTTTCCAACAAGAATCCATAAACCCACAATCATAAGGAGCCGTACACTGAGGCCCAATGTCGATATCGGGTATGGTTTCCGAGTTTATCGTGGAAAAAAGATGGGTTATTTTAGGGAGTATTCTTGGATAAATCTCTCTGATTTTCGCAGTTACATCTTCTATAGTGAAAAGATTTTCAAGATTAGGAAAAACACAAAGCGTATTTAAATGAACTACATTTATTTGTTCTAATGGCAAACCACTACTGGCAATGATCCAGGCCTGTAGACCCACATCATTAATGTGTTCCTCTTTTACTTTTGTGGAAGATTTCACCTCATAAATTTTCCAGCGTTGTGTTTCTGGAGAATACTTGATGACATCGGCTCTGGCATAACAGCCCTGATGCTCAAAAGCAGCCTCATAAATAATTTCAGTTTTTTGAGCTAAAAGTTCTCTGGTTTTTTTTAAGGAACCAAAAAAATCCCAAGGTTTATTATCAATTAAAACTCCTCCTGGAAAAAATTTTCTAGCCGCCTCGCCCACTTCATTACCCTGATCAAAAACGGCCTGCTGCTCTGGGGTGATCTTAGCCTCTAGTTCGGGGTGATGTATCGTCAAATAGATATTTTTGACACACTGGTATCCCCTCATAATTTTTGTTTTACTTAAAAGTTTAGGAAGTTTTCTCATCTTTTATAGTTTAGTCGAAAGAACTTTTTGCCGCAGTTCTTCTTTATAATTTCTAAGCTTTTCACCTAGCTCTTCGTTTTCAGAAGCTGTCGCTAAAATCTGGGCAGCTAAAACTCCTGCATTCCAAGCATTCCCAATCGCCACCGTGGCCACAGGCACCCCTTGAGGCATTTGAATCGTCGACCAAAGAGCATCCTCCCCATTCATGGCCCCAATAGGAACGGGAACTCCAATAACGGGAAGTTCAGTGACTGCCGCCACCATTCCGGCAAGATGAGCGGCTCCACCGGCACCTGCAATGATCACCTTAGTTCCCTCTTTTTTACAATGTTTTGCAAACTCGATGACCTCTAATGGCGTGCGATGAGCAGATAGCACCTGGGTGACAAATCCGATTCCCATTTTAGTTAAAAAAGCCTCCGCCTCTTTCATCACAGGATAGTCTGACGCACTTCCCATAATAATCTGAACTACCTTCTGCGATCGATAATCACTCATATTTTTTCATTTTCCTTAAAGCTAAAATATTTTATTCACTCGACTTAATTTGCCACTTTCTCACTACTTGAGTTACCTCTTCTATCAAATTATCGCGGCACTGAATAGAGCCATGTGCTGTCACATGCCCCATTTTTCTTCCCTCACGGATCTCCCTTTTTCCATACCAAAAAACCTCAGCATGAGTCGTGGATTTTGGCGCCTGAGCCACCTTAGAATCTTTCGATCCCAGCAAGTTTTTCATTACCGCAAAAGAGGCGGTGGTGCACCTTCCCAAGGGCAGATTTAAAATGGCTCTAAAATGATTTTCAAATTGACTGGATTCACTAGCGGTCAATGTGAAATGGCCGGAGTTATGAACTCTTGGAGCAAATTCATTAATTAATAAACCTTGCTGCTCACTATAAAAAAACTCAAGGGCCGCGGTTCCACACCACTCGATCTTCTCACACAGATCTTTAGCAATTATCACCGCCTTATTTTCTAATTCTGCCATCACACCTGAATTTTCTCCCTGAACTAAAACCATGGAGCAAATACCCTTTTCACTCTGAAACTCTACTAACGGAAAATGGGCAAACTCCCCATTTTTACTACGAGAAAAAACTAGGGCCAGCTCCTGCTTGAATAAAACTTTTTCTTCGAGATACCAGGGAATATTTTGTTGCGTAAGAGATTCTAATTTTGTTTTTATTTTTTCAGTATCCTGACTTTCAAAAACAAAAACTCCCTTGCCATCATAAGCTAGTTCACTTTCTTTTATGACAATTCCCTGTGTAAAAGTTTGTAAAGATTTTTGAAGGGCCGAAATGGTGGAGAAATTAATCTCACTGGGGGCTAGCGTTTTTGCTGTAGCATAATTTTGGCCGATAAAAAACTGTTTCTGATCCCACTTAGTTCTTACTTTTTTCATGCTCTCAAAAGAGGGTAAAAGTTTATTGATAAGACCCGCAGCCTTTACCTTGGAAAGTAAATGTTCAGAGATCCACTCATTTTCGAAGGTAACAATTTCATGATCTTGAAAAACCTGAAGCAGCGAGTCTGGCGTCCATTCTCCCAGTCTTACTTCATCGCTCACTTCACAGGCAGGATCAAACGAGAAGGTCGCAATCACCGTTGGGGAGAGTCCTAGTTTTTTAGCGGCCAACACCAAATATTTGGCTAGTTGCCCCGCACCTAAAATAGCAATTCTTGTTTTCATAAATAATCCTATATCATTTAAGGGCTACAGAGAAAAAGGGGTCTTTACCTTTTGCCAATTTATAAGGTGAAATAACTGCGATTTTCCATTCACCTTAGATTGTCAGCCTACCTATACCTTCAGATCTAGAAATTTATTACAAACCGCCGAAACGTCCGGTAGTAATCGAGTAGGTTCGAGTCGCCGAATTGCCCTTTTTAAGAATTCGCAGGCTTGGAAGTGGAGACAGCCGATGCTACTCCTGCCCCCCC
>SHZA01000058.1 GCA_009692515.1 Bdellovibrionales bacterium
CGCTGGATGATCTCGAAGAAAATGGGGCCGATGGCGTTTCGCGTGAAAATCTGAAGCAGATATCCTTCTGGGTCACCATCCACGAGGACGCCGAGCTTCATGATTGTCTCGCTGTCTTCGGTGACCTTGGGAACCCGACGAACGGCTTCCTCGTAGTAGCTGGGTTCGATGTCCAACATGCTCACACCCGCTTCTCGAACCGCTTTCAGGGATTTGATGATGTCTTCCGTCGCCAGAGCCACCTGCTGAATGCCACATTCCAAGAGTCTTTAAATTGACTAGTGTTGTAAAAAGTAACCCACAAATTAATCGATTCCATCAACGTCGTTTGATAGATGGCTACAGGCAGAACAGCTCTTACAATTCAATGCAGAAGCTTTCCAAGTTCGCCTATTCCTTTGACTTCTATTGGAAGAATAGTCGTATCCACTCAGTTCGCATCTTGGTCACAGGCACTCACTCTTTGGCGAATGTTTTGAACTACTTAATAATCAACAACTATCTTTTTGTCTTTGAGGGACCAGATGAAAATGAAACCAATATTTGCTGTTGCTTTTTTTATCACTTTATTTGGCATTTCCAATGAGGTGTTCGCTGATCACGAAGAAAAAGGGGACGACGAACGAGTTGTTCGAAGAACTTTTCCCCCTAGCACCGAAAAGGCGGATCTATTCTGTATACGGAAGGCCTTTCGAACGAAAGGCCTTTGCAAAGGGTTCTCTCCATCATTCATTAAACTTTGCCGACCTCTATCCTTTAGTAAAGGACAGGGAGCTCTTTTGAAATTCTAAGGCATATTTTCGGGCCAGTTCCTCGAAGCCGGTGGCTGCACTTTTTATGACTACAGGTGTGGCCGCATTTAATTCATACCAACTGGCCTCTCACCCCTGTGTAAAACATAACCTGAAACTATAAAGTTGGAGATCTGAATACTTTTTTCATTCTCAACCTGTTTTCCAATTAGAATGTCTTTCTTATTACGTTGAATTGATCCGCTAATTTCAAGGGTCAACGTTTGTGGAGGACTATTTGTTGCCGTTGCTTGTTCAATTACAAGCCGTTCCGCCATCATGGTTGTCGCCAAAGCCACGCAGCGTTCAATAACAAATGGCCTACCACCAGAAATACCCAGACCAACCCATTTAGGAGCACTTCCCTGTGCTGGGTTTTCTAAGGGGCCCCCAACCTTTTTATACCCATAAATTGTCACTGGAAATAGTTTATTACCGATGCTTGCTTGCTTGATTGATTTTAACCATATGAACATCTTGCAATTGGAAATTAATTGCCTCCGCTTTGGACTCAATTGCAAAAACACTAATACCCATAACAACCAGAAATTTAATGCTTTTTAAGTTCATTTAATTCTCCTTGTTTTTGAAATGTTCAATCTCGTCAGTAAAACATAACATTGTGAAGGAATTATTTCGTTTTAGAATTATTGCAAAAATAGCTTGTATAAGCCGTTAGTTGCAGCCATTTAAATAATTGAATTTGGGCCGGGAACGGACATTATTACTGGTGAGATAGATAAAAAAATCCGCTATTGGTTGAAATTGACATGGAACATTTATCCGTACTGAAACGCACAAAAAACTACGAATAAGGATCTATTCTTTATACGAAAACATCTTAGCAGGGGAAAAACGATTCGACATATGGAATATAAATCAGGATGTGGAATACCTGGAGTAACCTCCACCACGCAAGTCACTAAAACAATTGTATTCATTTCTACTTTAATAGCCCACAAAGAAATGCTGATAGTCCTGTCCTCTTTTGTGACTCAGATAGAATCCAAAAGTTGATTCGTTTCACTTTTGGGGCTAACAATAATTATGCAGGTAGAGGTAATTGAAAAATGGATGAAAGAGGCCTTGAAGCTAGCTGAAAAGGCTGCGAAACAGGATGAGATTCCCATTGGCTGTGTGATTGTTCACAACAATCAACTTATCGGCAGTGGAATGAATTTACGAGAAACAACCCATAAAACTACGGCCCATGCTGAAATCGTGGCCCTAGAAAATTACAATAGCTCCCATGGAACGTGGCGATTACCGGAAAACACTTGGGTCATCGTGACTGCGGAACCCTGTTTGATGTGTGCTGGGGCTTTATTGTGGGGCCGAGCCGCCCGCATTGTATTTGGATGCTACGATCCTCGCAAAGCCGGATTAGAAAGGCTTAACCAGTGGATCGAGGAAGGAGTGTTTGACCATCGCTTTCAAGAGGTCAGAGGCGGTATTTTAGAGGCCGATTGTGCGCAGATATTAAAAGATTATTTCAAGAGCAAACGAAGCTAAATTCTCTTTGATAGACAACCCTAAAACCCAATGTTAATCATTCTAATTCATTTCAACCTCAGAATATGGAGAGATGGCCGAGTGGTTGAAGGCGCCCGCCTGGAAAGCGTGTTTACGAGAAATCGTAACGAGAGTTCGAATCTCTCTCTCTCCGCCAGTTCTCATTTCTCCGCATTTTCCCAATCTAAAAAAGTTACCCGTGTTCTCTTGGAATAATATCGCTGACCCCTTTAATGGGTTTATTTTGTAAAAAATAATAAATTGGCATCACCTGTTGGGTAAAACCTGACAATACAGGTGGTGAATTGAGCTTGCTGTATTCCCAAAGAGTCTAGACATTCTAAGGCCACTTATGGTCACTAAAATAGAATCATCTCCTGATCTCAGCTACCCACTCTCTTGGAGCTTAACTTGCAAATCCATATCTAGGTAATGAAGTGGGTCTTAAATTAAAGGATGTTGTGATGATACGGGAGTTGTTTTATTTTTTATCTATACCTTTATGCCTGACACCTTTAAAGATTCTAGCGGAATCGACTGAGCCCTCTCACGAAAATAGTGGCGTCGTCTTAACTAGACCGGTTAACTCCAGTCCCCTCTCTGGAATTAGTTTTACCTGCACTCAAGAGGAAATCACGAAAATTAAATTAAAATTCGATCAACTTTTTACCTCTTATGGTTGGTTAGAACCTAAAATTCAGGTTAAAACTCACCTCTCTCCTGAAGGAACCCAATTACGTTTAGTTCTAAATACCCCTTCGACCGATACCGATACCTTAACCTTAAATCAACGTGCCGAATTAAAATTAGTCGATGAAATCGATAAAATTAAAGATAAAGAGGGAAACCTTAAAGACTATAAACACGCAGGTGAAAAGGAGATTTTAGCCTCCATGCTTCAGCATGGAAGACTCTTTGAATTTGATAATGGCTACTGCTCTTTTGATAAGATGATGGAACAGGTTAAGATCAGAAAAAATATTATTCACTGGGGAATTCGAGCCATGTGGGATTTTCCAAATTCAGGAACCCCTCTTATCAATCGTGAGAAATGGAATACCAACGGGAATATTCAAAAAGGGGTCTCTAGTAGTGAAGCTGTCGCAGATGCTTTCATCGGAAACTTTAAATATGAAATCGGTTGTACGAGAGCTTGCCAACAAATAATGGCACAGGGAATTTTTGATTACTTTAAACATGTCAAAAAAGACTCTGTGATGACCGCCTATTTAGATAACGTGACCCAACCCAACCCGTATGCCAACATGTCCATGAAGGGGCCTTCAAAAAAATTAATGACTCGTGAAGGAACTTTAGTTGATCGCCACTTTGACGTACCAGGAAATAATTGGGTACCAGGTGATTGGGGCTGGATTAAAAACTCTGATGACGAATCTGCTGAAGAGAACGGACTTGAGGGATGTAATATCGTTTATATCGGTGGTGGATTATTTGTTGTTTATTATGGAGATGATAAGGACCGAACTCTGGATGAATGTTTAATCCGCGTTTACCAATGGAGACAATCATCTAAGCAGGAGCCTGAAACGCAAAAGCTTAAGGACCTATTAAGAAAAGATCCCTACAATATAGACCCAGGTTTACTTCGAAATGTCAGAGACTTTCCCAAAAACTTTCCGTCTTTACCGATCGACAAACACCCTACAACCAAAATCATTAATTTCTTTCCCTATATTTCGGATTAGGTAAATTCTGTTACAATTGACTCCATGGTTCAGACAGTCACATCTAAGAAAGTACTCATACATACACTTGGGGCTAATATGGGAGGGGCGCTTCGACATTTGACCCATTTTCTTCCAGCACTATCTCAATCGCAATCGATCCTCGTCACCAGGCCTCACTATATTATTTTAATAAGAAATAAAACAAAAAAACCGCCCGATGCCAAACACATCACCTTTATCGCTCTACCTAATTGTTTTTCCAGTCCTTTTATAATGAGATTTATTTTTGATAATCTTCTGCTTCCGATTTATCTCAAATTCAAAAACATAGATACGGTAGTCTCACTCACAAATTTCGGACCGCTTTGGGGTGCTAAAACTATTATTTTCCAGCGGAACCTAATTTACTTTTCTAGGTGGTATTACCAGCAACTACCCTTTTTTAAAAAATTACCCCTTTTGTTACGGAGGTTTCTATCCTACTTTTTAATGAAGCGGGCGAAGATGATCGTGGTTCCATCTCAATCGATGCGCGATCGAATTATCGAACAATTCAAAAGTTTAGATCCCGAAAAATTCACCATCTTTCCTCATGCCATAGAGTTACCAGCTCTGCCCTTAATTCCAGTTAAGCCAACTTTGATTACATTATTTCAGACACCCTCCCCTATTTTTTTATATCCTTCCCATTTAGCGGCCCACAAAGGGTTAGACATTTTGCTCCAAGGACTAGGGGCACTGAAGCGCCTTTACCATCTGGATTTTCGATGCCTACTTACCTGCTCTTTGCAGGAATGGCCTGAGGCTAAGGAGCCTTTTTTAAACCTGATTCAGAAAGAGCAAATTCAGCGTGAGGTCACCTTCATTGGAGCCGTGTCACATCATGAAATGACCTACCTCTATCAAAACTCAACACTGGTAGTGTTTCCGTCTATCCTAGAGAGTTTTGGATTTCCCCTAGCTGAAGCTTTAAGTCATGGAGTACCCATTATCGCAGCCGATACCGAAACTAATCGTGAGATATGTCAAGATGGAGCCCTTTATTATCCCCCATTTAATCCCGAAGCTTTAGCAGCCCAATTGAAAGCTGCCTTTGATCCTGAAATCAGAAAAAAATTATCTCAAGATGCAAAATCTCAATTTGCTAGCCGAGATTGGACCTGGAAAACCTACATTAGAGACTTTGAAAAATTAATCTAAGCGCCCCCCTTTGACTAAGCTCAATAGTTTGATAGGCTTCCTTCTTTAGGAGTCACCATGCTACACAAAAATATTTTAGGCGCTATTGGAAGAACCCCTCTCGTAAAAATAAATCGATTAGCGTCGCATTTAAAATGTAATCTTTATGCAAAATGTGAATTTTTAAATCCGGGCGGATCGATTAAAGACCGCATTGGTTGGCGTATGGTGGAGGATGCTGAGAAGTCTGGACGAATCAAACCGGGCGATACTCTCATTGAACCCACAAGTGGCAACACCGGTATCGGCATTGCTTTAGCTGGAGCTGTCAGAGGCTATAGAGTTATTATTACCATGCCTGAAAAAATGAGCCGAGAGAAACAGGTTATTCTAGAGGCTTTAGGGGCGGAAATTATTCGAACTCCTACTGCAGCCGCCTGGGACTCTCCAGAAAGTCATATTGGAGTTGCAAAGAAACTAAAAAAAGAGCTTCCTAATGCCCACGTGTTGGACCAATACGCAAACCCCTCTAATCCTCAAGTTCACTATGATACGACCGCTGAAGAGATCATTAAAGATCTAGAGGGCAAGGTAGACATGGTAGTGATGACGGCCGGCACCGGCGGAACTATTACTGGAGTTGCTAAACGTCTTAGAGAACACAATCCCAATGTACAGATCATTGGAGTGGATCCTGTAGGTTCTATTTTAGGTGGAGGCACCTTAATTGCTCCCTATAAAGTAGAGGGAATTGGTTATGATTTTTTCCCCGATGTTTTAGATCTCTCCCTAATCACTCGATGGATTAAAACTACCGATAGAGAGTCTTTTACTCTAGCTCGTCGGATGATTCGAGAGGAGGGACTTCTTTGTGGTGGGTCTTGTGGCTCAGCCATGTACGGGGCTTTAGAGGCGGCCAATAGCCTTAAAGAAGGGCAAAATTGCGTCGTAATTCTTCCCGATGGAGTTCGAAACTACATGACTAAATTCATTGATAATCAATGGATGAAGGAAAATAAATTTTCTAGTATTCCCACTCTTAATGGCACGGTGTCGGAATTAATTCGCCAGCAGGATAGAAACAGCCTAATCACACTGGAACACACCGAAAAAATTTCAACGGCCATTCGGTTAATGAAAGATAAAGGCATTTCGCAAATTCCAGTGACTCAAGATGGTTGGCTCTTAGGTCTATTGACCGAGGACTATATTTTGCAGGTATTCTCCTCCAAGCAGGTCACAGGTGATAGCTATGTGTACATGGTCACCGACCGATCGGTAGCCTGTGTGGAGGAGGCAACTCCTCTAGATTCCCTACATGATACTTTAATGAGAACTAGTTGTGCTGTCGTAGTTGATGCACAGAAAAAGCCTCAAAAAATTGTAACAAAGATCGATCTTGTCGAGTGGATGACAAGAATACGATAAAATAGATCTAGGGCCGACTCTCAGATTTCAAGAGATTTAATAAGCGTTTCTGGGTAGGTGATGTGCTAGGTACGCTTCTAATAACAACATAAATAATAGTTTTTCGGCCTCATTAAAAGAGATTAATCTTGTGGCTCCGACGGAATCTAACGTCGCCGTACCACCAACTGTAGTTCTATTCAGAGCAGCCAATCAAATCTGTTCAACACCCATCGTAATTCCAAATTCCTGTGGGTTGGCTGGGGTTATTAGTCCGGCCTGTAGCTTTTACGGAGGATTCGGGTGCTCCCTTTCTTGTTCAGCAACCCTTACAAATCCAGCCGACATCGCCTGCATCGATTTTCAATATCTAGTAGAGGTGCTTGGAGATGAGTTGTGCCTCAACCTGCACTGGACCCCCCCCAAAAAAAATCATCGGTCCAATGTTAGTCCCTGCGATGGTGGAAAATCTACCTTTCCATTGGGTGCTATCGTTTGCTTTCCTAGTCCTCCAATGAATCACGGCGGAGGTGAATCAAACTGTCCCCCAGCACACCGACACTTTTCTGAGGTCTGCTGCGATAGGTGGAATACAATAAATTTCTGCTTAGAGGGTCTTGCATATAACCTCAGGTCCCTCACTTGCGTTAAGGCATTGGGCAGCAGCTAGCCTTTCTAGAGGATAAACTTTATAAATACCTTGAATTCGCCCAAAGATGCTTCAATAATGCTTCGTAGATTGACTCACAGGAGAGATACCGATGACGAATAAAAATATTACAAATCTAGATGACACTAATTTTTCTGATGCCGTGGAAAAGGACTCCACCCCTATCTTAGTAGATTTTTGGGCAGAATGGTGCATGCCTTGCCGTGCCTTAGCTCCTATCATTGAGGAATTAGCTACGGAATTTCAAGGCAAGATACGTTTTGCTAAGGTCAATGTAGATGATTGCAAAACAGTTCCAGGACAATTTGGAATTCGTGGCATTCCTACCTTGATTCTTTTTCAAGATGGTAAAAAGGTAAATGAACTCGTTGGAAATCAGCCTAAAGAAAAAATAAGGATGATGATCTCCAAAGTGGTTCCTGCTTAAGTTGAGTTAGGTATGAGTTTTTTGCCACTCACATTAGCTTTCGATTTTGCGCAAAAAATCCATCGCAATCAAAAATGGAAGCAAACAGAAAGACCCTTTTTATACCACCCTTTACGAGTGGCTTCGTTGGTTCTTTTTTATGGTGGCAATGAGGCTGAAGCGCAGGCCGCATTACTACACGATACCATTACTGCGGGAGTCACCTGTGATGAGATTGAGGTGTCATTTGGAAAAGTAGTGGCAGATCTTGTCAGAGCTTTTCAAGACCCGCCAGAAATAGCCACCCACAAAATGGAATGGTCGGAGATAAAAAAAGCCTATTTAAATAAAATTGAAACTCTCCCTCCTGCTACAGTTTTTATTATTGCCTGCGAAGAGCTAGAGGAGCTTTCGGTGCTCCTTCATGATCTTAAATTTTCAGCTCTGCAGGTATGGGCTCAGTATCCGGTACCGGGGCGGGATGTGGGTTGGTATTTTAATAACCTTACCAAAGTATTTTATAAAAAGTTGATCGATCTGAAATATCACCAGATCGTTTCAGAGTTTGCCTCTCAGACAAAAATTCTCTCTAGATTAGTTTTTGAAGGAATTGATGTCTAGGCGGTAATTTGATGTTGAGTATTTTCCACTACGAGTAAATAGGGATCCCAGAGATGATTTAAGGCTCTCGTTTGAAGTGGCGTGTATAACCCTGGCAACCAATTAGGAACTCGAGGTTTATTAAGTAACTTCATCCCAGCCTCTGTCGGAGTTTTATCACTTTTTTTCTGATTACATTTCATACAGGCGGTGACTATATTTTCCCATGTTTTTTTTCCTCCTCGCACCGAGGGTTTCACATGGTCCATCGTGAGTTCCTTATCCGTAAATTTTTTGTAACAGTACTGACACCGATGTTCATCTCTAGAATAAAGATTGGCTCTGGAAAATCGAATGACTGGAACCTGCTTTTTAAGATTTATCCAACGACGCAGCTTGATTACGGCAGGAATTTTAAAACTTCGACTAACGGTATTAATACTAGAGGAATACTCTTCGAGAATCTCCACCTTACCCTGAAAAACTAATATAAAGGCCCGTTGCCAAGACACCACACGTAAAGGTTCAAATCCTGCATTAAGTAACAATGTGTGTTCCATGCGTATCTTTGCTTTTAAAGGGGCCTACTTAAAAGGCAACCCTGTTTTAAGTATCACCTGATCCCCGAGCATTAGGCTTTGATAATCCATGGCAGGAAGGGAGCTAATTTCTCTATCCCTTTCAAATCTTGCCACCGAGGTAGACTCTCCCACCTGCTTCAGTCTTAGCTCGCCAAGGCTCACTCGCATTACATGCCAGTCTCCTGAAGACATTCGATTAGGCACTGGAACATAACGAAAGGCCTCGATAGTATCTCCAATTTTAAGTCCATCTCGTTCACCAATATCGATAAAGAAATCTTTGGGCGGTAAGGGTTCTAGATAGGTCATTCTTAATCGACGAGCTACCTGAATTACAGTTCCGATCACTGTAGCTTCCGCCCAATTAGAAACTACGATTGAAAAAAATAAAATAGTAAGAAAGGTTTTCACACTCTACTTTTCGACAGAATGTGTGATTCTCTTCATTATTACTTCGATTTTATTTTTTGCAACGCATTATATATTTCTGAGGAGGTCATGCCGAATCGTTTAGCGATCTCCTTTGCCCATTCTTTGTCAGAGCCCACTCTAAGAGCGATCTCCTTTTCCCAATCCTCAGCGACTACCTTATTTCCTGGCACTAAAATAACGGCAAATTCACCTAGCTCAGGCATAAAATCTAAGGGAATATCGGCTAAAGAAAACCACCGATATTCCTCAAATTTTTTGGTCATCTCTCTTCCAATAAAAAGTTCGCCCTGTGGAAATTCTTTTTTTAGCTCTAGCACCGTATCGCTAATTCTTTTTGGGGATTCAAAAAACACGAATGGAATATTTTTTCTAGCAATCGACTCCCATAATTGATTGCGTTGTTTATCTTGAGTGGGTAAAAAACCTGCAAATTCAAACGAGGTAGATTCCATGCCACTGACAGAAATTAAGGTCGTTATACTAGAGGCACCTGGAATGGGAATCACCGGAATTTTTTCTTCATGGGCTCTTTTCACCAATCTTGACCCTGGATCTGAAATAGCTGGGGTTCCCCTATCGGTCACCAAGCCCACCGACCTACCCTCTAGTAATATTCCTATCGCTTGATCTGTCGCCTCCTTTAAATTATGCGAAGCATAAGAGAAGACCCTTTTTCCCTGGTTGGGTATATTTAACGCCATGAGAAGACGGTGAAACTCTCTACTATCCTCCGCAAAAAAGGTATCAACCGTTTTAAATATTTCAATTGCTCTAAGCGTTATGTCTCCAAGATTACCCAATGGGGTTGCAATGATGTATAATTTACATGTCATCTCATTCACTCTCTTCCTAAGGAACCCCTATGATAATGCGAGCAAAGCAAGACGGTAAAGTAGTTGTTTTTGAACTTGAAGGTCATTTGGAATTTGAGACCACAGTTCACTTTCAAGAGGCCTGTAAAAACATCCTGAAAAAACAGCCCGAAATCCGCCTTGTTTTCAATTTTCAAAAATTAAAGTTTGTGGGTTCAAGTGGGATTAACCATTTTATCACTACGATGAAGGACCTGCTCTTATTATCTCCCAATCCAAAAATGGTCCATGTATCAACTGAGTTTGATAAAATTTTTAATGCTTACAGAACAGCAAAATACCCTTTCCACATCTATGAGAATTTAGAGGCAGCGCTTTTTGCCTTCGATAATCCAAAAACAACAAGAGCTAAAAAACATAATGTTAATAAAGAAACGCCCCCTCCTATTATCGATGCATGAGCAAGTTTAGCCCTCTTTTTTTTCTAATCCCCCTTCTCTTGATCCCACTTCTATTATTAGGAAAATCCACGTTTGCTAATCCTACTCAGGAAGGTATCGATAATTACTTCTCAGATTATAATCACTCCGATACTCCAGGAGCGAGTGTCGTTATTATTCAAAATGGCACCGTTACCTATAGTCGAGGGTATGGGTTAGCAAATCTAGAGGAGAAAATACCTGTAACTTTACAAACTAATTTTCGATTAGCTTCGTTAACCAAACAATTTACTGCGACAGCTATTTTATTATTAGTTCAAGAAAACAAACTCAGTCTGAATACCAAGCTTCAAGAGATCGTGCCCAGCTTCCCAGACTACGCAAGAGATATCACCATTCGCCATCTGCTTAATCACACCTCTGGACTTTTTGATTATGAGAATCTCATTCCCACCTCCCAAGTATCTCAGATAAGTGATGGAGAGGTATTGACTCTATTAAAGCAACAAACAGGGCTCTATTTTTCTCCAGGATCCCAGTACCGCTATAGTAATGGGGGATATGTACTATTAGGCCTGATCGTAGAGCTAATTACGGAACAAAGTTTTTCTCAGTTTTTAAAACAAAATATTTTTAATCCTCTAGAAATGAAAAACACCCAGATGTATGAAGGGGAACACTCTTTAATTACCCATCGGGCGTATGGTTATACCAAGGTAGGAGCTACCTTCACCAAAACAGACCAAAGCATTACTAGTGCGACTAAAGGTGATGGAGGAGTTTATACCTCTGCTAGTGATTGGATACTTTGGGAAAACTCAATTAATCACAACCTATTAATTTCAAATTCCCTACAAGACACTGCCTTTTCTAAAGGAAAATTAAATGACGGTTCCTTCACCTCTTACGGGTTTGGTTGGATGCTAGATACTTTTAAAGGATGGATTCACCAGTACCATACTGGAAGTACGATCGGTTTCAGAACGGCAACGGATAGATTTCCAGAAAAAAAACTAGCCATTTTAGTTATGATTAATAGAGCTAATGCCAATCCCTGGGAAATTTCACAGAGTATTGCACAACTATTTTTTTAAAGAACGCCTCACTCATAAAACCATGTCACGCTAGTAGAGAGTTCCACTTTTTATGTTGATCATTTCAAATTTGTAGGATTGAATTAACTATCTTTTTTAAAATCAACTTCAACTTGAGGTCTACATCTTATGAAATGCCTATTCGCTCTATTATTAATTCTTCCCTTAATCGGATTA
>SHZA01000059.1 GCA_009692515.1 Bdellovibrionales bacterium
CCAATGCCGAACGGCTCATTGAGCTGATTAATGAGATAGAGGACCATGACGATGTGCAGCGTGTTCATTCTAATGGAAATATTGATGAGAAGATATTGGCAGAACTCTCACAAAAATAGACAATAGCTCTAGTGAATAAAGAAACTTTAATTGTAGGTATCGATCCCGGCACTCACAACTTTGGTATCGGTTGCATTTCAAAATCGGGAAATAATCTTAGGTTGATTACGGCCCAGGTGATTAAAGCTCCTGCTAAGGAAACTCTTTATGAAAGACTAAAGGTAATCGCCCCGCAGTTTTATTCCCTCTTAGATCAATTAAACCCCAAAGAGGTGGCCCTCGAAGATGTCTTTTTTGCCAAAAATGCCAAGTCTGCTTTTCAATTGGGCATTGTTCGCGGGATTGTTTTTGCGGCGTGTCTAGCTCGTGACATTAAAATTTTTGAATACGCTCCTACTCAAGTAAAATCTACTGTGACAGGTTATGGTCGAGCTGATAAAGCTCAAGTACAAAAGATGGTGGGACTACTATTGGGAACAGAACTCAAAACCTCTTTTGATGCGAGTGATGCAGTCGCCGTAGCTATCTGCCACGCTTCGATCAATCGTATTTTAGCTAAGGAGTTACAAGGAACATGCTAGGTTTTTTAGAGGGAAAGGTTATTTCAAAAAGTACTGAGACCTCTCAAGTGGTCGTGCTTTGCTCAAGTGTAGGCTATGAAATCACCCTTTCCAAACAAACTATTGAAGCTACCTTTCTAAACTCAAATGTCAGTTTCTGGTTACACACTCACGTCCGAGAAGATATTTTTATTTTATTTGGTTTTGCTTCTGAGTCAGAAAAACATCTCTTCAAAATTTTAATCGGAGTTTCTGGACTAGGACCTAAAACTGCTCTGTCTTTACTCAGTGAACATGGCCCCGATAAATTAATTCAGTTAATTATCCACAAGAAAATTTCAGAGATAGCAGAGGCCTCTGGAGTGGGTAAAAAATTAGCAGAGAGATTATCACTCGAATTATCTACTAAGTTAAGTAAACTGGCTTGGATTCAATCGATGCCTCAAATTGAAACCACGAAAACCTCTATCGAGTTTTCAAAAGAGGAAAACACTCGTAAAGACTTAAGCTCTGCCCTTACTAATTTGGGATATCAACCCAATCAAATTAAAAATATTATCGATAAACTATTTCTAAGAGACAACAACAGCGAGCTTAGTTTCGAATCATTACTTCGCTTAGCACTGAAAGAAATTTCTGGAAGAGTTATTTCTTCCGGTACACAGGAGAACTCTCTTGTCTGAAGAACAGATTTTAAATGGGCAACTTATTACTGAAGATCTAAGATCCGACAATAGTCTTCGCCCTAAACATCTTAACGATTTTATTGGGCAGCCCGAACTAAAAAATAAACTGGAGATCTTTATTGAGGCCGCTAAACGTCGAGGAGATGCTTTAGATCACACCTTATTTTGTGGCCCTCCAGGACTTGGGAAAACCTCTCTTGCCCACGTGATGGCAAAGGAATTGGGCTCGCAACTCATTTCCACCTCTGGACCCGCGTTAGAAAAGTCTGGCGACTTAGCTGCTATTTTAATGAATCTTTCTCCGAAAGATGTCCTTTTTATCGACGAAATTCACCGCCTAAATCGAGTGGTGGAAGAGTCTCTTTATCCTGCACTAGAAGATTTCCAATTAGATATTATCGTGGGTGAAGGGCCTAGTGCGAGAGTGATGAAACTAAAACTTCCTCCTTTCACTTTGATTGGAGCTACCACCAGAGCTGGGCAATTAACCTCCCCTCTTATGGGTAGATTCGGAATGGTTTTTCGATTGGAATACTATACACCCGAAGATCTGCAAATGATTGTGATTCGCTCTAGTAGTATTTTAAAATGCCGAATTGAGGTGGATGGAGCCCTTGAAATCAGTCGACGAGCTAGAGGCACACCTCGAATTGCCAATCGTTTATTGCGACGAGTGAGAGATTATGCCGATATTAAAGCACAGGGGATTATTACTCGGTCTGTAGCCTTTGATGCTTTAGAGATGCTTGATGTGGACGAGAAGGGCCTTGATCAAATGGATCGTCTTTTCTTACGCACTATTGCGGAAAAATTTGCAGGCGGGCCGGTGGGCATAGAAACATTAGCTTCTGCTCTCAGTGAAGAAAGAGAGACATTAGAAGATGTTTATGAACCCTTTCTTATTCAATGTGGTTATTTAAATCGTACTAACAGAGGACGAGTTGTAACCGAGCTTGCTTACTCTCATTTAAAGCTAGCAATGCCTAAGTCGGCTCCGTCGGCCCAGCCGACCCTATTTCCGTAGCTTTTTTTCGCATTTTAAATTTAAGCCAAAAAATCTCGATAACCATATATACGACCAAGCTTATCGTAAGACCCACTCCCTTTAAAATAGCCCACGCTCTAGTAGACCAGTGCAGGGCTGCCCAGGTGGCTAAAATGGCATGAGCTAAAAAGAAAATTCCAATACGAAAATTTAACCCCCCAAATTGTTTTTCTAAAACGTTACGCAGAGACTCAGGTACCTTTGCGAATGTATTTTGTTTCTTTGCCATTAAGAGCAGAAAGGGTCGACCCAAATAGGACGAACCTATCAAAAGGCCCGCCATAAATAGTTCAATAATGGCTGGCTGTAGTTTAAACCAAATTCCATTACTCGTAAAAATAGCAATTCCGCCCATGCCAAGAAGTAGCCCATTTCCAATCCACGTGATGGTATCTACCTTGTTTTGGGTTACTTTTTCATAAATGATCTCTCCTACCCCAAAAACCATTCCTGCGATTAGTCCCCATAAGGTGCCAAAATACTCCTCAACCAGAGTGAAAATAACGACAGGAATCACCCCCCCAAGAAAAATTGAGCGCATCGAATTCATTTTTTCGGGATTTTTAATATTGGCCATACCGAGAAACCTTAGCATTTCAAAGGTCAGTAGCCAAAAACTTAACATTAAGATAGGCTTTTACTTAGTGACTAAATCACACCGAACTAACTTGTTTCTCCTGATTGGCTTTCTACTCCCAGCTTTATTTTATTCTCCTATCATCTTAGCAGCCAAGTCTATAGGCCCTAAGATTCAAACGACTCCCGCTATTTCTTTGGAAAAAACCTCTGAAGGCAAATTAAATAATCCCACACTTTTAGAGGGAACTTGGCTGATGCCTCAACTCGCTATCATGATGCCTACTGTATTAACTCTGACCAATCCAAATTTTGAAGTGGCTTATGGTAAACAATTTCCAAGCCTGACCCAAGTAAGTGTTGCTACTGTAACTCCATTATTTAATTGGGGTGGATTTCGTGTCTTATCAACAGCCCAATTAGGATTTAGTTACAAAGCCGGACTTTTTGAAATGACTCGTTTTACCGGTGAAATTCTCCGGGAAAAAATCTCTCTTTCCTGGGTACCCATGAGTCTAGGTGCAAAATTTCTCTACTCTCTAAGTAATTTTCCATTCATAAAACCCTCGATAACCTTAGGAGGGGGTAGCCATTGGTTTTATCAAGCGGCAAATATAGGAGGGGCTAATGAAAGCTTCTGGATTCCCTATTATTTTGTGACCACAGCAGTTTCTTTTTTAGAGGGAACGACCCCTTCCGATTGGTTTGGAGGATTTACCTTTGGAGTAACCTATCAAAACAGCCTAACTAAATTTCAATCGGTCAAAGGTCTTTCCTTTGATTTAGGCCTAAACCTTCTTCTTTAGATCTCCTTAAGTGTTATCTTTTCTAATGGTGCTATTGTGTCCCCCCCCTTTGAAAAAAAGACCGGAAAGGTATCGATATTTTTAGAGCCAAATCTAATGAATTCCTGTGGGAAGATGCCATGGTATCCGAACGGTGTCGTACAAAATTTTTCCAACAAGTGGTATATTCTGAGGTCATCTAAGCGTCTTAACGCGATATTTCATGCCTATAAGAGGAGATCCCTCAGTCCCCTCAGGATAAGTTACTAAGAGAAAAGCCATCCGATTTTTACCCTTCACGCCAATTATTTACATTTTTCGATAAGAGCTAATTTCCATAATATATTCTGGCCCATTCTTTGCTTTATGTAGAAATCGATTTAGTAAAACAACTAAATAGGTTATTTAATATTAGAATGTCACGATACAAAGGGGGAACTATGGAACGAATTCAAAGGTTATTATCAAATGTTTGGTGGGGAATTATTTTTACAGCTTGTCTGTGGGGAATGCGTTCTCATGCTGTGACTACCACAGCTAAAACTCCCCCTGCACAAAACTCAACAGCCACCTTACCGACCTCTGGTATTCAAGCAACGGGATATATAGATTTCAGACCCTCTTGGATTTCAAAAACGGGTGGATTTACCACAGAAGATACTATTGAACTAGGAGCTAAGTTGAGTGCAGACACTTCACTTACCTACATGCAAGGTTTCAATACTAACCTATATGATCCTGTAAGCCCTGCATCGGCTAGTGGAATGAGACTAGAGATTCTCTCGGGAGCTATAAAAACTAAAGTAAATAAGATATGGGAAAATCAGGCCTCGGGATTGTCGCTAGCTTATGAAAATAGGATCTACCTACCGATTGATGCAGGCTCAGGAAAAAAAGGAACCCTCACAGCCATTAGGAATTACTTAAAACTTTCAAAGGCTATTTCCAATACAGTAAAGCTAACTATGAGTGAAGTGATGATCCCTATTATTAATAGAAGATCAGGGAATATTTCATCTGACGGAGTTGCTACCGCTAATAATATTTTTGAAAATCGGGTTTATTTAATTACCGATATTCAACTCACCGAAAAGCTTTCTTTATCGCTTCCGATTATGTTTCACCAAACTCGATCGGGTAACTTTAAAGGTGAAGCAGCTAATAATTCCGCCTGGTCCTTTTACGTTTGGACCAGTCCAGAGTTAGATTACGAACTGACCCCTAATTTGACGATAGGATTAGCCTATTACAACAATGAAAGTTTCTTTACGCCGAATCTTTCTAAAACACAGTTTGGTTCAGCACTAGAAAGTGGAGAATTTCAATTTGCGTTAACGGCTTCGCTTTAAAAAAACACGGCTTTCATAAAAGCTAAACCCGTGCGCACGCCAGTTTCTATCGATGGGGGAAAGGTACACCTGTTTTAACCAGGGGTGCCTTTTCACCATTCGTGGAGGTCGTCCCACCTGCGCCATTACTACATTAATTTTTCCTATTTCTGAATTTTGATAGAGTTCTTGAAATACTCTTTTCATGGTGAGAAAAGAAAAGGGATTAAAAAGATAATAACAATTCGCTACGGGAATTTTATTTCTATAAAGATCAGAGCACTCAAATTTTATTCTCTTAGTCAAACCCATTTTTATCGAGGCTTTTTTGGCTTGAAGATGTCGTTCCTTCATTAGTTCCAAACCTAAAAAAGTAACTTTAGGATTTAATAGGCCCAGCACCATTCCCACTCGTCCCAAACCACTTCCCAAATCGATCACATGGTCTTTAGATTTTAATTTTAATTTATCTGAGATATCAACTAAGACTCGGTAGGGAGTAAAAAGATCCTCGGAATCAAGCTCTAAATAAATATCTTCATTTCGATATAAATCCTTAAGATTTTTTCCAAATAGATCTAACTTAACTTTTCTTTCACTAAGTCCTATCACTCTATCTAGACATTCATCACCTAAAAATGTTTTCTTTGACAGCGTCCGAAGAAAATCGGACCGCAGGCTTTTCAGCATCCAATCGGTTTTGTCTTTGGTAGTTCCTTTATCGGCCATTTTTTGTGACAAATGAAAGGCTTTAAGTTTTGCTAGGTGAGCTATTTCTACCTGCACCAATCGGTTAGTTGCAGTCTTTATTAAATTAAGCTTGGCCTCTTTTCTCCAGAAATTTACAGAATCTAGAATTATTTTAGATTCTAACGGGGTAAGATTTCGAAGCCTTCGCCAGAGAGAAGCTCTTTCTGGAAAACTCCATTCCACCGCTTGGTGAAGAATAGTTAGCCATAATTTTTTTTCTAAAAATAGATTCGGATTGGAATGGGTAATGATTTTTAAAATCTCAAAGTCGGTTATCATTTACAGAGAATAAACTAAAGCCTTCCCTATGACCAGGCTTGGATATAGAAAGAAGATCGATGAAAATTGAACTTATTAAAATCGGCAAGCCCACTACGAACGAATCTAAGACACTCGTAGAAATGTACTTAAAGCGGACTAAAATATTAAATCCTATTGAGGGGCTGGAATACAAAGATCTAGATATTTTAAAGGGGCGAAATAAATCCATCTTTTTACCTGGCCAGTGGATGGTGGCTTTGGATGAACGAGGAAAGGAATGGTCCTCTCCAGAATTTTCCGAAAATATAAAAAAATGGTTAGACAATCCTGCCATCAAATCTGTCGTTTTTATAATCGGCGGACCCTATGGTCTGGATGATGAGATTCGAAATAAAGCAAATATTATTTGGTCATTATCTAAAGGCACTCTTCCAAGTGATCTTGCTTGGGTAATGGCTTCAGAACAAATTTATCGAGCCTTTACTATTTTAAAAGGGATGCCCTACCACCACGCCTGATTTCTATTGCTTCATCTCAGTTCTGAGATCTGCTCCCTTAATCGAGATAGGTTTTTTCGCTTACGAATGCGATTTAGTGCCTAGCTTTTATTTGTTTAGGACGGCATGCTCCCTGCAATAGCTTGACTACAATTAATACTCTTAACGGTGAGAGTTTATTTGGAGGCTATAATGGAATTAGTAATGAGAGCGGTTTTGGCAGACACGGAAAGAGTCGATCAAGGGGGACTTCAAGTACAGATAAGACACCTTTTAGGAGATGATTACGACATGATTCCCAATGAGTCTTGGGAAGACGACGAAGCCTTTCTCCTTTCACCAAAGGATTTCCAAAAGGCCATCTCTCCCCAAAGATTGCCATTGCGTCGTTTTAACTTCATTTAAAAAACTAACTTGAGATGAACAAAATGCAGGAGTCCCCTCATCTCCTATCCAAACTGGACAGAAGTACAAGAGAGTTCGTTTCACACATTGTTCATAATGTAGTTTTTCAAACAGGATTCCACCCGCCTCTATCCAGAGCTCGTGTTTTCCTTGCAGCCCGATATATCGCAAAATAAACCACAGATCTAACTGTTGGTTCTTTTCTGGAACAGGAACTATTGAAATATTTGCATTTTCTATGGGTTGTTTATTCTTCTCAAAAATAGTATCGCTGCAAAAAAGTGTGACATGAGATGCGGTCGAGAATACTTTTTTGTCAAAAGACACAGAAAGATTTCTATCTAAAATATAAACAGGCTTTGAATAACTTTCCTGTTCCAGCCTAACATTCAACTGAGGATTATCTCTTAGAATGGTTTTCGATGTGGTTAGAATACCATCCGTTTCTTTGCGGCAAAGATGGGTAAACGCATTAGCAACGGAACTGGTGAGTTGTAATCTTGCTCCTGCTTTACCCGCAATTTTTCCATCTAAACTCATAGCTAATTTAGCCGTTACCCATGGCAATTTATGCGTTGTCCAGTACCAATAACTCTCATAATAGGCATTCCCTTCAGGAGTCTCCAAATAGTCTACTTGAATTTGATTCTCCAAAAGTGCCTGTGCCCCTTTTCCTGCTACGAGAGGATTGGGATCTTTAAAACCGTAAACGACACGCGCCAATTTTTTTTGAATTAAAAGGTCGGTGCAAGGAGGAGTTTTTCCTTGATGACAACAGGGTTCCAGCGACACATAAATTGTCGCCCCTGCAGTTTGAGATTGAGAAAGAGACTTTAGAGCTACGACCTCTGCATGCGAAGATCCACTATGGGAGTGGTGTCCGCGAGATAATACCTTTCCGTTCTTAACGATAATGGCGCCGACAGAAGGATTAGGCGCACAAAAGCCGCGACCTTTTCTTGCCTCAGTAAAGGCCTGAGATAAAAAATTAAAGTCTAAGTCGCGAGACTGCGACACTAGAATCCTGCCTTTCTTAGAGGAATTAATTGAACAGCTCTTTTTAAAGACTACAAATCATTCGCACAAAGCACGAGAGAAAAATAGATTGTCCCATAGCGACTAACTAACTTAAGCTCGCATTAATTTTTTTCAAAGCCTCTGGACCTGGATCAAGATCTTTTTCTCCTAAAGCCCAAAGTGGAGATTCCACTGTGTTTAGTAGGGTATTAAGATCGGTTCCTTTATCGCTGTAGTAAAGAAGGCCTGTGATCAACTCCTGTTTTTGTCGAGAGTCATTGATGGCTGTTAAGGCCTTCATTTTATCGGTCGGATCATATTCTCTATCTAGTTTTCGTAGCGTGAGAAGAGAGCCATCATGAAGCTTAATCTCTTTTCGCTCGCCTTCCTTCATGTCGACCGTAATTTCATCTTGAAACTGAACGAATCCAAGCTCATGCAATGGAATGGCATGCTCTTTAACAAAACTATAACTCTTAGTGCTGCCTTCTTGATTATTAAAGGTAACGCAAGGACTGATGATATCTAGTAGAGCGATACCTTGATGTGCATGAGCGGCCTTTACAAGAGCAATGACCTGCTTTCTATCTCCTGAAAAGGAGCGAGCTACAAAGGTGGCTCCTAATTCAATAGCGATAGAGCAACAGTCGATAGTAGGAAATTGATTTGCAGGTCCTTTTTTTGCGGTAGAGCCAAGATCGGCGGTCGCTGAAAACTGCCCTTTAGTCAGACCGTAAGTGCCATTATTTTCAATAATGTAAACCATGTTTACATTTCTTCTAACGAGATGACAAAATTGTCCCATACCAATACTGGCGGTGTCTCCATCCCCAGAAACCCCAATGATAGTTAGCTTTTTATTAGCAACACTAGCACCGGTAGCTACAGACGGCATCCGTCCATGAACGGTATTAAAGCCATGGGCTCTATCTACAAAGTAGGTGGGGGTTTTTGAGGAGCATCCAATACCGCTGAATTTTGCCAAGTTGTGAGGAGCCACTCCTAATTCATAATAGGCTTGAATAATTCCGGCAGTAATAGAATCGTGTCCACACCCTTTACAAAGTGTAGTGGGTTTGCCTGTATAATCTAGTTTGCTAAGTCCAGCACGATTACAATTAGTATCTGTACTCATGATTTATCTCCCCATGTGTTTTGTAAGTTCTCTTTCAACAATATCTGCTGAAAGTGGGAACCCGCCATAATATCTAATAGGCCGTAGTTTGTGTTGGATGCCAGGGAGATCTATTTCTAAAAGCTGTTGTAACTGTCCATCACGATTTTGTTCCACTATGTAGACCACGTCACAAGATTTTATAAACTCTTCAACCTCTTGAATGAAAGGATAGGCTCTGACTCTTAAATATTTTAAAGAGGTCGTGGTTAAACGATCCATCGTTTCCACTACTGCATGATCGCTTGTTCCGTAAGCAATAATTCCCACTTTAGAATTAATATCGCCCTTCAAAACAGGTTTGGGCAAATATTTTTTTGATGTATGCCACTTTTTCAAAAGTCGATCCATGTTTCTGGTATAGACGACTGGGCTTTCGGTATAACGTGCATATTCGTCGTGACCTGAACCTCTAGTAAAGTAAGCACCTTTCATGTGATCGGTACCTGGAAGAGTACGATAACAAATACCATCTCCGTCAGAATCTAAGTAACGGCCCCAATCTTTTACTTTATTGAGATCTTCAGCAGAGAGCACTTTACCCCGATCAAAGTTAGGAGCTTTATATTCAAAAGCATTATCGACCCAAGCGTTCATTCCGAGATCTAAATCGGTCATTACGAAAATGGGGGTTTGCATGCGATCCGCTAAATCAAAGGCTTCAGCTCCCATTTCAAAACACTCTGTAGGAGACGCAGGGAAAAGAAGGATATGTTTAGTGTCTCCATGACTGGCTAAGGCACAACTGATGATATCGCATTGTTGAGTGCGAGTGGGGAGGCCGGTACTGGGCCCGACACGTTGGACATCAAAAATCACAGCTGGAATTTCAGAGTAATAAGCAAGACCGATGAACTCATGCATGAGAGAAATTCCAGGTCCTGCAGTCGCAGTCATAGCACGGGCCCCGGCCCAGCTCGCTCCTAGAACCATTCCGATACTAGCCAATTCATCTTCCGCTTGAATGACAGCAAACTTTGCTTTGCCGTCTTTATCCACTCGCAATTTCTTCATGTAAGATTCGCAAGTTTCAGCAAGAGAACTAGATGGAGTGATAGGGTACCAAGCCACTACGGTACATCCTCCATAAATAGCACCAAGAGCTGAAGCGGTATTTCCTTCAACGATTATTTTTCCTTCGTTGCAGTTAGCTCTCTTAAAAAGAAATTTATCTGTTTTAGTAAAGTTAGCTTTCGCGTAGTCGATTCCTATTTGAAGTGCAGCTACGTTGGCATCAATCGCAGATTGCTTTCCTTTGAAAGTATCTTGAATTACGCTTTTCATGACCTCAATTTCAATTTCATAAAGATGGGAAAGGGCTCCCACATAGAAAAGATTTTTTAATAGATGACGAAGTTTAGTTTCGGTAATACCTTTTGAAAGTTCTTCGATAGGAATCGCATAAATACTCATCCCCGGTTTAATTTGATCTTCGGTAAACTTAATGATGCTTGAGTTGTAGAATATGGTAGTGCCAGGGCGCATCGTTGCGATATCATCTTTCGCAGTTTCGGCGTTCATAAGAACGGCAAGATCATCAAACTCACGAAGATCTTGATAGCCTTGTTCGCTCACTCGAATTTGAAACCAGGTGGGTAAACCTTGAATATTTGATGGGAAAAGATTTTTAGCACAAACACCAATACCCATTCTAAAGAGTGATTTAAAAAGAAGATTGTTGGCAGACTGACTACCCGTTCCATTAATAGTAGCAACACGAATACTTAAATTATTAACGATACTTTGACCGGTGGCCATAAAGATCCTTTGGATAAGTTATTTCACTTCTGCTTAAATCAGATTTGACACCATGAATCAAGACTATTTTAAACTGGCCATATGTTTAAGGAATCGATAGAAACTGTCAATTCAAAAAAGGGGAAAAATAGTGCTTTTCATACTCCTCCAGAGGTTTTTTCAGCCTTTATTTGACAATCTAAAGGGTATAACTGTAGGTTCACATTCCCAACTTATCTATTTTTAAGTACGGGGCGGTAGTTAAGCTGGTTATAACGTCTGCCTGTCACGCAGAAGGCCGCGGGTTCGAATCCCGTCCGCCCCGCCATTTTCACCCAAATCTAACTTGGGTGTCCTCCCTGGGATAAGCGTGACAGCCCCGAGATCCGAGCTATCAATCAACCGAATTTCAACTTCCTTGTCGGATCGCACTATGATCTGACCGATGATCTTTTCTAACAACGTCCTTTGCTGAACTCTCGTCAGCCCATCAAACCCCTGTAATGCCTTTTTTACCTGCCCCTGAATATCCCGCAGTCCGCTTTCATCAAGAATCGCGGATCGCCGTGCTTTGAGCCGTTCGAGTTCTGCGGATCTGATTTCGCAGTCACGCTTAATTTGGGTCACTTGCTCTGAAAGCCACTTCATCAAATTTTGATCGAGGTCTTTGGACTCCATCACGCGCTGACTGAGCTGCTGATTTTTATCTTCAAGTTCGGCAATGGCTTTTTGAGCAGTGCGAATCTCATCTTCAGCCTTTGGCAGATCAATTTGTCGTCGCTTAACTGATATTTCAACCAGCTCCGCAAAACGGGTGTCATCGAGAACTTGTTTCTTGATCTCGGTGATCACTGCT
>SHZA01000011.1 GCA_009692515.1 Bdellovibrionales bacterium
TGTGATCATAACTCAATTTCCAAGCGCGATGAACAACGGCTTGATTTTCCTGTTGTTGTATCGCCGTTAAAGCACCTCCGGCTTTAGCGCGATGAGGGCCTACGGGCATCACATTGGTAGCACCATCTGAAAGCCAAACTGAAGTTCCCATTAAAGAAACCTGCATCACATGCTTTGCAAAATCACACACTGGATTGATCATGGTTTGATAGTGGGCGGTAATTCCACACCCCGCTGTATAATCGTAAGTCCCAAAATGAGCTCCCGTACACCTGCCCTTTCCTGCCTCTGCAAAACCTCTTAAAGGAGAAAATCCGTCATGATTAATAATGGATTGGGTGGTCTCTACCATAAATTCAAACTTTAAAATGTTATCGGGCAGTTTATATTTTTTTTCTACCGCTTCAAACAATTGAACTAATGCCGTGCACTGTTCGGCATGAGTGACCTTTGGAAGGGTCACCACAAAGTGAGGCGGTAATAGGCCAGAGGTTTTCGTAAGTAGCGTAGAAAGAAAAATATCTAAGGTACGAATACCTCTGCGATGACACTCGTCGGAAAAGGGTTTAATCCGAATTCCAATAAATGGAGGCAGCGAGTTTTGAGCCATCCCTTTTGCGACCTCTAAAGCGCCACTCTCCGCATGCCCATCCTCTTCTGCGTCAGGACGAGTCCCATAACCATCTTCGTAATCGATTCTAAAATCTTCAACCGCCTCATCTTCTAGTTTTTTTGTGATTCGATTGTAAATTTTACTCCAAAGCTCCTTATTAGAGTTCTGTTCTCCAAGGGCTTTGACTAAGGTTGCCGCATCTGGAGCGTATTGTTTAAAGTTTTTCAATGCTGTTTCACTCATTTTTTTTGCGGTTTCGCTAGAAAAAATTTGGGCTCCACCGTAAACCGTATGGACCGGTTGCCTATCATGAGTCGTCCCGGGATTAAGCCCTACAAATTTTTTATTAGCTTGATGTAATCGTTGCAAAATCGTCGCTGTAGAATTTTCATCAAATGTCATTTTCATAAAGCTCAACTTCCTCGATAAGTAGAATAGCCGTAAGGACTCAAAAGTAAGGGAACGTGATAATGCTCTTTGGCATTCACAACCTCAAAATTAACTGTAACTGTAGGATAAAAAGTAGAAATTTTTCGATTCTCAAAGTAGGACCCTGTAAGAAATTCAATTCGATAAAGTCCTCGAACTAATTCTGATGAATGCAATGTTTCCACTCTTCCATCTTTATCAGTAACTCCCTCACCTACCTTTTCCCATTGCGGCGGAGTTGTTTGATCGTTCCATTTTTCACACCTGCAAGATAAATTAGTGGCAGGCTTTCCAAGACTGACATCGAGAACATGGCTAGTAATGGGGCTACGTTTATTCATGAATCAACCTCTCCAATCGAATCTTTGTAATTTTCCCCTGCTCTTCCGCAGCAATTCGTAATTCTGCTTGTGGGTCATTGTTTAGTCTTAACTCTAAAAGCTGAAGCATTTCCTCTGCTTTTTTTGCCGTTGCACAAACAATAAAGATAAATCCAAATCGATTCTCGTACGTTTGATTACCTAGGGCAAGGGCCTCTAACACCGAAAGAGAGGCCGATTGACTTCCCTGTTGCTCCTGTTCCGCCCAATCCCTAGTAGCCACAAATCTCTTTTGAAGTGAATCTGCCGAGCCAATTTTGGGATGGTGCTTAAAGGCCTGTCTCCAATCGGCTTCACCCATCTGACTCCACAATTTAATACCCAGTTCGATAAGACTCTTACGATTAGAAAATGGCCGCTGGTTTTCCATGCCAGATGCCCATCGCGTGGCGCCACAACAACGTGTTAAAGCGTCGATAGCCTCAAGTTTTGTCAGCGAATTAAATTGTTTGATCGTAAAATCAATCATGGTTTTGCTAGTCCATACACCCTTAATCGACTGATTCCTCCATCGGGGAAAATATTCAGCCTTACGTAATCAAAATGTTTACCCTTATTAAATTCACTCAAAACTTTATCAAAAAAGTGCCGATGATGCGCCTTAAGTTTTGTTTGGGGTAAAATTTCCGTCCATTTCAACCGATTTGTCCGATTAAAATCATCTTCAGTTAAATTTCTTTTTGAATAGGAGAGTCCCTCTATCGAACAACTGTCCGGAAAATTTCCTTTAAAATAATTTGTATCAACCTCTATTTTTTTAATACTTCCCGTGGCACCCAATTTCACTACAATCCAATCATGCCCTGGACCTCTCTTCCGCTTGGTCTCCCAACCATCCCCCATATTCAAAGCTCTTCCAGGAAGAATTAAATTATCTTTAAGACCAAAAAAATTATCATTACAGCTTATCACTGTAGAACCATTAGCAATCGATGCTAGATCAATGGGGACCTTTACCTTTTTCAGCTGCTCCCAATCTGGGGTCACTTCACCATAGACTCTTAGACGGGCCACCCCCCCATCAGGAAAAATATTAAGCCTCACATGAGTGAAAGATTCAGAGTTGGAAACAGGAAAAAAATTATCTCCACCCCCTTTTAAGGCGGTTTTAGAAATAATCTCTACCCAGTTAACGCTTGATTTTGCTAGGCCAGCTCGCGTTTCAGCTTTCGTGAAATTAGTTGCTTCTAAAGAAAAATGGTCCGGGTAATTTCCTAAAAAAAAAGCCGTATCAATATTAACGCCTTGAATTTTTCCAGCAACCCCAAGCTTTACAATACACCAATCAAATCCAGGCGTCCTCCTTCGTCTGGATTCCCAACCATCCATCCACTTACCTCGCTCGGTATATTTCCCTGGAATAAAAATAGGAGTTGAAGCTTTGAGAAGATTGTTTTTGGACGCAAAAAAGTCATCATTAGTGATTAGCGATTTTCCTCCTAATCTCTCAGAGGCTAAATCTATCAGATGGTGAAAGGGGTTGGGGGTATGGCTATTCATTTTCTTGTCACTTCCTGTCCTTGAGGAGTTGAAAACCTCCCCAAATCATAAACACAATTTCCTCTTACAAAAGTTTTTTTTACCACTCCATACAATTTTTTTCCAATGTAAGGAGTGACATCATGGCGATGAAGGATTTGAGAGCTCTGCACCGTAAACTCCGCACTAGGATCCCATATCACTAAATCGGCATCATTACCCACCTCAATTTTTCCGGTCTTATCTTTAATATTTAAAAATGTTGTTGTCGACTCTGACATCCAATAAGACAGTTGGCCCACCGTCAAATTTCTATTTTTCATTTCTGTCCAAATGAGCGGCAAACTAAATTGTAGTCCTGCAATACCGCCCCATGCCACTTCGAAATTTCCAGTTTCCATTGCTTTTAAATTTGGAGTGCAGGGAGAATGGTCCGAAACCACAAAATTAATCAACCCTTTTTGTAGTCCCTCCCATAGCTTTTCACGGTTATCATTGTCTCTTATCGGTGGTGCGCATTTATAGAGAGTGGCTCCGTCTGGAATATTCTCAGCACTTAAAGTCAAATAGTGCGGACATGTTTCCGCTGAAATAAGAACCTTTTCTGCCTTGGCCTTTTCAATTTCACTGAGAGCCTTTGCTGCTGAAAGATGAACCACATGAACTCTACAGCCGGAATCTCTAGCTAACTGAATGATCACTTTAATCGCATCAATCTCCCACTTCTCAGGTCTGGAGGATAGATAGTTCGAATATTTACGATGTGCAGGGGCCGCTAAAGTGAGCTCACTTTCCAATTCAGCATGAACCAATAATGGCACTCCATGTTTTGCTAAGATAGGGATGCACTCTTGAATTACCTGTGCAGATGCCATGGGAAATTCTGAAACTCCTGAATCGATCATGAAGGCTTTAAACCCCAAAATACCATTTTCAACCAATGGCTGGAGATCACCTTTGTTTCCTGGAATGATCCCGCCCCAAAATCCGTAATCGACCCTTGCAGTTTTTTTCGCAGCCACCCTCTTCATTTCCAATGCTTGGACTGTAGTAGTCGGTGGAATGGAGTTTAACGGCATATCAATAATAGTCGTAATCCCTCCGGCAGCGGCTGCTCGGGTGGCGGTCTCAATCCCTTCCCACTCAGTTCTTCCTGGCTCGTTCATATGCACGTGGGTGTCACAAAGGCCCGGCATCACAATGTCTGCACCGGCATCAATAATTTTTTCTGCAGAGATCATATTTAGATTTTCGCTAATCTCTGTAATCTTTCCATTTTCAAAATAGATAACAGCCGGGCGCAACGCAGGGAGAATTTTTCCCTTTTCAGGTAAAAGTACCGAGGTGCTTTTGATTGCTACTCTCATTTAAATAAAACTCCTATGCGATTCAAGGAAAAGAAAACATGATTTTCTTGTTTTCTTTAGATGACAAGACGATTTGTTGCGTTTTCAAACCTAAAGTTTCATGCCAAGCGGAAAGCCTATATTTTCCAGGAGGAACCTTAGACAAATTCATCTCTCCATTTTCATTACTCACTGAAAAGTATGGGTGTGAAACAACCCCGATAAATCCCTCCATCCAAGGATGAATGTCACACTTAGCTCTCACCATGATCTCTGGCTTCATTAGTTTTCGAGTCACACGACTATTTTTCATAGCAAGACTGATATTAAATCTGTCATTTTCTTTCGCCATCGAATGAATATTATGCAAAAAGGGATCGTTGTTTAAAAAGGTGAGCGGTTGTCCCACCTGAACCCCAATCACCCGAGGGTGATAGGCACACTCACTTTGATCAACAATCACCTCTTCTATCGGCGCGGAAAACTCTTTGGCCTCCATTCCTTCACTGATCCAAACGAACACATTTTGAAGTCGTCCGTTTTGAGAAAGTAAGGTTTCATTGGAAAGGGTTTTTTTAGCATTTGAAATACACTCGGGAGTCGCTGCAATTTTCTTTGGGCTCGGAACTATCCCGTTAAAAGAGATCACGCCTTGAATATTTCCAGCATCGGCTAAATCAAGCAAGGGTGCGGTAATTTTCAAATGCGATTCCAAAGTGGCGGACGTTTTTTCCTCTGAGACTTCTGTGGTTAAATAGAAAAGGCCGCTTAGGGCACCTATAATTAAAAGAGCCGGTACTGCCCCCACCTTTTCTTTGGTGATTTTATAATGCCTTACTGATGCGCCAAGAATAAAAAGAAGAACAAAAATCAAAACATTTTGTTCACTTCCGTAGGTCATGGGATAGTGGTGACTGAGCATAAGAAAAAGAACTGGCAGAGTTAAATAACTATTATGAACCGATCTCAACTTAGCTTTTGCACTGAGGGAATAATCGGGTTGTCTTCCCTCTTGAGTGGCATCAATCATCTTTTGTTGCGCAGGAAGAATTCGCACCCAAACATTGGCGACCATAATCGTTCCAAAAATGGCCCCGATATGCATGTAGGCGGCCCTTCCTCCAAAAAATTGACAAAGACCATAAACCAATCCGACCCCCAAAAGACAGGAGATGAAGGTGGCTAATTTTGTATTTTTTCCTAGCAATGAATTCCAAAGAGAATCATAAATAAACCAAGAAAATGGTAGGAGAGAAATAGAATAAAAAATGGCCTTAGAAACACTTGGTGTTCGATTACTGGAATCAAAAAGTAAGGCCCCTCCACCAGAATAGTAAACCACCGCCATTAGTAAAACACCGGTTAGCCAGGTAAAGGCGGCTTCCCATTTAAACCAATGAAGAATTTTAGGCATTTGGCCTGAGCCAATTTTTCGGCGCTCTACTCGATAAAAGCCGCCACTATGAACCATCCAAACTTCCGACTCCACTCCTTCTCTGGGTTTTTCAGGAATAGTTAGCGATTTGTCTAACCAAATAAAATAGAAGGAACTTCCAATCCAGGAAATTCCTGCAATGACGTGGCCCCAACGTAATAAATAACTTAACCAACTATGCAATGAGTCGAACATTGTCGAATCATAAGCGTAAGTTTTAACAACGCCAACAGATTGCTTTAAGATTTTCTATCTGGCTTTTAAACACGATTTTTTAAGGCTTTAGAGTTAAGATACGAGTCAATGAATGGTTTAGAAAAAATTGCCGTCGTAGGGTTAGGTAGTTGGGGAACAGGGGTAGGCAATATTTTTGCCGATGCCGGCCGTGACGTGACTGTTTGGGGTAGAGATGCCGAGCTCGTTAGCCACATCAATCACAAACATGAAAACACGAAATATTTAAAGGGAATTTCCCTTAATCCAAAATTGAAGGCCTCAAGAGATTTAATTCAGGTGGTGAAAAATGCCGATTGGATTGTTTGTGCTATTCCTACGCAGGAGATCCGCAATGTGTTTCTGCCAATAGCCCCCATTCTAAAAAATAAACATATTATTAATACATCCAAGGGAATTGAGGTGGGAACCCACTTTAGAGTTAGTGAAATTTTTCATGAACTCGCTCCTGAGTCTCCTTACACTATATTATCGGGCCCTAGCTTCGCACTGGAAGCGGTGAAACGACTTCCGACTGCGGTAACTTTAGCTAGCAAAAGAATTGAGGATGCAGCCAGGATTCAACAGGCTTTATCCACCTCCTATTTCCGCAGTTATACCTCTAGAGATGTGACCGGAGTAGAATTTGCGGGAGCCCTGAAAAATGTGGTCGCAATTGCAGCTGGAATGGCATCGGGACTTAATTTGGGCTACAACGCTCAAGCCGCTATTATTAATCGAGGGATTGCTGAAATCATGAGACTCGCTAAGGCTTTTCATGCCGATCCTTTTACTTTTTTAGGACTTGCAGGGACGGGGGATCTTATTTTGACCTGTACGGGTCCTTTAAGTCGAAATCGAAAGGTGGGTATCTTACTAGGAGAAGGAAAAACACTTTCGCAAATACAAAAAGATCTAGGAGGTGTCGCAGAGGGTGTTTTTACGGCAAAATCCGCCTATGAGCTTTCGACCCATGCGGGAATTGAACTTCCCATCACCGAGCAAATTTATCAGATCCTTTATGAGGGAACTACCCCTGCCGAAGCACTGCAGACTTTAATGGGAAGAGATTTAAAAGAAGAATGGTAACATTTCCCGAAACTCTCACCTCGACCGACTCGCTTCTAGCAAATTGGCTTACCAATCATAGTACAGCACCGCCCTTGGGAAGTGAATTTGTGGGACTGGATCCTATGGCGCAGGCATGGGTCATGCTCCGATGTCAGCAGTCTTTTGAAGAGCCTTTAGTAGTCGTTTTTTCCTCTGGCGCCAAGGCGCGAAATGCGATCGACCATTTTACCTTTTTTGGAGGAAGAGAGGCGGCAGACAGAATCCATTTTATTCCCTCTTTAGAATTTGATTTTCATCGGAGTGTCCTTCCTAATACGGAAGTTTTATCGGAGCGAAATGTCGGCCTTTTTCATGCGTTAAATGATCCTAAAAAACGCGTTTTTGTTACCACGGTGAAAGGGCTTCTACAAAAAAGCTTACTTCCCGAAAAGTTTCTGGGAGCCACCTTAATTTTTCAACCCAATCAAGAGGTGGATCGGGAATCGCTTATTTTAAGTTTGATCGAGGCGGGTTATCAGAGGCAACCTACCGCTTATGACCCGGGCATATTTTCTGTCCGTGGGGGCGTCGTTGATATTTTTTCACCCCTTTACTCTCATCCTTTTCGAATTGAGTTTTTTGCCGACTTAATTGAGGAGATTCGACTTTTTGATGCCGTCTCACAACGTTCATTAGGAAAGATAGAAAAGGCCTATGTGGTACCGGTGAGTTTGTCCTTGGTCCCCCATGGAGAAAACCTCACAAAAGTATCGGCCTCTATTAAAGAGCGACTCGATTCTTTAGGAGTTCCTAAGTTCAAAAGAGATGACCTTTTAGATAACTTAAAACTTGGAGTCTTAGCCCAAGAAAATATGTTTCTTTTTCCTTTGTTATCTGAGGGCTCTGGCTCGGTGCTTGATTACTTTCCCAAGGATCGCATCTGCTTGTGGGAAGGTAACGATTCATTAGTTCAATTAGCGGAAGAAGAAGAATGTCCGAAACTTTTAAAAAATCATGAACTATTCGAAAAAAACACTTCGCCCATTAGTAATGCAGCCTCTCTTTTTCTAACTGCTAAAGAATTTAAAAATCAGATTCAACCCTCTCGCGATTATTTCTTTGAGCCTTTTCAACAGAATGAAATAAAGGTGATTGCCACATTGCCGAGTCGAGAGGTCTCTCTTAATCAAGAAAGAACTGCCGCTCATCAAAAAGGAACTAATCACCCTTCTTTAGATGGGTTTGCTAAACGATTCAAAGATTGGGTCGATGAAGGGTATCGAATTCACATTGTCTCTCACACTCAGATTCACGCCGATAGAATGGGTCTTTTACTTGCTCCCTATGGGTTTAAAATGTTTCAACATCCCGAAACTGAAATCCCGTGGAAAGAGATGCCACATCTCGATTTTACCCAGCTTCATATCTGGCAAGGACTATTACGAGAAAGTCGCTGTTATCCGTCACTAAAGATGGTGATTTTAAGTGAAGAGGAGATCTTTGGCGCTAAAAAAAGAACGACTAAAAGTAATCAAAAGATTTCTCAAACTGAACAAGGAAAATTACTCTCGGCCTTTCGGGATCTCAGAATAAATGATTATATCGTTCACAGAGATTTTGGGGTTGGCAGATATCTTGGACTCAAGTCTATGGACTTTGTAGGAGTTCCGAATGATTATGTGCTCCTAGAATACCGCGACGGTGATAAACTTTATATTCCAGTCTATCGACTCAATATTTTGCAAAAGTATGTGGGGGGTGAAGGGTCCTCAGTAGCATTGGATAAGCTAGGTGGCGAAGCCTGGGCAAAGGTTAAGAAAAAGGCTGAAAAGGCTATCGCGGAACTTGCAGCGCAATTTCTCTCTCTTCATGCCAAAAGAAAGCTACTAACGGCTCCCGCTTTTTCAGCACCTGGTGGAGATTATCTACAATTTGAAATGGAATTTCCTTTTGATGAAACCCCAGATCAAATGCGTGCCATTGATGATGTCATGCATGATTTGAGTCAAACTCATCCCATGGATCGTTTAGTATGTGGTGATGTCGGATATGGAAAAACGGAGGTCGCAATGAGAGCGGCCTATCGTGCTGTCCTAGACAATAAACAGGTCGCGGTCTTAGTACCCACCACCGTATTAGCCTTCCAACATTTCGAGAGTTTCAAGGCTCGCTTTAAAAATACAGCCGCTAGGATTGAGATGGTTTCGCGTTTCAGAACCCCTGCTGAAGTGAAAAGGACATTAGCAGCGCTGCGAGAAGGAAAGATCGATATTTTAATTGGAACTCATCGATTGATTTCAACCGATGTTGAGTTTAAAGACCTGGGGCTACTTATTGTCGACGAGGAACATCGATTTGGTGTGGTTCATAAGGAGCGTCTAAAACAAATGGCCACATCGGTCCATGTATTATCAATGACCGCAACTCCAATACCCAGAACTTTGAATATGGCGATGACTGGGATTAAAGAAATTTCAGTAATTGCCACTCCGCCCCCAGATAGGCTTAGTGTGAGAACTTTTGTCTGTCGAGACTCCGATGAGGTTATTACGGAAGCCATTCAGAATGAGCTCCTAAGAGATGGCAGTATCTTTTTTGTGCACAATCGAATTGAAACTATTTTAAATATTCACAAAAAGATAAACGAGCTTTTTCCAAAGATTACAGTTGCGGTGGTTCACGGACAAATGGATGCCGATGAACTAGAAAAGAGAATGTTGGGTTTTTATCGGGGAGACTTCCGTATTTTATTAACTACAGCCATCATTGAATCTGGTTTAGATATTCCAAGGGCTAATACGATCATTATAGACAGGGCTCATCACTTTGGACTGGCTCAACTTTACCAGCTTCGAGGGCGAGTGGGTCGTTCTAATTTGCGGGCTTATTGTTATTTATTATCGCCGATAGAAAGCAATTTAACAGGAGAGGCTAAAGAACGCCTGCAGGTCATTCAGCGCTATTCAGAGCTCGGTAGTGGTTTTAATATCGCAAGTCATGATCTAGAGATAAGGGGTGCGGGAGATCTATTAGGGAAGGATCAATCGGGACATCTTAATGCCATCGGTGTCGATCTCTATTTTGAACTTCTAGAGGAAAGTATTCGAGAGTTGAGGGGCCAAGAGAAAAAAATAGAGATCGAACCTGAAATTACACTTAAAGTAGCGGCCTATTTTCCCAATGATTATCTACCTGATGTGGGAGAGAGGGTCTCACTTTATCGACGATTATCTAGTACAGAAACTGAAGATGGGCTTGCACTACTTGAAACTGAGATTCGAGATCGTTTAGGGGCTTTACCCGATGAAGTGACCAATTTAATTGGCCTGATGGTTATTAAACTCTATTTAAAATCACTGCATGTGGCGCGAATGAGTTGTGGACCTAAACGAACCTCTTTGCAGTTTGCGCCCAGCACACCCGCTAGCCCAGAAAAACTGGTGAAATTAATTCAGTCTAACCCGCAGCGCTATGCACTGACTCCCGATCATAAATTTGTCTTCAGTGTTGAAAATACCGATTGGCGTTCTCAGTTAAGAGAGGTTCAGGAAGTTTGTCGAAGGCTTGATGTCACTATCGAAGCAAGCTAGACTAATCCCATCGGGTGGTTAAATTATGATTTGAGGAGGTACTCTTGGATTCTATCAATTTGTCTGCTTCTAAAAAACAGACTTCAGAAAAAATAGGGACACAGCCGGAAACAGAATTAACCTCTTTATTAGACCTTCAGGAATTTTTCAGCGCGGAACTAGTGAATCAAGGAACGGCCTATCGACGAGCCTTTATCCCCTTAACTGAGGGTTTGGGTTTAGGAAGTCCTCGAACCATCATGCCTAAACTCAAGTACACAGAGCGAAATGATGTGCTGCTTAATAGTAATGAAAGCACAGAGCCGCAGGCTAGACGAGCAGAGGTCGCAGCGCTCTTCACTGAGCGATCCAGCTTGGAACCTACAGTTACTACTAAGCCCTTGCCACCCAAACTCCCCGTTTTCAAACCTGAAAATCGTTTAGCTGAAGTGATGGATTCTGCCTCCTCTATGAATAAGGAAACTGTTTCTGAAACTCAAAACGAGGATCGCTTCTTTGACTCTGAAAACTCAATTATAGTAACGCCACCACCTCTTCCAAGGCCCTCACTATTCAAACGACTTATGGCCGGGACTATCGACCAGGTTTTTGTCCTTCTTATCTGGACGGCCCTTATTGTTTTGACCTCTAATATAATCAATAACTTCGCCACAGGATTTTCCTTAGAGATACTTTCAGACTTTAATAGTCCTAAGTTTCAACGAATGGCTACCCTTGAGTTTATTGCGGCCTGGTTAGGATATTTAGGGTTTTCGCTATTGGTTTCAAAAAGAACCTTTGGCATGTGGGTTTGGTCAATGCGTGTTTCATACGGTGATAAAATGGAGGAAAACTACTTTTTGCGAAAAGCGATGCGTATTTTTTGGACCTTTATATTCTCAGCCCCCTTAATTCCTGCCATAGTATTAATCATTCATAAAAACGGAAGAAATATATTAGATGTTCTATCAGGAACTTCTGTATATGATGCGACTTAAATGAAAATCAGAAGTCTTGAAGAAAAAATTCTCTCTCATGCTCAGATAACTAAGATCTCCCAGGAGTTAAGATCTTTAGGAAAAAAAATAGTTACCTCCAATGGTTGCTTTGATCTTATTCATTTGGGACACATCTCTTACCTCATAGAAGCGGCGTCATTGGGAGATCTTTTAATTGTCGGAATTAATTCTGATGCTTCGGTAAAAAAACTAAAAGGAAATGATCGCCCCATTAACTGCGAATTAACACGCGCAAAACAGGTGGCAGCACTAGAATCGGTTGATTTCGTCACCATTTTTAACGAAGACACACCAGAGAATATTTTAGCCCTTATAAAACCCTGGATTCATGTCAAAGGAGGAGATTATCTTCCTGCGAATTTACCTGAAAAAGCTGTGGTTGAAGCCAATGGAGGAAAGGTTATTTGTGTTTCTTTAGTCGATGGGTATTCCACCACTGAACTTATTAAAAAAATTAAATAGGTCTTTTTTATAAAAACTTAGACCCATTCCGAAGCCACTTGGGGTAAGGGCAGGTCGAACCCAAAGCTTATTTCGCTTAGACTCCTAAAAAGTTTAAGTTAATGCAGAAATGCCATTTTGTAGGCTAGATCCATTCGATAAAATAACCGTGTCTGTTTTAATACCTGATGAATGGTTAAGTCTGCCCCCAAAAGGGTTTTCATTTTTCTTATAAACCTCTTTGCATAGGTACTCGCATCTAGATACCTCTGTTTTTCCTCCTGCGATAGGTGACTAGCCAATTGGTAGTTCGAAAATAACTGTCGAAAAACATCTTCAAATCTCAATCGTCCCTTTTCTTTACTCAATGATTTACAGAAAAACAGCATTAGAAACTTATCAATTTCTCCCTGTAATTCTAATTCGAATTGACTCACTCTTCGTTCTCTCTGCAGATTGTAAATTAAGTAATGAAAGTGGCTCACCTCTTCAGTGGCAACTGTAAATGCCTTAACCTGGTCGATTTCCCATGGATTTTGCCATGTCGCAAACGTTTTAAGCTCCTCCGCTACGCCCTTGCTTAAATAGATTCCAAGGTCCACAGTTTGTTCTTTAATTATTTTTTCCGAGTCATCAGAATAAATATAAAGAGCTCCCTGTAGATCTTTAGATGCCACTTTTTTCAGATGGACGTCGGGGGGACTAGCAAGGAGGAAATCCTCGGCACAATGGGTAGTTTCAAGATTATAAAGTCTTTTTAAGGCCTGATCGATTTGTGTTACGGCAAGCATCGCCACCTCTTCACTGCTTAAACTTTAAATTACTTTTATGCGCAGTGGTGATTCCTTTTTCATTTAACACACTCCGAATTCTCTCGCTTCCGGTTACAATCCAACGCTCGTATAATCGCAATACATCTTTATTAGATTGTAATCCACTGCGCTCGCTCATTTCTCCCAGTACATTTGAAAATGACTGAAATTTATTGGCAAGCTCACCAAAGGTGTCTTTGGTTTCAGTTTTATCTGACATAACCGAGAGGTTGTAATAGGCAGATCCTCCCATTCCAAAATAGAAGCTAAGGTCTACTACTTTTCTGCGAAGACTATCTGAAAAATAGCCACTTACTAAAAGACAGACATCTCCTAAGCGCTGTAATACAAGTTTTTGTTCTTCAGGTTTGGCTTGCAGATATTGAATATAAAGATCGGTTAAAAAATTATCTGCCAATTTTCCATTGCCGCCGACGGTAAAAAAAGTATGCGACTCAATATGACGTGATAATAAAGAGGCAAGATAAAGAGTGGATGTTTCAAGGGCCGAAAGGCGATGTTTTTCCATCACCACCTTCAATTCATCGGCAAAGTAATTTCTAACATCTACTAAGGTTGCTGGTTTCACCCGATCCATAAATTCTCCTTTTTCTATAAGAGAGAGAGTTATGTTTCCGAAGCCTTCAGCAAAATTACTGTCGTTACAGGGTGGGGTTCAAAGATGAATTTCGAGATGCAAACTACCGCTCCACAATACTATTTTAACATTTTTAGAGTTGACACCCTAATTTATCGGTTTTTTCGGTTATTTACTGTGGCCAACTATTTTACAGTCTGCTAACCCTACGAAATAACGAAGTTTAATTAGGGGGCTAGTGCCTCCAAAAGACTCATGCGAAGATGACCTACGTGAAAATTTTTCCCTATTTTATTCCCCTTTTTTTCCTGCTACCCCACTCTGTTTTTAGCGCAGAACCTTCAAGGATTTCAAAAGACAGAATCATCACCACAAGTCCCGCATTAACTGAGTTACTTTTTGAATTGGGATATGGGGATCATCTGGTGGCCGCAAGTCATTACAGTGATTATCCTGATAAGGCTAAATCACTTCCAAGAGTTGGAACCCTATTTTCCCCCAGCTTAGAAAAAACACTCTCCTTTTTACCAGATTGGGTATTGATCGATTCTGAAGCCACACCCACGCACTTTACGCGCCAGTTATCAAAGCTCCAATTGAGCCATTTAGAGATCTCTATCCACTCAGTTTCAGATCTTTTTAAAGAGGCAGAGAAAATTCTTCACCTAGTGTTTCATCAAACTCAATTTAAGGCCCTTCAGTCTCTGAAAATAGAGTTTGATAATCACAAAAAAAAGAATCGCCCATTCAGATTTATAGCCCTAGCATGGCCCTCCCCCATTACTTTAATCGGAAGCAATACTTTTTTATCGGATCTTCTCACCCAATTGGGTGGTAAAAACATTTTACCTAAGAGCCTTACCACACCCTATCCGCAGATTGCGATGGAATGGCTCCTTAAAAATTCACCCGATTATTTATTTATTTTAGGTGATTCCATTGAGCAAAAGGAACAGACGCAAAAGCTTTCCAAATTATGGTGGCCCCATAAAAACGTAAAGGTCATTCTTTTATCCTCTGATCAGTTTGCACGAACCACTTTTGGTGCTATTACAAATTTACCCCTTCTTTTAGAAAAAGAACTATGACTACAAAATCTAAACTTTTTCTCTGCGGATTATTTGGCACTGTCATTCTTTTCGGTTTGCCATGGTTAGGCGGAGAGGCCATTTCTTTTTCAGCACTCTGGAGCCATTCTCCTACATTGGCTATTGACCATCGCATTCTCTGGTCGCTAAGAATCCCAAGACTTTTATTTGTGGTGGCCGTCGGGGGTTCACTTGCAATGTTAGGCGCTAGCTACCAAATTCTTTTTAATAATACGCTTGCGGAGCCCTATATTTTAGGGATTTCAAGTGCGGTTACTTTGGGGATTGTAGTAGCAGAAACATTCTTACATCTTCCCAATACCTCCCTTGGCGCCCTTAGTATCGGTTTGTTTTTTTCTTTTTTCGTTACCTTCTTATTAATTCTTAGTCACAGCTGGAGAACTGGACGAGAGTTAGAAAGAATTGTTTTATTTGGAATGGGATTGAATTTTGTTTTTTCATCGGCGCTTTTTCTGCTTTTATCCTATCGGTCACAGACGACTGGAGGAGGATCGCTTCGATGGCTATTTGGAAACATCCCCTGGCTTAGTTTGAACGAATCTGTTTTATTTTTATTACTCACACTTCCCCTCTGCGCGGGACTTTGGATAATGGGGAGATATTTAGATGGGCTCAGTCTAGGGGACACCGTTGCTAGAACCCTTGGTTTTTCGCCAACCAAGGTAAGATGCTTTCTTTTGTTTGTAACCTCACTTCATTTAACCTTAATTACCTCGCTTACCGGCTCCATTGGTTTTCTTGGTTTGGTGGTTCCTCATTGTATTCGCCTGCTGTTTAGACCCGGTTCTACTCGTTTACTTTTTGTAGCTTCGTTTATAGGTGGCGCCCTATTTTTAGGCATCGCCGACTCCCTGTCGAGAGCTTTACTTCCTCCCTTGGAATTTCCCATTGGAATTATTACCACACTTTTGGGTGGGCCCATTTTTCTTTACCTTTTATGGAAAAAATAAAATCTACATTTTTTTTGGAGGCGAATAATATTCTGTTGGGTTACCAAAAAGATAATCCAATCTCAGAAACTACATTTTCCTTTCAATTGCCGCAAGGGGCTGTGACGGCACTCGTTGGGCCTAATGGTTCAGGAAAATCAACACTTCTTAAGGCACTCATTGGAGAGAACTCACTTATCGAAGGTCAGCTTTTTTGTTACGGTATCGACCTTAAAAATTTTTCTCCGAGAGAACTTTCGAATGTGATTTCTATAGTGCCACAGGAGCATACGTTTCCATCGGAGCTTAAAGTTAAAAATTTTTTGGAGCTGGCCTTTTTATCGCGGACCGGTATTTTCAAGCCCCTACCCTCCATTAGTTCCGATAAATTCAGACCCTTTTTAGAGGACCTAAATTTGCTGCCCCTCATTTCAAGGGTTTTACACCAATTAAGCTCCGGGGAGAGGCAACGTGTTTTTTTAGCTCGCGCCCTTCTTCAGGGTCCACAATTAATTCTTCTGGATGAGCCGATCAATCATCTGGATCCCAAGGCCGCCTCAAATTTCTGGCAATCCTTAATTTCTTTTCGAGCCATACAGCCCATAGATATTTTAATGAGCACCCATGATTTGGGCTTTGTAAAAGATTCCTCTGATTGGGTGTTAGCCCTAGATCAAGGACGATTATTTTTCTCGGGCCCGACAGACCTTTTTTTTAGAGATAAAATGAACGAGAAACTATTCTCCTAGTTTGTATAATAGGAACAGAGCCTGTTTTTAATATTGCGTAATGGTTAACTCTGATGCGGTTGTTGGAATTTGAACCTTAGGATTTGGATTTTCTTCTATCGTAGTGACCCCTTTATTGAGTTCTCTTTTTTGGAACGGTGTTAGATCATTAATAGTTAAAATTGTTTCCCCAGCCTTTAGCTTATTAGCTCTAATTTGTTCGCTCGTGTTTACAAAGGATGAGGAGATTGCAGAAATGACCTCCATGTTTCTCGCAGCTATTTCCAATTGACGATTGTAAGATTCAATCTGTTGTTTAGTAGTAAGCATTTTAACTTTTAAAGGATTTTGAGACTCCTCTGGCGAGTCTGAACCGACAGATAATGGTGTGGCAACTTGACTATCAGAAATTTCAATTCCTTCCGGATGATTCATTTCCCTTGCATTTGAAAGTGGATTAGAAAGTTGTTCAATCGTAGCGCGATAGGCCCATTCGTCATAACCCTCTTTATTAGGATCTCCACTCACCAGTTTATCTCCTTCAAATTCGGGATTGATGACTGCGTTATCAAGCTTTTTAATAACCTCGGCTCTAGCCACTCTATCTTCTAAACTGAGCCCGATGGTTTCCCCATCAAGTGCCGCTTGATTTGAGAGTCTTTCCTCACCCGACGCTGAATTTTCATTTTTTTCAACCTCTGTTTTATATTTTTTGGCATCAACTTCTAAATTGGTGATCACCTCAATCCCTTTTTTCGCGGTTTGGATTCCTGCCCACTTCGCGGTCGCAGCATTGGCCATAGCCCTTGTGATATTTACGGCAATGGCTCGTAAGGCCTCAGGGGGTGGCGCCACCGCCTCGCCATCTTTCGGAGCGTTAGGGCCTAAAGTGTTTCGCAAGGCCTGATCTGCCGATCGTTCTCCGAGCTCACCGGCTGCTTTAGTGGCCGCTTCGTTCAATTCATATTTCCGGAGCCCAGCAAGATTAAGACGGCCATGATCATCTAAAACTTTCTCACCCTTTTTGAGAGCTATATTCCAAATACGATATGAGGTTTCAGAGATTTTTGCTTTAGTAGCTTCCCATAGCTGATAAATTTTTCTTTCTAAAGGAGAGGAATCGGACTCTTTACCATGTTCCGAAGCATTTCGATCTAACCATGTTTTGCAATTTGCTCCATCAGGCTTTCCTGATCCGTAACCTTCCAAACAAAGAGCATCATTATTGGTATGATAAGTAATGCTAGATAAACTACTGATGTTGTCATCAGCATTATAAGATCCATTTTTTGCCTCGTCTGAAGTTGAGGCGACAGAGGTCTCCACATTGCTATTAGCAATCTGCACAAGATCGGTAAGTTCCTTTTTGGCTTTCTTCTCCGCCTCTTCGGGCTCTAGTCCAGTAACCTTAACAGGAGAACTCTCGCCTTGAGATGAATCTGAAGAATTGGAGTTGCTGCTCACTATGAAAGAGGCACTATCGGTGGAGTTCACCGGTAATGAATTTGAAGAGGATTCATTATTTGTATTCGGCGTATTTATTTCGGAGGATATCGATTCGGGTATCACTTCATCTGCGGCCTGGTCTGCGGCCCTTTCCTTTTCTTTTTCGGTCTTATCAATAGCCACTTGAGCCGTGATCTTCCCCTTTTTAATCTCCTTTAATTTTGAATTACGTTTATTTGAACCCTGTGTTTGGTTTGAAAAAACAGAAAAGTTTTCGGCGGCCTGAGTTGGAATAGCAAATGAAACAAATGCAAATCCAAACAATACTAAACCGTAACTTGATAGACCTATGAGTTTTAACTGTAAAAAATATTTAGGTGATTTGCCAAAATTCATAGTTCCCCCAAGTACTAAACAGAGCAAAGTGAATACCAAAAAACAGGACTAAAACTGAGGCTAAAAGCTATTAGCGATCGTCTAGAAGGTAGGTAAACAAAGAATACAGCTTAAAAATACTGTGGTTTCAATGCTTTACAGTGCCCAGTTTTTGTCTCGGCTTCAAAGCCCATGACTCTCACCTTCGTTTCTGTTTTTTGGCATGGGAGCAAGTAGCCGAATCTTTGTAATTTTTTCATTTAAAATTTGAGGCAATTGAGGAATTTGTGCAGAAATTCCACTTGTATACACCCAGAGGTCGGTCATTTTTTTTTAGGGTTCGCAGTAAGAGTGGGGCTCCTGATTTTTATTTATTTTTTTATTTGTAGGGGGGGATGAGGTTTGATACTTATTTTCCATTACATGGAAAAACAGAAAGAAATTTTAAACTCAGATGCGGAGTCACAGACTCCAATCCCATTAACTCCCATGTTAGCTCAGTATCTAGAGGTGAAACGTCAGTATCCAGATTCCATCCTGTTTTATCGACTGGGGGATTTCTATGAAATGTTTTTTGAAGATGCCATTAAGGCCGCGCCTATTTTAGAGGTTCAGCTTACAGCCAGAGCTAAAAATGCAGCCAATCCGATTCCAATGTGTGGAATTCCTTATCATGCCGCCACAGGCTATTTACAAAAGCTTCTTGCGAAGGGATTAAAAGTTGCCATCTGCGAACAGGTTGAAGATCCCGCTTACACCAAAGGAATTGTAAAACGTGAGGTGGTACGAGTTGTCACGCCTGCTCTAGTGGGTGACCCTGCACTTATTCCTGACGACAGCTATCATTATTTATTAGCTATTTCGCTCACCGAAATCCAAAGGCTAGACGTGGTTCTTTTGGATCTGCTAAGTGGCCAGTTAAAACAGGGGACTTTAAGTAGTGGGAGAGAGTTAACCGACCTTCTATTTAAATATGCACCGAAAGAGATTCTTCTTTCTAAAAAACTATTGAGTGACCCTCTTTTTAAAGAGGCCATTAAAATTTTCCCCTTACTCACATTAACTTATCGTGACGATTACTTTGTAAACTTAGTCTCCAAAGAATCTTCCAGTATTTCAGCTCTTAAAAGCTATCTCAAAGAAACTCAAAAATTAGATAGTCTAAACTTTTTAAGTAGTCCGACCCATCTATTTAATAACGAGACAATGGCTTTAGATGCTACGACGCTACGATCACTTGAAGTCTTACGCGGCCTTTCCGATCAAGAGGCGCCCTCTGTCTTTAAAGTTTTAGATAATACTTTGACTCCCATGGGCCGACGCACTTTAAAAGAATGGCTGACCCGTCCTTCAACCGAGTTGTCTGTCATTGAAAACCGCCAGAACGCAGTAGAGGCCTTATTGAAGTTTCCGGCCGTACAAGAAAAACTTCAAGCTGTGTTAAGAGAAATTAGAGATCTGGAAAGGCTCACAACTAAAACAGTTTTAGGACTTTCCATGCCGCGAGATCTGGTTGGCATCAGAGATGTTTTAAAGCGACTCCCAGTAATCACCGCCCTAATGGAAGAGGCTGCAACACCCCTATTTAATAACTTTGCACAGTCGTTCAATCCCTTAATAGATCTCACTAAAAAACTTGAAGGGGCGCTTGAAGACTTTCCTCCGGCGACATTGCGAGAGGGAGGAATTTTTAAGGAAACTCACTCCCAGGAAATTTCTGAGCTCAGACACCTATCTCGAGACGCAAAAGGTACCATTGCAGCTATTGAAACCAGAGAAAAAGAGCGCACGGGGATCTCTTCATTAAAAATAAAATATAATAAAATTTTTGGCTTTACGATTGAGATTACTAAAACTCACTTAACTAAAGTTCCACCAGAATATATTCGCAAACAAACTATTGCGAATGGGGAAAGATATATTACCGAGGAATTAAAAGATTTTGAAGAACGAGTTTTATCTAGTGAATCTCGGCTGAAAACCCTAGAAGAGTCTCTCTTTTTGCTATTAAGAAAAGAGGTGGCATGCCAGTCCAGAGAACTTCTTCAGAATGCAAGACTGCTTGGTGAAATAGATGTTCTTGTTAGTTTTGCGGCGACGGCGCAAAAACGGGGTTATACAAAACCTAAAATTACTACCGGATGGGCATTAAGAATAATCGATGGTAAACATCCGGTCATTGAGTCCTTAGTTCCCGCAGGAACTTTTGTTCCCAACTCTCTTTTATTTTCAGAAGAAGATTGCCGCACCTTAATTATTACAGGCCCTAACATGGCAGGAAAATCAACTATCATGCGGCAAGTGGCTCTCATTGTGCTATTGGCACACATGGGTTCATTTGTTCCGGCCACCCTCGCTGAGATTCCCCTGGTCGATGCTATCTACACTCGAATAGGGAGTTCAGATGATCTAAGCAGTGGTCGTTCCACTTTTATGGTGGAAATGACCGAAACGGCAAGAATTCTTGAAATGGCCACCCCTCGAAGTTTAATTTTAATTGATGAAATTGGTCGAGGTACTAGTACCTACGATGGTTTATCTTTAGCGTGGTCACTGGTTGAACATATTCACACAGAGGTAAAAGCTAAAACTTTGTTTGCCACTCACTTCCATGAAATTACGGCCCTAGAGAAATCCTACCCTCAATTAAAAAATGCTAATGTCCTAGTTGAAAAATTTAATAACGAAATTATTTTTCTGCATCAATTAAGTCCAGGGATTTGTAATCAGAGCTACGGAATTGAGGTGGCAAAACTCGCAAACCTCCCCTTAAAAGTCTTATCCAGAGCCAAGGAGATCTTAACTGTTCTGGAAAACCAATCTCAGCGGCCTCACAGAGGCAGAAGCACCGCGTTAACAAACGCAAAAGCTCAACTAGGTTTTTTTGAGTCTGAACAGCCCCTGGAAATCCCATGTGACATTGAAGATACAGGAAATTAAATTTATTTTAAAAATACTATTGACATTATTAGACGCAAAAAATAGAACTTTTTTTCGATATTAATTTGAGTATGAATTAACTCATTATTTAGAGTTTGATATCGTGATGCGTTATTAAAAGCTTAGGATGGACCCGCATCGGCAAGTTATCCACACCCTGTGGATATTCTGAAGAGCAGTTTCAATTAATAGCTTAGTGTTTTATTACTCTATATCTCTATTTAAAGTCTAACCTGTTATATATTCAATTAAATTTACTTTTTATTGCGTTGTGTTAGTGTTCGGCCTCTCATGAAAAATCCCTACAGAGTTTTCCACAGGTCATGTTCCGAAGCTTCGGAAAATATTTCTATTGTCTTAGTGCGTCCCGAGCAATCGGGTAATGTGGGCTCAATTGCACGCGCTCTGTCAAACATGGGAATTGAAGGCAATTTTTGTATTGTTGGAAGCCCTGAAATTGTAACGGAGGAAAGCTATCGCCTGGCAAAACATGCCAAGGGACGATTAGAAACGATTCTTCACTTTACAGACCTTGATAGCTGTCTTGCTTGGCAGAAAAACCTATCGGTAGAATCCCCTATTTTATCTTTAGCTGCTACGGCGCGAGTAGGTTCTGCAAAAAGACCCCATCCCTTGCGGGTTAGAGAGGCCCTTCAACGGGCAACGACTAAGCTAGTCGGTGGCCAGGTAGATCGCCTTATTCTTGTGTTTGGTCCTGAGGGGTCTGGACTTACCAATGAAGAGATTGCCCTCTGTGATTGGGTAGTCACCATCCCCTCTCTTCAGAAATATCGCTCTCTGAACTTAGCGCAATCTGTACTTATTTTTTGTTACGAAGCCAATATGGCTCTGCTTGAAGACTGGGAGGCCCTAGAGCCCGCTAAACCCTCCAGCAAAGAAAAATTAATTCAACACATGATTCAGGTGGCAGAGGAGGTGGGCTTTATTTTACCGGAAGACCCCTTTAAAATGAGGTCTCGCTTAGAGGATATTTTCTCTCAGTTGCCAAGTCATATAAAAGATATCAAAACATTACATGGATTATTGAATCAGGTAGGGCGATCTGTCCAAAAAGGGACGGCAGACATTAAGGGTAGGTTTCGTCACGCCTTAGTAAAGGATGAAGAGAATGGAAATTAAAAAAGATAGTGAAAATATAAAGCACGAAAACACAGAAAGCGACAATTCTGAATTGGAAATATTGGCCCCCGAGCAGGTCAAAGAGATAGACCACGAAAAGGCTGCGGTTGAGGCTGTTCACAAAGCAGAAAAAGAGATTTTGTATGTCCGTGCTGAGTTTGATAACTACAAAAAAAGACTCCTTAAAGATCAAGAAACTTCTATAAAAATGGCAAACAGGGGTCTTATTACTGAACTGCTCTCCGTTTTAGATTTTTTTGAACATGCAGTAGCCCACTCCAGCAAGTTAAAGGACAAAGGAGATAGTGATGTCACCAATTTTGTCACTGGAATTGAGATGACTCGCTCTGAGCTTGTGCAATTATTAACTCGTTTTGGCGTTGAATTAATCGGTGAAGCAGGCGAGAATTTTGATCCTCTAAAACATGAAGCCATTTCTGAAATTGAAGATAAAGAAAAGGTGGGAAATACTATTTTTTCCGTACTTCAAAAAGGATGTATGCTCCATGGAAAATTACTAAAACCGGCTCGCGTAGTCGTGGTCAAAGAGAACTAATTCATGGCAAAAAAAGATTATTATGAAGTCTTAGGTGTTTCGCGAGGGGCCTCTGAAGAGGATCTTAAAAAAGCATTCCGTAAGCTTGCGATTCAATATCATCCCGATAAAAATCCGGGAGATAAAAAGGCCGAAGAGGCTTTTAAAGAGGCTAACGAAGCTTACCAAGTTTTGAGTGAACCCAAAAAACGGGGAATGTACGACCAGTTTGGGCATGCAGGCATGGGGGCCGGAGGAGGATTTGATCCGAGTGGATTTGCCGGAGGATCTTTTTCTGATATTTTTGATAATATTTTTGGCGATATTTTTGGAGGAGGCGGCGGTAGACAGGGCGGCGGCGTGGATCTCCGTTATAATTTAGAGATTACTTTTGAAGAGGCGGCTCTTGGCGTAGAAAAAAAAATAAATTTTGAAAAAGAGTTTTCCTGTGAAACCTGTACAGGCTCTGGTGCCAAAGCCGGCACTCGCCCTCAAACCTGTAAGAGCTGTCGTGGCACTGGGCAGGTGAAATTTAATCAAGGTTTTTTTACCTTAGCGAGAACCTGTCCTCAATGTGCGGGTCGTGGCGCTATTATTGAAAGTAAATGTTCAAATTGCCGAGGCTCTGGAACTATCAAAAAACCTCACACAGTGAATGTCACTATTCCTGCTGGAATTGATAACGATCAACGCATCCGTTTAAGAGGCCAAGGAGAGGCGGGTGATGCTGGAGGAAATTCAGGGGATCTTTATGTTTTAATCAAAGTGCTAGAACACCCTCTTTTTAAACGAGAAGGAGAGCATGTTGTTTTAGACATGCCGATTACCTTCGCTCAAGCAGCGCTAGGAGCTGAAATAGAGGTTCCTTCATTAACTGGACCCTGTAAACTTGATATCAAATCAGGAACTCAATCGGGAGAAACCTTTCGCATGCGAGGCAAGGGCATCAAGCGGCTTAATGGTTCAGGTCATGGAGATCAATTTGTTAGAGTCACTGTAGAAATACCTAAGCATTTGACTAGCAAACAAAAAGATCTGTTAAAGCAATTTGCCAATGATGAAAAACCTGAGGCGCACCCAGGCGTGACAAACTTTTTAAAAAAGTTCAAAGACATCTTAAGAACATGAAGCAAATTTCCACACTCTTTCTTGGTTTTTGTTTACTCGGATTAACTCATTGTGCTTCCCAACAGATCAATTCCCTTTCTCTAGGGAAATATGACAATCCCCGTGCGAACAAAGTAGAACCTGAAGCTAAAGTTACTTTTCTTCAGGCTGAAAAATACTTTTTTGAGAAAAACTTTGATAAAGCACTTCCTCTTTATCAAAACATTAAAAATAAATTTCCAAACGGAAAGGCCGTTCAACTCGCTAGCTATAGAATAGGGTCTATTTTTTATTACCAAAAAGACTACAATTCAGCCTCTAAAGAGTTTGAGTATTTCCTAGGTAAATTCCCCAGATCTGAAATCACTTTTGATGTCACTTATAATTGGGCGGCCGCAGAATTTCAGCAAGAAAAAGCTGAGAAAGCAAATGAGGTGCTCTCTCGATTGAAATTACCCGATGTGTATGCTCAAGGACCTAAGAGAGCTGAAATTGTTTTTCAACTAGCCGCGCAAGTTTCTACCGCCATGGGGAATAATTCAGGCGCTGCGTTAGCTTACTTAGCGGAACTACAAATTCCACTATCCGAATTCACTCGCGAAAAACTAGAGGTCTCCATCGCTAAAAGCATTAATGCTATCCAAAACACTAACGAACTAAATAGACTGCTCACACAGGTAAAAGAGGAACGCTTTCGGGACAGAATTAATAATAGAATTGCTGTTCTTGGCCTTCAGGCCGAACCACAGATCACGCAAAACATAGGATTACCTACTCCACCGCCATTATCACAAGAGCCCATTTTAAAAAATCAAAATTTAATTTCTGGGACCGTAGGAGAAAGAAGCACCGTTGGAATTGTCTTACCGCTTACAGGTAAATTCTCAAGCTATGGGAAAAAGGCATTAGATGCTATTTTGCTGGCTGCTAAATCTTATTCACCTTTCAAAGATACCAACCTTCAACTTGTGGTTGAGGATAGTCGTTCTAATCCCATCTTAGCTGCCCATGCAGTAGAGAAGCTGGTAAATGAAGACCATGCTATGGCTATTATTGGCCCTTTAAGCTGGAAAGAATCACTTTTTGCCGCGGATAAAGCACAAGAATTAGGCGTTTTAAATATTTCACTAAGTAGTAAGGATGGCATCGCAGATCGTGGAGTTTACATTTTTCAAAATGCACTAACTCCAAAACTTCAATTAGAAAGTTTAGTTTCACATTGTATTAAGAACTTAAAAATATCTCGTTTTGCTTTGTTGGTTCCCAATAATAATTTTGGAAATGAATACAGTTCCTATTTTTGGAATGCAGTCACTCGATTGGGTGGCAAAGTAATGGCCTTTGACTCTTATAATCCCGATGAGAAAGATTTTCAAAAAAACGTTCAAGAATTAGTCGGCCTGAACCCTAAATATCGACGATTAGAATTCAGTAAATTGCTTGAGTATCAAAAAGATCAGAAAGCAAAAACAGGCAAAGATCCAAAAGTAAAATTGGAACCGATTATTGATTTCGAAGCTATTTTTATTCCAGACAGTCCGAAGATAGTTGCTCAAATTGCTGCAAGCCTTGCTTACTATGATATTAAAGACATTACTTTATTAGGTACCACAGAATGGAATAGCGATCAGCTTTATCAACGCGGCGGGCAGTATGTCGCGGGGGCTTTATTTCCTGGTGGCTTAAGTCCTTCTTCTCAAAATCCCACTCAAGTTAGCTTTATAAAAAGTTACCATGACGCTTATGGAACCAATCCTGACCTTTTAGCAAGTCAAGCCTATGAAGCGATGCATATCGTTATTTCAGCGTTGAGAACGGCCTCTTCGTCAGATAGAAATGAATTAGTAACCTTCATCAACAATCAAAAAACTTTTTCCTCTCCATTAGGATCTGATGTCTCTTTTGATGGAACGCGGGTTGCCAAAAGAACGGTTCCCATTTTTAAGTTGGAAAGCAACGGCGCCGTTGTGCAGCAATAAAACCTCTCCAGATTTCATCCTCTATTAAGTATTTATTGCCTCATACTTGAGAAGCTAAAATAATGATGTTATTATTACTAATACGTTTTACCAAGTACGTATTTCCCTAACATTTAAAATCCAAAACAAAAATTAACTGCTTTAGCTGACAGGCAATATTCTGATCTCTGAGAGCAGCCATAGGAGTCTTCCCGATGAAAAAGAAAGAACTGACACGTTTCACCGAAAAACTAATGGAAGAAAAAAGTAGATTGCTCAATCACTCAGACAAAAAAGAGGATCTTCAAATGAACCATGACGACTTAGCAGATGAAGTCGATTTGGCCTCCTCTGAATTGAATCAAAATGTAGCCTTAAAATTAAGAGACAGAGAACGGTCTCTTCTTCAAAAAATTGAAACTGCATTGTCTAAAATCGAAGAAGGAACCTTTGGGATTTGTGAAGCCTGTGAAGAGCCTATTGAGCTAAAAAGATTAGAGGCTCGGCCCATGGCAGATCTCTGTATTGGTTGTAAAGAAAGTCAGGAACAGGAAGAAAAGATCTACGCTTAGTCCCCTAGGTTGATTAAATAGGGCTTCCCTTAAGGTCTTCAGTAGCTCGCCATTGCTGCGCTACATAACAACACCGTAAAACTCTCCTCTTTCCCCTGCTAAACCATTAATTTTATTTTTATATCTCTCCCCCACCCTATTGCATAAAAATTACCACTCTGTCCCAACTGAAGTATCAAGATTTCTTCATGATTTGATAAAAACAGATTAAGTAAATTCCCACGCAATCCGATCAGACCTCTGAAGTAATAATGGAATGAATCGTTTTAATAGTTTTAACCCTTTTGAACATCGAGGTTTCACATGGCTAACGAGTTCTCCGAGAATGAAGAACTTGTCATACCCGATGAACTACCCCTTCTGCCTATAAGAGACGTGGTGGTTTATCCGTATATGATACTTCCTCTATTTGTGGGTAGAGAACCCTCTATTCGTGCCGTTAATGAAGCACTAGCTAAGGACAGACTTATTTTCCTGGCTGCTCAAAAAGAGCTTACTGATGAAAATCCTAATCCGGAAACGATCTATCCCATAGGAACAGTCGCAATGATCATGAGGATGCGTAAACTTCCTGATGGCCGGATTAAAATATTAGTCCAAGGGCTAATGAAGGGCACAGCCCTAAACTATACCCAAGAAAAACCTTTCTTCGTAGCACGAGTTAAAACGATCAAAGAAAAGGGCGCAACAAGAGACAATCTTGAAGTTGAAGCATTAATGCGCACGGTGAAAGAGCAATTAGAAAAGGTAATTTCTTTAGGACGTCTATTATCACCCGATATTTTAATGGTCGTTGACGACATTACCGATGCGGGTCGATTAGCCGATTTAGTCGCTTCAAACTTAGGGCTAAAAGTAAGCGATGCTCAGGATATTTTAGAACAATTTGATCCCGTAGAAAGACTTAAAAAAGTAAATGATATATTGGTTAAAGAACTTGAAGTTCTTGCGATGCAAGCTCGAATTAGAAATCAAGCTCGCGATGAAATGACCAAAAGCCAGCGAGAATATTTTCTGCGAGAACAAATTCGCGCTATTAAAACTGAGCTTGGTGATAATGAATCCAAAAACGAAGAGATTCAGGAGCTAAAAAATAAAATTGAAGCTGCTAAAATGCCGCCTGAAATTTATGAAGAGGCCAGTAAGCAGGTAAGCCGTTTAGAAAGAATGCATCAAGATGCGAGTGAAGCTACCATTGTTCGTACCTACTTAGATTGGCTTGTTGATCTGCCTTGGAGTAAATCAACTGAAGATTGTTTAGATCTAGTCCATGCTCAAAAAATATTAGATGAAGATCACTTTGATCTTAAAAAGATCAAGGAAAGAATCTTAGAGTTTCTGGCCGTTAGAAAATTAAAAAGCAAAACTAAGGGACCCATTCTCTGTTTCGTTGGCCCTCCAGGAGTAGGAAAAACCTCACTTGGAAAATCGATTGCTCGTGCAATGGGACGAAAATTCGTTCGTATCTCATTAGGAGGAATTCGAGATGAAGCCGATGTCAGAGGACACAGAAAAACTTATGTGGGTGCCATGCCGGGTCGAATCGTTCAAAGCTTAAAACAGGCGGAAAGTAACAATCCGATGTTTATGCTAGATGAAATTGACAAGTTAGGCTCCGATTTCAGAGGGGATCCTTCAGCAGCACTTCTTGAAGTGTTAGATCCTGAACAAAACTTTAGTTTTCGTGATCACTATATTAATCTTCCATTTGATCTTTCAAATGTGATGTTTGTAGCGACCGCCAATCTGATGGATACTGTACCCCCAGCTTTGAGAGACCGTATGGAGGTCATTCAATTGGCAGGGTATAGCCAAGAAGAAAAATTGAAAATTGCAAAACAGTTTTTGATTTCCAAACAGATTGAAGAAAATGGATTAAAACCTGATCAAATTGAAATCAGTGATCAAGCCATCGCCAGAGTCGTTAATCAATACACTCAAGAGGCGGGACTTAGAAATCTAGAGCGAAATGTGGCGGCTATTTGCCGCAAAGTCGCCAGGAAATTTGCAACGTCAGATAAGAAGTTAGCTAAAGTTGTGGTTACAGCTCAAGCAGTACCCAAGTATCTTGGGCCTCCTAAGTATTTACAGGAGGAGGAGCGAGAACACGATGAAATCGGCGTTGCTACCGGATTAGCATGGACTCAATTTGGAGGAGAAATTCTCAACATTGAAATCACCATGATGAAACGACATGGTGGAGGATTAACTCTCACGGGCTCCCTAGGGGATGTCATGAAAGAGTCGGCCACTGCAGCACTAAGTTACGTTCGAAGCAAAGCCTCTCGTTACGGCATTGATGAAAAGGTGTTCAGTAAATATGAGATTCACGTCCACGTTCCACAAGGAGCCACTCCTAAAGATGGTCCCAGTGCTGGAATCACCTTAACGACTGCGATGCTCTCTTTGCTGACGGGAAACCCAGTTCGAAAAGATGTCGCTATGACAGGAGAGGTCACTCTGAGAGGACATGTATTACCTATCGGAGGACTCAAAGAGAAAACTCTAGCTGCGTTACGACATGGAATTACAACTTTAATTGTTCCACATCGTAACCATAAAGACCTCGATGACGTGCCTAAAGAGCTTAGAAAAAAATGTAAGTTTGTGCTCGCTAAGGATGTTCATGAGGTATTTAAAAGTGCCTTAGTTAATGACCCTGTCGAATGGGCAAAACAACTGAAAGCAGTTCAAGAGGCCCCACCGGCTACCGCTACCGCAACTCGGCTAGCTAAGTCGGTAGAAAAAGCGGCCTAACTACCCCCGCTTATTGTCTTAACCCCCTTAAGGAATATTCCTTTAGGGGGTTTTTTTTATAGCTACCCTGTTAACTTTTGTTTCTTCTAACTTTTCCTTCCAAGATAAAATCCTTTGCCGTAATGAGAACATCCACTTACATTCTAAGCATTGGGTTAAATTTAATTTCGAAATACCTGGAAATAACAAATGAATCATCTAAAAAAGCTAATTTTAATACCTCTTATGTTTGGTTTACTATTACCGAACTTTGCCATCGGATTAGAAACTCCGAATGGCACTCCCGAAGATCCCGAGAGCTCTTTGCATGAAACTGTGATTGTTCATCTCAAAGAACAATATGATCTGTCACAATTTAACGGAGCTCAATATTCCACTCAACTAGATCGCGGACAAGCACTAGCAAAAATTTTAACTAAATTTACTAAAGCAAATGCATTACGTGCTTTTCCTTTTTTGTTTTCCGATGCAGGAGTCAAAGAGGTCACCTTTATTTGGCTTACAAATTCGCTTCGAGTGGTTGCCTCGCCTACTGTGATTAAAAAAATTCAGGGGGGGAGTGGCTCTAAAATTGAAGGTATCAATTTTGAAAAAAGATTTCCTATTGAGGAGATAAAGGAACCGGCCTCTTCCCTGCTTTCTCCCATCCGAACTTGGGCAGAACCCAAGGTAGCCTGGGGAGTTGAAAAACTAAAGGCCCCCGAAGTTTGGAAAGAGGGGTTTCAAGGACAGGGATCTTTGATCGCATTAATTGATACAGGAGCTAATACTTCACATCCTGATCTTCTACCCAATATTTGGAACAACTCCGGAGAACAGGGTTTAGATAAAAATGGGAAAGATAAAGCTACAAATAAGATTGATGATGATAATAATGGTTATATCGACGATTTAAATGGTTTTAATTTTGAGTATCACAACGCCGTTATTCAAGATGATCAAGGGCATGGGAGTCAGACTGCCGGAATCGTTGGCGGAGCCGGTATCGGAGGAACTCAAACTGGAGTCGCTCCGAAAACCAAAATGATGATTCTCAAGGCTTGTTGTTCTCTTGAGGGTGATGCATCGGAGACAGCCATCATGGAGGCGATCCAATATGCCATTCAAAATGGAGCTAAAGTCATCAACATGTCACTGAGTATTAAGCCATACTCTAATCCTAATTATAGAAAATGGCGCCGAGGTGGTGAGGTGGAATTGGCTGCAGAAATTATTCACATTAATTCAGCTGGTAATTTAGGCGGTGGCAGTGAGCCACACAATATTGGAGCTCCGGCTTCAAATCCTCCAGCCTGGTATCATTTGAAACAGACAAAATCGGAATCTAAAACTTCAATGATCACTATTGGGGCTACCGACGAAAAGGATCTCCTGAGAGATTACTCTGGTGTCGGGCCCGTGAGCTGGGAAGATGTAGAAGGGTACCTAGATTTTCCCTTTGCCAATGGTAAATTCCCCGGTCTTATTAAACCTGAAGTTTGTGCACCAAGTGAGGTACCGAGTACCTCTATGGCAGGAGCCGATTACACCTCCGGTTTTGGCGGCACCTCGTCGGCAACGCCACATATTAGTGGCGTAGTTGCATTACTCATTTCACTAAAAGCAGATCTTAATCCATCCCAGGTAACCGAAGCACTTCAAATGAGTGCTATCCCAGTGGGAGAAATTTTTAGTAATCATTGTGGCTCAGGAAGAGTCGATGCTTTAGCTGCAATTGAGTATGTACGAAATAATTTCAGAAACAAATTAAACTAAGTAGCTTATCTCCGGTGCATAGTTCTAAATAGAGTCCAGGCGTAAACTATTTCGGCTCCATTTTTTTTTAAAACCTTAGCGCACGCATTTAGCGTTTCTCCGGTGGTATAAATATCATCGACTAAAATTATATTTTTAGGCATTTGATATTTTTTATCCCAATTAAAGGAATCTTGAAGATTAGATTTCCTTTTGCTTCTATCCAATAGGCTCTGCGGTATAGTCTCTGCTACTTTTTTCAATCCAAAACATGGCTTCATGGGTCGTTTTTTTATAATCCAATCCACTAAAATTTCCGACTGATTAAACCCTCGAGTCATAAATTTTTTCGGATGCATGGGGACTGAAGTAATCGCAAAGTCCTCTTTAATAAATTCAAATTGTGAAGCTACTAGCTGGCTCTTAAAAACTTCCAACCACTCATATCTTTTCTGAAATTTAACTATATGAATAAGGGCCTTTGCTTCATTTGTGAGCCACAAAGCTGATCTGGCTTTGTCTAAGGATCGATTTTTCAATTCAGCGCAGTCTCCACAAACATCAAGCGCACAAATCAAAGAGGTCCCACAGCGATCACAAATAGGCCCTAATAAAGAAGATATCGGTTGGCAGCTAGTACAAAGCCCTGTCAATGTTGCAGCACCATGACAAATAGGACACTCTATTTGAAACCAAACCTTAAGAAACTCATCTAGTGCAGTTGATAAAAATCGAAACATCTCAGACTCCAGGCTTCATTTAAATGCGAAATTAAGATCTGATCATCCCCTTCAAGATCGGCAATGGTTCGCGCTACCTTAATTACTTGATTCACTCTGCGAAAACTTAAACGATATTGCTGCTGTTGAGTTTTCATCCAGTTCTCAGTTTTTTGATCAAGATAAAAACCCTCCATCGCCTGCGGAGCCTCTACAGCACCATTACTTTTTATGCTCTCTTCTTTATCAAACCTTTTCCTTTGAATTTCTGTCGCCTTTTGAATGCTCTCCTTAATAACTTCATGGGTAAGCTTCTCCTCACAGTATGTTTTTCCCAAATCGGTGGGAGTGAGTTGCACCATTAGAGCCATTCTATCTAAAATAGGAGTCGATAATTTTTTTCGATATTGTGCCTTTTTTTCAGGCGTACACCGACATCGATTTTCTATTTGCGAAAATAAACCACAGGGGCAAGGATTCATGGCAGCAATCAAGGTGAAGCGCGCAGGCAAAGAGAGAAATTTTCCTACTCGAGTGAGATGAAGTACACCGGATTGCAAAGGCTCTCTGAGCCCTTCAATGGCATCTCGACGATATTCAGGAAATTCATCTAGAAATAGAACACCATGATGGGAAAGGCTCACTTCGCCAGGGGTCAAGATTCCCGATCCCCCTCCTAATAACCCATTGGCTGAAATACTATGATGCGGACTACGGTAGGGACGCTTCCTAGTCTTGATTAGAGAATCTAGTTCAATCGATGAGGCACTATAAATCTTTAACACCTCAATAAATTCTTCATGGGTCATTTCCGGAAGTAAACTCAATGCCGCAGCAGACAACATACTTTTTCCTACACCTGGAGGGCCCACAAAAAGCAAATGATGTTTGCCTGCGATAGCTATTTGAAGGGCCCGTTTAGCTAAGTTCTGCCCGATCACCTGATCTAAATGTTTATAAGTAACTGCTCGCTGGATAGTAGGAGGCACCAAACAATGGGGTAAAGTCTTTTCATTTCTGATCGACTCCAGAACCTCTCCGATAGTTTTTGCGACTAAGATCTTAGGATTCTCAAGAAGAGCCCCCTCCGCTTCATTATCCTTCGGAATGATTACCTTTTTAATGTGCGGCTGCTGTATTAGAATCTCAATCAGGGGCAGAGCCCCTCTCACAGCTCTCAGGTGACCATCTAGAGCCACCTCACCAATGAAACCATAATCACTTAGGCAATTCCCTGAAAGCCGCCCCTCTGCTGCCAACACGCTCAGTGCAATGGGTAGGTCATAATGACTCCCCATCTTCTTAATATTTGCAGGGGATAGATGAACTAAGATCTTTTCTGTCGGCACATCGAATCCCAGATAAACCAGGCAGGCTCGTACCCGCTCTCGACTCTCCTTTACGACCTCTCCAGGTAATCCAGTAATTTGAATCTGAGGAATAGAATTTAAAGAAACGGCCTCAATTTGCACTAAGGCTCCTTGAATTCCGTCTAATGTAGCGCTAAATGTTTTTGTAATCATGCAAAAATGTCTAGCATAATTTGCGTAATAAGAGATGAACTGCTGAGTAGCGTTACCAATTTTTTAGCGGAGTTACCGTTTACAAAAAGATATGTTTTCTGTTTTTTAATTGCGCGTGTAGTTCTTTTTGAATTTGCATTCGAATTTTTCTAGTGAACTTTGTAATATATTCCATGTCATCCGCTTTTTCTAAGTTCTTCTCTATTAGAATGGGTGTCATAAATTTAATGTGCCAGCGGACCGGTAAGGGGATCATATTTAGTGGCACCGGAATAATAATTCCAATCAACTCCTTGGCCCATCGAATTTGAGACAGTGTAATATTGGTTTCCTCAGCTCCAATAACTGCAACAGGAATGATGGTGGCACCCGTTTGTAGTGCCAATCTCATAAACCCTCTTCTAAAGCGTCGTAAACGATAACGATATTTCGTGGGTTTAAAATTTCCCTCTTCTCCCTCAGGAAATAAAATAAGCCCCTGCTTTTTTTTAAGAATTTTCAAACCATTTTGCAATGTCGCTGGAATCATACCTAGTTTTTTTGCGTGAACGGAAATCTCAGGCCTTAAAAACCAAAGTTTGTGCGCAATAATTCTGGGAACTCTTTGGGAGTGTAAAAAAACCTGATGCCCAATCATTAAGGCATCAAACCCCATAAAACCACTATGATTGGCTATAAAAATACACGCCCCTCTTTTGGGAAGATTTTCCTGTCCCTCTATCGTGACTCTTAAATATTTTGTAAAAATTTCTAATAAGAAGTGGGGAAGTACTTTATAAGCCAATTCCTGTTTAGAAAGGCCAGTTGCAGTGAGGGCCTTGGAAACTGCTCTACCAAAAAAAGCTTTCATCGGATGGTTTTACCATGGGAAGTATTACTTAGTTTTTTGAATAATCAAAAAATACCGACTATCCAACTAACCTACTAATAAGATTAATAAAATTAAGCACTCATTTTTCGAATCATATTACTACGCCTGAGATTAATTAGGGATTCATATATTTCAACATCAGAAAGATCATTAAAATCGACCAGGGTACCGACTCTTCCAAACTCTACTACACTTGCTAAAATTGAAAAATCATTAGTACTAAGAGCCGTATTCTTTCCGATAACTCCAGGAGCAATCTCAAGGGAAATTTCGTCGCCTGGAATCTCGTTTCGAATGGTTTCAAATCTAGCTTTTAGTAACCTCCCTGTTTTTACTAACTGATAAATATCAACTTCAAAACTTAGTAAACCACTAGTTTCACTAGGATCTCTACGATTAAATAGTAGGATTGGGCTATCCCATAAGAACATCCTGAGAATTGCTTTTATGCCTTGAGAGCTTCCCGCATGAGCCTGAGTTATTTTTCCTTGCAAAAATTCAATTTTTCCCTCCTGGTCATTTTGGTTTCCACGAATCCACAAAACACCTGTGCGCTGTAGCTCATTGATGATTACTAAGGCCTCTTCGAGGGTCTGCGCCTTGTGAAATGGAATGTCTGAACCCTCTTTTTTTTCCACCGTATGAAGGTGATTAAATTCATTCTTTATGCTTTGGTTTTGCAATTTTTTTACTGCATTTCTTAACTCGTCCACCATCGGGATATTAGGAAACTCTGCCTCTGTTTGTAATAAAATAGATTTCATAGCTCGAATGAGTTGCTGAGTCTGTTGGTCGCTAGCTACTAACTGCGACAAGATTTGAAACATGTGGGTTATTTTTTTTTCATCTATTTTCACCGATTCTATTACAGCGTAAATTCTTGATTCTAGAGCAAATATTAAATCGTCTTTTGTAAAAGTTTTACCAATCCAAACGATATAGATGGGTTTTTGGGTGCTAATAATTTTTTTGAAATTGGTTTTACTATCGGCATTATTATCGATAAAAACTACAGAGGGGCTTTCCGTAGGCCCTAAGAGTTTACAAAAAATGTCCGTGTTAGTTTCATGTGTTACTGTAATAATGTCTTGCTGTTCAAACGTTTGAAAAAATTGTCGCGCCCAGGTCGAGAATTCACCCACGGCCACAATGCGAAGGAGTGGAACTTTCATATTCATGCCTTTTTCTTTGAGATAATTTAGGAAAGTCGATTCAAGTTCTATTTTACCATGAAACAAATGATAGACATGACTAATTGCGCAGTGATTTTTTTCGCAAGCAAAGGGGAGTAAGTCTAGATTAGTTTCCTTGATATCGCATCAAAAACAGATCCTTTAAAGGCTTGCACTTTTTTAAAAGTGCAATCGAAAATTTAGCATGGCTAGGAAAATAGCCATTTCCAAAAATTAATTGGCTACTAGAAGCAATTCCTTCTGCACCAAGGGCTACTTTAGTAAAGCTGGTGGCCATGCTAAAAAACAAAACTCGCCCCTTAGGCTTACAAATTAAAATGGAACCCATCTCTGTGTTGGAAACAGATGCCACATTCACAACAAGGTCTGCCATTTTACCGCGAGTTACCTTTTCAATTTCACTAAAAACTGTAACCGGATGAGTTGCGTCAATTTCTAAAACCACATCACAGATATTTAATTCGCGTAATGATTTTGCAGCATTCGCGCCCGGCTCAATCGCAATCACCTTTCCTTTTTTGCCAGCTTTTTTTCTAGCGGCAAGACACGAAAGAAGACCCGCCTTACCACCGCCACCTATTACGACCACAGTGTGTCCTGTCTTACTCAGTGCATTGACAGTCGCTGGAGCTCCTGCCACATCAAAAACCGCCATCGAAACCGCTTCAGGAAGATCCTTGGGAAGATGTGCTGCAATGGCAGTTTCAAATAATATGGCATAGCCTTGAACATCAACCTGATGGGTTTTGAGATCAATATTTATTATTTTTTCTATTACTAACGGAGTTAAGGTTAGGGAAACTAACGTAGCGACTCGGTCCCCTTTTTTTACCTTTAATGGACCTCGATAATCACTTCCAATTTGCTGAACCTCTCCAATTAACATTCCCCCGCTTCCGGTGACTCGATTGTGCTGTTTACCTCGAGTTCGACAATTCTCAAGAATAATTTGGCCTATCCTATTTTTGTCTCCTTGGGTTTCTTGTTCCATTTGAACAAAACTTGCCGCATCAATATTTAATTTCTGAACCGATAAAAGAATCTCATTCGAGTAAAGGGGCAGTCTGTTATCTATTTTCTCAGCACTTTGAGGCAATACCATTTTGGTATCCAGTACTCGATGGATACCCAAAGGGTGTCCCTGCTCTTTTCTTTCATTTTTTGCCATAAAGACGTTCTTCGGCCAAAAGATCGGCCACCTCAAAAGTAGGTTTATGAGTTGCTTTAGACCTCTGAAAAACCTCTTTCATCGTTAAATAGATGGCTTCAGTTTTCTTTAGTGCTTTGGTGCGATCATACCCCTGATATTCGATAAAAATATTAATAATACCGCCAGAATTTATTGCGTAATCAGGTGCATATAAAATACCTCTTTCATGAAGGCGAATTCCATCTTCAGAGGTTGCAAGCTGATTATTGGCTGCACCCACTATCGCTTTACATTTTAATCTTGGAATAGTGACGCTATTTAAAATAGCTCCGCGCGCACATGGCGAAAAAACATCACAATCCAAATCATAAATATTTTCCAGCTCAACAAATTTAACCTTTAATTCTGCCTTTGCTTTTTCTACTATTTTAACATTGGTGTCGGTAACCCACACCTCTCCACCTGCTTCAGTAATTAGCGCCGCTAAGGCATAACCCACATGTCCAATTCCTTGAACCGCTACTTTAAGGCCTTTGATATTTTTAGATCCTGTCAAAGATTCTGCAGTGGCCTCTAAGGCTCTGAAAACTCCAAGTGCAGTAACTGGAGAGGGATCTCCACTGGTTCCCACCTCTCCTTCAACACCTAAAACATGCCGGGTCTTTTCTTTCACTAAACCTAAATCTACACTTTCAATATTCATGTCCTTAGCCGCAATATATTTGCCCTCAAATTTCTCGACAAACTCTCCAAAGGAGTGAAAAAGTTTTTTTGATTTTTGGTCGGGGTTTCCAATAATGACACTTTTACCGCCTCCAAAATTAATTCCAGCCAACGCCGACTTGTATGACATGCCTTTCGCCAGGCGTAACACATCGGTCATTGCTTCCTGTTGCGATGCATAAGGCAACATTCTAATGCCTCCACACGCCGGACCCAAATGCGTGTTATGAATTGCAATAATGGCCGATAACCCACTTGAGGAATCTTTAGCCACAAGAATTTTTTCAAAACCCTGCTCTTTAACTTCTTCAATTATTAGTGCCATAGAGCATTATTGGTACCATCAAAATTTATTGGCTACTACCCGAAAATTAATAATTAATACCCCTTTTTAAGAAATATTTTCTCTAAACTGTTTGACCTGGGTCTCTCTTTTGTTTACAAAATTTGAATCTATTTATGACAACCAAAAGATTCATTGCTATCGCAGGAAATATCGGTTCAGGAAAGACCACCTTAACGCGCATGCTCTCTGATCATTATTCTTGGGAGCCCCATTTTGAAGTGGTTTCTAATAATCCCTATCTCTCCGATTTTTACGGAGATATGAACCGTTGGTCACTTCAACTGCAGGTTTTTTTTCTTTCAAAAAGATTTCAAGCTCATCAGACGATTGTAAAATCTAATATTTCAGCCATTCAAGACCGTTCTATCTATGAAGACGCTCATATTTTTGCCAGAGCCTTAAAAGAGGGTGGGCAAATGGATGAGAGAGATTATGAAAACTATTTTGAGCTTTACACAACGATGACGCAGTTCTTAAATCCGCCCGATCTCGTTGTTTATGTAAAGAGATCTGTAAACTGTCTCAAGGAGAGAATTAAAGAGCGCGGCAGAAGTTTTGAGCAAAACATTCCCAAAGATTATCTTCAACTTTTGGAACGATGCTATGAAGACTGGATAAAAGAATACGATTTAGGAAAGGTGCTTATCGTAAATGCCGACACACTTGATTTCAAAAATAGTGAAGATGACTTTAAATATGTTTGTTCTCAAATAGAAAGCTCGCTTACCCATCCCACACGTTTTACTAACTGTTAACACTAAGCAGAATACAGACCCCTACCGATTAATCATGGAGAGTTTTGCACCTTGTATTGTATCGTCTTGGGATTAAAGATATTATTAACCGGCAAGAACTATCATCTCGTATCTCCTTATTTTTTTATTTTATAAAGGGCCCCATGTCTCAAATTCGAGCTATTTCTGATATTAATCCTATGGATAAACAAACAGACCATACAGAGGTGTTGGCTATGCCCCATACTATCTCCGTGGTCATTCCTGTTTTTAAAGGGGAAAAAACCTTAAAAACCTTAGTTGCAGAAATTTTAGAATTAAATAATAACACCACCGATAAAACCATCCTCCGTGTGATTGAAATATTATTAGTCTGGGATGGAGCTCAAGATAATTCTGCAAAAGTGATGCAAGAGCTAGCAGATTCCAATCCTATTGTTCGCACCGTTTGGCTTTCTCGAAATTTTGGCCAACATGCAGCCACACTTGCTGGCGTAGCCAGATCTCGAGGCGATTGGATTGCAACCCTTGATGAAGATGGTCTACATAATCCCTCTGAAATCATACCGCTTCTTAATACTGCTATTCAAAGTAACTACCAATTGGTCTATGGTCTTGCAAAAAACAAAGTACCTCATCACACATTAAGAAACTCAACTAGCCAGTTGGCTCATTGGTTTTTTAAATCCTTTTTAGGAAATGAAAACAGAAATGACTTTAGTAGTTTTCGATTAATTCGCGGAGATGTCGGAAGAAATCTATCGGCCTATTGTGGAGCTGGCGTTTATTTAGATGTAGCCCTGCAATGGGTAACCTTAACCTCAGGATGCTATGAGGTAACTTTACGTAAGGAGTGGCGGCCCTCTAAAAGTTACAGCCCTTTTCGACTATTTAGTCACTTTAGACGACTTGTTCTTTCCTCTCCAGGAACGCCGTTAAGAGCTATTTCACTAATGGGCATTCTTACCATTTTTTTAAGCATTGGACTGATGAGCTACGCTTTTTATCAATACATAACAGGTAACGTACCGGTACAAGGATGGACCTCTCTTTTTATTCTTATTTCATTCCTTTTTGGAGTTCTCATGTTAGCGGTTGGGATTTTAGCAGAATATGTGGGTTTAATTCTCTCAATCTCGATGGGAAAACCTCTTTACCTGGTTCAATCTAAATCACCAATACTATGAAAGGAATAATACAATCATGATCCCGAATGAAGATGTTTTTGATCGTCATAGTGCCACTTATGAAAAGCATCTGAACTCTATATTGACGGTATCAGGAAAAACAAATGACTTTTTTGCCGATGAAAAAATTGAACAATTACTTAGAATATGTAAAGCAATTCAACTAGATCCCAAAAATAGTTCCTTGATTGATATCGGGTGTGGAAATGGAGAGGTGACTAGGCGAGTTGAGCCTCTATTTTCAAAGGTAACAGGAACTGATCTCAGCGGAACATCATTAGAAAAGGCCCAAAAAAACTGCGCTCGCAGCCATTTTATTCATTCCAAGGAAAACAAATCCATTCCCGTTTCTGATCAAAGTTTCGATGTGGCACTCGCATTTTGCGTTCTTCATCATATTCAGCCACAATCACGAAATTTTTTTATGAAGGATATTTACCGGTTGCTAAAGCCACATGGAATTCTACTTATTTATGAACACAATCCCTTTAATCCCTTAACTCAATATATTGTTTCTAGATGTGAATTTGATAAAGATGCAGTCTTATTACGTAGATCTGCATGCGAAAATCTTGTGGAAAGCAACAGCTTTCAGATCGTAGAATCTAAATTCACTTTAATTCTGCCTTTTAAAAACAAGAAATTACGTCACATGGAACACAAGTTTTTAGGCCAACTTCCATTGGGCGCACAATATTTTGTTGCTGCGAGAAAATAAATTATGATGTCCTTCGACGAATTACGACTATATCATCGGTTTAAAATAAATAATGATCGTCTCTGTTTTATATCTCAAAGTGGTACGACTGTTGGACTAGTCACAGAGCTTTCTTATGGTGGGTTTAGTCTGGCTCCGATTCCTACCCAACCTCAACTACTAAGACAGCTCGCTAACGCTTCTAAAAATGGAGCTATTCAAACCATTGAATTTCACTTTCTAAATCGTTCTGTTCGGTGCCAAATCGAGAAACGTTACTCCGAAAATGAAAAGGTAGGATATCAATTTACTCACGAACACACTCAGGTGTTGTCCTTTTTAAAGGATATTATTCCTTGGATTCGAGCGGGTGCGGCTATCATTTATCTCGAACAACTTGAAACAGAGGGCTTTGAAAATGAGCTTCCAGATCACTTGAGTTTTGAAGGCCCAATCCCTGTTGAAGTAGATTGGAATGGTGTCGATTCTCAAGGGCTTCCCAACTTCAATCTCAGTTTTCGTCAAGACAAGGTTACATTTCAGCTTTCAAGAAAAAATAATCAATTACTGACTTTGCACAACGTATGGCCTGGCGCAACGAGTGGAGATCTACGAACGACTCAAGGAATAGATTCTATGATCTTAAGAAATAGTCTCGCTATTTTATTAGGATTGTCTACACAAGAAACGGGCTCTGTATATCCCAAGCTTATTGAGGTTCTATTAAATTTATTTGAAAAAGCCCAAGAACAAACTGCACTATTTTTACAAAAAAAAACGGGCTAGTGATTTGCACCAGCTAAAGCTCTGTTTCCTCAGAATCTAAATTCTCTAATCTCTCTTTTTTCATAATCATCTCTGCAAGATGTAGATGTTCAGGAAGTCCGATAGCCTCATTCACCTGTGTCACATCAATGGGCCTCTCTAAATTTGCATAGGTTTTTTTACAATTTAAAACTCTTGCTACAGAAATCTCAACTTGATCTCTGCTAATTTTTTTGCTCTCTATGGCTTTAATTATCGCTTCCATAGGCCCTACTGGAAATCCATTATCTCCTCGATAGATTAAAACATCACAGCCGGCTTTAACGGCTAATACCGCAGCTTGGTCTGCTCCATAATGATCGGTAATAGCTTTCATTTCCATATCATCGGTAAAAATAAGTTTTGAATATCTTAGCCCGCGTCTCAAAATAGGCTCAATAGTTTTCTCTGATAAAGTAGCTGGATAATCTGGATCAATGGCCTGGTTTAAAATGTGAGCCGTCATAATTCCCTCAACACGACTTTTTGCGAGTCTCCGAAAAGGAATAAGCTCTAGTTCTTCAAGTTTCGCTAACGACCTTTCAATTTTAGGTAGTTCAAAATGCGAATCTATTTTAGTGTCTCCATGACCAGGAAAATGCTTGGCGACCGCTGCCACTCCCTGTTTTTGAATTCCTCGACATACTGCAGACCCTATTTTTCCACAAACTTCCGGATCGGAGGAAAACATTCTTCCTTTCATAACAGGATTATCGGGATTGGTATTTACATCGACTACAGGAGCAAAGTTTAAGTTAATCCCCACAGCCTTTAACTCTTTGGCAATGATTGCACCAAACTGAAAAGCCATTTTAGGCGAATTAATTAACCCTAAATTTTCATTGCCCGGAAAGACGGTAAATGGTTTTCCCAAACGATTTACCTTGCCACCTTCATGATCAATGGAAATAAAAAGAAAAGGCTCATCAGCAAGTCGACAATCAAATTGTAATTCATTAGATAGCTCAGCTAATTGGGCCGACGATTCTACATTTCTTTTAAAATAAACGGTTCCGCCAAGATGATGTTGTTTAATCGCTTTTTTAAAGTCTGTGGGAACAGATACCCCATCGAAACCCACAATAAAGAGCTGCCCAACAAGTGTTTTAAGATCTTGAATCTGAGACATAAACTTCCTAGGTCTAAAATGAATTTAGAATGACAGAGGTATAAGTATAGAGTTCTGCCTGTCAGGAAGCAAGATACAGCCACGTAAATGTATTAATCTCAGAAACTACGCGTCATCTTTTTCGGTTTCTTTTGGAACGCGAATAATAGACCGTTTATTCTGATCTAAAACTCGTTTGCGGATCCTAATGTGATTAGGTGTGACTTCAACGACTTCATCATCTGCAATCCAAGCGATAGAACCATCAATGGTCAAAGGCTGTACGGGAACTAAAATGATATTTTCATCACTTCCTGCGGCACGAATATTAGTTAGCTTTTTCTCACGACACACATTGACGTTAATATCGTTCTGCTTACTATTTTCTCCTACTACCATACCCTCATAAACTTCAATGACCGGAGGCACAATCAACTTCCCGCGAGGCTGTAAATTAAACAGCGCATACGGTGTTGTTTTGCCAGATCTATCGGCCACCATCGCTCCATTGACACGATCAATGATATGCCCTTTGAAAGGTACATATCCCGAGAGGTAGGAACTCATAAGACCACTTCCACGAGTGTCATTTAAAAACTCTGAGCGGTACCCAATCAAAGCACGAGAAGCAATATCAAATTCTAAACGAACTCGACCCGCTCCCATTTTTTGAAGATTGGTCATCTCCCCTTTTCGAGTTCCTAATCTTTCCGTCACAACTCCAATACAAGATTCAGGGACATCCATTACCACATGCTCTAATGGCTCCTCTAGCTGGCCATTATTATGTCTTGTAATAACTTTGGGGCGCCCTAACATGAACTCATACCCCTCACGTCTCATTTGCTCGGCTAAAACTGCAAACTGTAATTCTCCTCTGCCACGTAATAAAATGGTGTCTGAAGAATTTGTTTTTTCAGCTTGAATAGAAACGTTAGTTCTTAATTCTCTTTCTAAACGATCCCACAACACTCGAGAGGTCAAACGTTTCCCGTCGATTCCTGCGAATGGAGAACTGTTTACAATGAGTTCAATGGAAATAGTGGGTTGCTCAATCTCAATCCGAGGAAGAGGTCTAGGATTGATAGGATCACAAATAGAATCCCCAATCTTTAACTCCTCAATTCCAGCCACAACGACGATATCCCCAGCAGATGCTATTTCAATAGGAACCGTTGCCATGCCTTCATAAGCAAATAACGCTGTAATTTTTGTTTCGGTAGACATTCCATTTTCTTGAGAAAGAACAACTTTGTCTCCAACCTGAATTTTTCCTGCGTGAACCTTACCTGCTGCCAATCTTCCTAAATAGTCACTGTAGCTCGTATTTGAAATTAGCATTCTAAGACCATCATCTTCAATAGTCGGTCCTGGAACATAGGATAAAACAGTATCAAAAAGAAAAGAAAGATCGGTAGCCTGATCAGCCTCTTCGGGAGACTTTACAGCAATTCGTTTTCTGGCATTTGTATAAACAATAGGAAAATCGAATTGATCCTCGTTGACATCTAAATCTAAAAATAAATTATAAATTTCATCTAGAACCTCTTGTGGTCTAGCATCAGCACGATCGATTTTGTTAATGACTACAATAATTTTGTGATTCAGTTCAAGCGCGTGCTTCAATACAAAACGAGTCTGGGGTAATGGCCCTTCTGCGGCATCGACTAAAAGTAGAGCCCCGTCCACCATCTGAAGTGCCCGTTCTACTTCGCCTCCGAAATCGGCATGGCCTGGGGTGTCCACAATATTAATTCGAGTCCCTTTGTACTGAATAGTACAATTCTTAGAGACAAGAGTAATACCCCGCTCCCGCTCAATATCAATACTATCCATAGCTCGCTCAGCTACAATCTGATTTTGGCGGAAGGTCCCACTCTGCCAAAGCATTCCATCTACTAGGGTCGTTTTACCATGATCCACGTGAGCAATAATTGCAATGTTTCGAATTTTATCGTTTATTCTCATAATCTTACCTAAGTCTTTTAAATGAAAGGGCAATGTATATCATAAACTTAACTAGTTGAGTTAAATTATCACTAGGAATAAGTACTTTTTTCATGCTATTAACTGCCGCTGAAATGGAAACATCTATCTCTAAGTCTAAATGCCCAGAATGTTGGAAGTCCTTAGAGTTATGCCTTTGCTCAGAAATTAAAAATCAATCAACTAAAATACAGGTTTTGATCCTTCAGCACCCTCAAGAGGCTAGAAATCCACTGACTACGGCTCGCTTGGCCTCTGCGACTTTAAAAGGATCGGCTCACCGAGTGGGATTAAATTGGAGGTCTCTCTCTGCGGCTTTAGGTCATCCGGCCGAGGCCAAGGATTGGGCGGTTTTATTTTTAGGAACCCTTAAGACCTCCCAAAAATTACCCTCCCTTCCCTTTCAAGTGGTCACTCAAAAAGGGGCCCCAGTTCCCAAAGAGCTGATTAAAGGAATTGTTATTTTAGATGGCAATTGGAAACAATCTAAAACTCTGTGGTGGCGCAACTCATGGTTACTTAAATTAAAACGAATTGTTTTAAATCCTACGATTCCATCAGATTGGGGAACACTCAGAAAACAACCGCGCATTGAGTGTTTATCAACGATTGAAAGTATCAGTTTCTCACTCGCTCAACTTAATGAATCCCCTGAGGTCTCTAAAGCTCTAGATTCCATTTTCAAAAAACACGTAGAAAGTATGACCCTCGCTAAGCAACTCTAATTTGTTATCTCATTTCAGTTCTGATTTCGTCTTCTAATTAACTCGTGTAAAGTAATTCCATGGAAAAACTTATTTTGACAGTGGCTATCACAGGGGCTGAACTTAATAAAAAAATATGTCCTGCCCTACCCATCACTCCAGATGAACAGGCAAAAGACTCCTGTGACTCTGTCGAGGCTGGAGCTTCAATTATTCATTTACATGTAAGAGATGACCAAGGAAATCCAAGTCAAAAACTAGAACACTTTCAACGATCCGTTGATGCCATTTTAAAAAAATGCCACAAAAGGCCTATCATTCAATTTTCAACTGGCGGAGCTGTTGGGGAAAAAATAGAAAATCGAATCGCTTCACTTGCACTTAAGCCGGACATGGCCTCTTTTAATTTAGGAACCATGAATTTTGGTGAAGATATTTTTGTGAATACCTTTTCTGATATGCGGGCTTTGGCCAGGGCCTTTAAAAAATATCAAGTGGTTCCTGAATTTGAAATTTACGATGCAGGTCATCTTGATAATTTAAAAAAACTCATCAAAGAAAATGAGATCACGCCTCCTTATCATTGCCAATTTGTCTTGGGTGTTCCTGGTGCAATGCTTGGGGATATTTCTGCTCTTGTCTATTTAGTTCAACATTTACCTCAAAATTCGACATGGGGCGTAGCTGGAATTGGACGATTCGAACTACCCTTGGCCACACACGCCCTCTTAATGGGAGGGAATGTTCGCGTAGGACTTGAAGATAATATTTATTATGAAAAAGGACGGCTTGCATCAAGTAATGCCGAACTTGTGTCTCGAATAAAACGCATCGCAATAGAGTTGGGCCGTGACATTGCGAGTCCAGAAGAAACAAAAAAACTCTTAGATCTGGCTTAATAGCTCAATAAATCCAGCTTTTCACTCGATAAGTAGAATATGAAGAGGGGTTTAGTCTTATTTCTAGGATTTTTACTAACTACAAATATTAAAGCCCAAGAACCTGCTAAATTTTTCTCTGAAGTAAGATCAAGCGATTCCAACGAAAAAACACTGAAAATTACGCACGATAATTCCGCTCCATGGAAATTGGAGGACAGTATTTGTGTCACCAGAGATAAAAAGGATATTGCTTGCGGAATCGTCATTGCTACCGATACCCAATTAGCTACAGTGCAAATTTCCTTTGAAGCAGAAGAGATGTTACGCGATGAAATCTCAAATGAAACTGGAGATCACCTTCAATTAACCTTTAATTTCCCATTTCCAGAAAAAGGGGATGCCGTTCGACTCGTCGATAGAAATCCCAAATTAAATATCCGCCAACTCGCCTCAGAGTTACGCGTCATAGATTCATTTAAGGAGACTGGAGCTACGAGCAGCAATACTGCAACTAGTACCCCTTATAATCACTTAAAAACAACAAAGTCTTTTTTACCTACTAGCAATCTGACTGTGGGCTTTAATTTAATTTTTCCAACGTTGGAGTATCAACAAAGTTTTTCAGATCACTCAGCTGTCGGCGTAATGCCCCTATTTATGAACTATTCTGTCGGTGAGGGGTCTTTAAAGGGAACAGGATGCTTTTTCAACTATCACTATTATACCGAAGACCCTTTCAATGGTTACTGGGGAAAAACAGGCTTAGGAATTTACGGGCTCACCGCCTCCTATAATGGGATTGAAGATAGTAATATCGCACCTGCAATAGGCGCCAGCTTTGGACGCCGCTTTTTTAAAAATAAAAATTTAAATTTTGGATTTGCTGTAGGCGGCCAATATCTTTTTGCGAGTACCAATACGGGCCTTCCCTTCAGTGGTTTTATTCCATCGCTTATAGTTGATATTGGCTTTGCTTTTTAACGGCTGGTTTCCACAAATCTCAATCTTACTTCCATCAAAATATTTTCTAAAAATTTAGCTTCATCTACCGACAAATTCCCTTTTGTTTTATTTTGAAGCATGACTAATATTTCTATATTTTGTTTAGCCATTACAATATTTTTTTGCACCTTTTTTGTATTGGGATCTGGTGCTAAACCCATAGAAATTAAAGCTCCCGTTGCGAAAGAATATATCAACGTAGAAAAATCAATTTCATTAGGAGCCTCTTCTTGTGAGCTTTTCATTGTAAAGCCATCCCCTTGTGCTGTCTTTTCCTTTGCGATATCCTGAGTTCCCGAGCTAGAACGCTTATCGGTCACTTTAACTGCTTCCTCTTTTTTATCCGCCATAACCACTCCTATTCGGGTTGATTCTTATTACTTGCAGAAACTAAATCTCGTACAGACTTAGCGGGTGTTGCAGCTTCGCTTTTAATGGGTGGAATCTTATCTTCTGGCATCGCTTCAACTTTAGACGAGCCTACTAGAGCCGGTGCTTTATCTTGCGTACCCGCTTCAATTTTGGGTGTCGTGACGACGGGAACGGGTTTAGCCATCTCCTTAAGTTCATTTTTTTCTACTGGAGGGATTGGCTTTGCAAGTGGCGCTTTGGCCTGAACTTTTTCTGGAGCAGCAACGGCCTCTACTACTTTAGCAACAATCGTTGGAGGAGGTGCGGGAGCCACAACCGGTTTTGCAAGAGCTGCTTTAGCCGCTTTAGCCTTTGCAGCAACCTCTAATCCCTTCATGCGATTTTTTCTGGCTTGAAGCTCTTCAAAATCAAGAGAAAAAATAGTAGCAGGATCCTGTTTTGAAAGCGGAAGTACGTGAGTGATATTTAGATTTGTTCTTTTAATTCCTTTATAAAATTTTTTTACTTTTCTTAAATTATAATTTAAAAAGAGAGACATTTCATCTACCGTTCTAAACTCAAAGGTAAATAATGACCGATCATTAGTATTGCCATCTAGCATCGCTCTAAAAGAATCTGGCATTTCAATGGGCTGAATAAAAGGCTGAGTTTGCGGACTATCAAAGGTCACCGTAAAAGTACCCTCTTTGGATTTGCGCTCTGGGCTCACATGGGAAATACGGAGGCGATAGATCTGCATGGCAAATAGACTCGGATCCCAATTCACCCAAACACTTAAAGAGCCAGCACCCACGCCAGAGGCTAACCCCAAACGAGGCTTAGCTTTGACTCTTCGTCCCTCTGTTAACAAAATAACAACCCCATAAACTGTAGAAAAAAAGCCAACTGTCGCTAAAATTGATCCTACTAATGTTAATCCGACGGACATGAAAAACTCTCCCAATTCAAAATAAAATCAACAAGATTTCTACCATTCAGCCTTGCCATCGCCAAGGAAAGAAAAAGTAGGCCCTTTAAAACAATCAAATACAAACAATCACAGCGGCACAAAAGCAGCCTGGTAATCACTAAAAAGCCAATTTAATGTGGCGCGTTAATGCTTCGGTATAAAGACCGATACCCCTGGTTTTTGGGGGATCCACTCATTCCAAAGGATTTCCCTTAAGATTATTAACTATAAACAAGATTCCACCCATCAAAAATAGGACCGCGATAATCAGGTTTAAAAAGTTACTAAAAATTTGAAGGCCAGCCTTGGGATCTTCTAGACGCCTCGCTCTAACTCCAATTACAGTCCGATAAAGAATGTAGGGGCCTGAAATCGTCAGAGTAATCCCTAATAAACACAAAAGAACATTGGCTGTTTCAATAGAATGCATAAATTAGAGTGTACAAACCGAGTGGTGATTTGTCGAGAACGAGGTAAGATAGTTATTAGCCCATGGAAATTCATTCCAAACTCATTATCTTTGATACTCATCCTATCCAATACCGAGCTCCCGTTTTTCGGGCCTTGGCTAAAAAACTACCGTCACTGAAGGTTTACTTTTTTAACTCCAATTTTGAGGGTGGTAAGTGGTGGTTTCATGAGGTGGGAAAGGCTAAAGCATTGCCTTGGGGGCTCAACCTTAGTGAAGGTTACCTAAATGAAACGTTAAATACAGATATCTTAAAGTTTTGGCCCCTTTTTAATAAGTTAAAATCAATTCTTATCATCGAGAAACCTCAAGCGATTTTAGTTTACGGCTATTACTTAAAGGAACATTGGATTTTACGCCTTCTCTGTAGTCGACTAGGAATATCTCTCATTTTTGTTGGAGAAACTTTTACTTCAAATAGTTCTTGGTTACGAAGAGCTATTACCACACCTCTACAGAACTTTTTTTTAAAGGGGGTTAACCGCTTTATTTCTATTGGAAAAAAGACGGAGGATTTTTACCTTTCAAAAAAGATACCTCCATCAAAAATAATCTCCGGTAGATATTGTGTGGACACCGACTTTTTTAAAAAAGAGGAACCTCAAACCGGTCAAAAAAGATCTGAATTAAGAAGCTCTTTAGGGATTAAAGACACCGATTTTGTTTTGTTATTTGTAGGCAGATTATTTGAGAGAAAAAGGCCACAAGATATTATAGCTCTTCATGAATTTCTACTATCCAAGGGCCGAGTACACACCTTAATGATTGGCTCTGGTCCCCTAGAGGGGGCTTTAAAGGCCCAATGCGAAAACTTACCCAGACTTCATTGGTTAGGCTTTCAAAATCAAATGGAAACAAGAGACTGGTATTTTACCGCCGATTTATTGGTGGTCCCTTCGGAGTTTGAAACTTGGGGTCTGGTAGTAAATGAGGCCTTTAGTTGTGGTCTTCCAGCTCTAGTGAGTAGTGCTTGTGGAGCTGCTGGGGATTTAGTGGATGAGGGGCAAACAGGTTTTGTTTATGAGGTAGGGTCGGTGGAATCGGCCTTCAAATATGTAAATCAATTTCTAGAAAACCAAACTCTCCAAAAAACCATGGGTGAAAGAGCCAGAAAAAAAGTACTCTCCGCCTATCGCCCCGATCAATTCGCCGACTCGATCTATCAAGCCCTATCCCAGCCTCTCAAAGGGGATGGAGACCTTGCCCCAGTAAACCCTTAAAGTATCTAGCCATGGGAATAAAAAACAAAATTGGGCCTTTTTTTTGAATTCTAAATGTCTTCATTGCTTTTTTGTGAGTAGGCTACTGGGAACAGTTTTTGCTGTTACTTAATGGGTATGGGCTTTATTAATATCATAAGTGGAATAGCTATAAATCTGAAGTTACGATTAAACTCGATCGGTTTATTTATTATCACTCTTTTTGCTCTTGCCCATTGTGGAAACAGAAACGAAGAAAATCCCTACTACTATAACTCTCCAGAAACTCAAAGTACCGTAACCTTTAGAAGTCTACAGAATTCCGTTTTCAATAGTTCTTGTATCCAATGCCATACCCAAATGGCGTCCTACTCAGGAGTGAGAAATTATATTACACCGGGAAATCCGGAAGCCAGCTCCATATACCAAGCTGTAAAATCTGGACAAATGCCAAGAAATAACTATCGGCTATCCAACTCACAAATTAATTCCATTTCGAAATGGATCCAAAGTGGAGCCCCTAATAATTAATTTATATTTATTTTCTACTAAGATATTTTTTTTCCCACGCGAAGGAAGAATTGCAAATATCGGATAAAGCAGTGAACCTGGGCCTCCATCCTAACTTAGAAATAATCTTAGAAGAGTCGGCTACAATAGATGCGATATCGCCATCTCTACGCGCACTATTGATTACATTAAGTTTCTGTCCAGAAACCTTCTCCACCATAGCTAACACCTCCTTTACAGAGTAGCCACTTCCATACCCACAATTAAAAATGTCACTTTCGCCACCCGACTTAAGATATTTCAATGCCAATACATGAGCCTCTGCCAAGTCCTCAACGTGAATATAATCTCTAACTCCAGTTCCATCTTTCGTCGGATAATCGGTTCCATAAACTTCAATAGAATTTCTTTTTCCACACCCTGCCTCAACGGCTCTTTTTATTAAATGTGTAGCACTATCTGAAATTTGCCCTATCTCGCCCGAAGAATGAGCTCCTGCTACATTAAAATATCTCAAAATTATAAATTTTAATTTCGAGCTTTTTGCAACATCCTGTAAAAGTCTCTCAAACATTAGTTTTGAAGCCCCATACGGACTTTCTGGATTTAGCGCACTCGTCTCTTTTACTGGAATCTCCTTAGGTGTGCCATAAACGGCTGCTGTCGATGAAAAAACAAAGTGAGTCACACCGCAATCTAAAGCGACGCTAAGAAAATTTGCCGCCTTAGAAAAATTAGTCTGATAATAACTCAAGGGATCGGTCACAGAATCACTCACAGAAACTAATCCCGCAAAATGTAAAATTGAATCTACCTGTGTTCTTTTGAAAACACCTCTTATCTCGGCAATATTCCCAATATCACACCGATAAAACTCAGCCTCAAGGGGGAGTAACTCTTTATGACCCTGAGAGAGATCATCCACTACCACCACCTTATAGCCCGATTTAATCAAAGCATGTGCGGCATGTGAGCCAATATAACCCGCCCCTCCAGTAATTAAAACTTTCACTCTTCTAACTCCACCTGTTTATTAAAACTTCAAT
>SHZA01000060.1 GCA_009692515.1 Bdellovibrionales bacterium
ATCGGGATTCCAAATCTTAGAATTGCAGCCATCACCCTTTCAATAGTTCAATGTGTGAACCTTGCCTTCAATGCCATGTGGACACCGAGCACACGCTTCTACCTAGGGATTTCTACAGGAATAAATCGAAGTATAGGAGTGGCCTGCTTCCTCATAATAATGTGGGGTATTTATCAGGTACTAAAAAATAACACCGAACTATCCCTCTTACATTCCAGCGATAAAAACTAAGGGCCTGCGGGGAATTAATTGCCTATTTGGCTGTAGGCAAAAATTCGAAACTGTCAAAAATAACCTTGAGCTCATTTTTGTAAGCGTCATATTTTTCAGTTCGAGTAGTGGCAGTCAAAATATAGGCCTTGCCGGCATGAACAAAAATAACCTGTTTAAATTTAAGTCCAAAATCTCTTTGGTTTGCAGTAATCTCAAAGGCCGTCTCTTTGACATTAGGAAGTTGAATAGGCTCCACAGAAAAAATTTGAAATCTTTGGCTCTTTAAAAACTCAACCGTATATTTTTGATATTGTGAAACTACGGGAGTCTTAGTGTCTGTAAATTTCGCGATCGAATCGGTAACCACATGAAATCGAGCATGGTATTTATCATCAGCTTGAACCCGATGAATAGTCGCTACGGTTTGTTGAGCCATGCTCTTATCAATATCTTCTGCTCCATTTTTTTCCAAACGCAACGCCACTACTTCCCAATCAGAATCATTATAATTAAATTTAAAATTTTCAGAAGCCGACTGAAAAGTGGCGCCAAAAAGGCTGAAAGACATTAAAGAAAGAAGACAATAGATACGCATAAGGTTCTCCAATAAGTGCTCGGACATTAGGGAGTTATTACGAGCTTTTCAAGTGCTCTTTTGAGTTTACGAAAGAATTCTACTTTTCTTCAAGATAGATGGCGTATTGCGCTGCGAAGAGAAAGATTCGAGATAAGAAATAGATCCAAACTACAGCTAGTAAAAAGCTAAAAAAAGGGCCATAGATTCCAGCATTAGCTCTCTGAAAATAAAAGGCATATCCCTGGTAGCAGGATCTCCCTAAAATAAAACAGCTAAGAAAAAGTAGGCTCCCTTTTAAAGCGTTTAACCACTTCACTTTTTGTGTAGGCATCACCTTGTACATTAATGTTACACTTCCTAGAACACTAAAAAGTCCTATAAGAGCTGATAATGAATTTAAAATAATGGCATTAACTCCTGCGAGCGCCCTCGGAAATAAAAAGGATAGAATTGAAGCATCTGTAGTTGAAACGATCACAAATAGAGTGCTACCTATAACGACAATTAAAAAACAAAAAATAGACATAAGAGTAGCCCAAAATCTATTTCGCTCCCCTCCATTTGAAGATATTTTTGCAAAGGCAAACTGTAAGGATTCAAATAGCTCATAGCCCGACCAAATCAAAACTAAAACACTAAACACATCTCCGATACTATTTTGTTTTAGCACCACTACCAGTCCCTGAATCACCTGCGGGTCTAAGGATGGAATAAGACTGTGAAGAAAATGTCCCAATTCTTCTGGGGTCTGAAGAAGAGTGGTCGTATGTGTTATAAAAAAATGGCTGGAAATAAAACTTAAAATCAAAATCGGTATCAATGAAAAAAGAGAGAAGAAGGCCACACTTCCTGCAATAATCGCTAAATGATTTTCTCCCGCCAACCGATGGGTTCCTTTTAAATCTCGAAAACTCTCCTTTAATTGTTTAATTAAGATCTGCATATTAAGAACCTTTTAACTTATCGGCATTATGACGCCATTGTATTAGGCACCGTTCCATGGAATGATCTATTTATGGCAAAGATTCTATTTACTACCCTTGGAAGTTTGGGAGATTTACACCCTCCTATGGGTCTAGCCAAAGAGATGCAAAAAAGGGGACATTCTGTCACCCTAGCCGTAAGCGAATACTATAGAGATTATGTTGAAGGAGCTGGGCTATCCTTCAAACCGGTTCGACCCAATATTGAACCCAATAATAAAGATATCTTAAGGGCCGTTTTAGAACCCATTCATGGGAGCCGAGTCTTACATGAAAGTTTTATTTTCCCCTCGATGGAGGCTTACTATGCCGACCTCTATCCTTTAGTAAAGGACAGTGACCTCTTTGTTTCTAGTATCTTAGGCTATGTGGCTCCGCTCCTTGCCAAAACCACCGGCACCCAGTGGGTGAATGCTTTACTATCTCCTATGGTTTTATGGTCTGCTTACGAGCCGCCTGTGCTTCCACCTATCGCTTGGTTTAGATTTTTATGGGGCAAAACCCCCAGGTTAAATAAATTTATTTTAGATACTATTTTTAAATGTTTTGGAATGATGTCGGAACCATTACAACTTTTGAGAGACTCAGTGGGATTACCAAGAGTCAATATTTATAAAGAGGGGCAACACTCGGTACCACTGCTTCTTTGTTTATGGTCGCCTCTATTTGGTTCCCCTCAACTAGATTGGCCACCCTCTGCCAGCGCCACCGGTTTTGTTTTTTATGACCCCACACAGGAATTTAAACTCAGCAATGAATTACAAAGCTATTTAAACAAGGGATCGGCTCCTTTAATTTTCACCTTAGGATCAACTATGGTGGAGGATAGTGTAGCGCAAATCGAACTTTTTATTGAAGTGGCACACCGCTCTCATGAGCGGGCTATTATTACCGTGGGTAAAAATCACCTAGAAAAATACCAAAAGGCCAACTCAGAAAAATTATTATTCATCGATTATGCCCCCTATGAAAAACTTTTTCCTACCGGAAAACTAATCATTCATCAGGGCGGAGTGGGAACCACTGGGCAGGCCCTTCAAAGTGGAAAGCCCATGCTTATTACACCCTCCTGCATGGATCAAATTGACAATGCCGTGAGAATAAAAAAAATGGGAGCTGGCAATTTTTTAATGAGTCACAAACTATCTTCAGAAACACTTCTTGGGGAAATCAAACTTCTTATCAACTCTAAAACACAAAACAAACGCTCGGAATTATTGGGAAGACAAATTAAACGGGAGAACGGTATCGCCAGGGCTGCTAATGAGCTTGAAAAACTTCTTTGATTTTTCATAGTCAGACAAAGGTTATTTTTCCTCGGGAAAATGTTTTTCCCTCCACGCCTTAATCCCTCCATCCATCGAAATCACATTATGATAACCCATACGTTGAAGAACCTCTGCGGCTAATGCCGAACGATACCCTCCTCCACAATAAAGAACGATTTCTGAGTTCTTATCGGGAATGGTAATTTCAATATCTCTCTCAATAACCCCTTTACCAATGTGCTTAGCCCCTTTGGCATGCCCCTCACCCCACTCACTATCCTCTCGCACATCCACCAGGTGAAACTTCTCACCATTAGACAAGCGCTTGTAAACCTCTTCTACAGAGGTCTCTTTTACCTTTTTCTTTGCCTCTTCACTAATTTTCATAAAGCCTGGGGAATGTTTCACAGTTGCCTCATTTTGTTAATTAACAATTTTCTTAATCTCTTCTTTTAAGAGTGGTGCCAATTCTTTTTGGATTAGCTCTCTTGCTTTAACTAAATCAATTTGGCCTGCCGATGTAATATCACAACACAATTGTTCTAAGATCTCATCTTCTAATAGCCCTGCTTTCAATGCCACAGAGTAGGCAATTCGACTAAAGGTGACAAGTCCATATCTAGAAATATAATCGCCAGGAAATTCTTTTTCTAAAAGTTTCTCAACCTCTTTTTTCAAAAGAAACCTCGGATCACCTACTTTGTCTCGCATCTCGACAAAATTTTCGACTGCTAGTTGGGCAATGGCATCCGCATTAGGCTTTCGAATTCTCGAAAATTCGGAAAATATTTTTTTCCAGTTGATCTCCTGGTCTAGACAAATATTTTCCTCAAGAAGCCGCCATAAATGGCTAACATCCTCAAAGCCACAATTCATTCCTTGACCAAAAAAGGGAACGATCGCATGAGCAGAATCGCCCAAGAGAACCATTTGATCACCATGATGCCAAGGAAAACACTTAACCGTTACCATGTGACCGGTGGGATTAGAAAAGAACTGTTCCGTTAAGTCGGGAATTAACTTTTGAACATCTGGGAATTGTTCCTTAAAAAATTTTGTTACCTTCTCGCTAGTAGTCAGGCTTTGAAAACTCAGTTCACCTTGATGAGAAAGAAACAAGGTACAGGTAAAACTGCCTTCGAAATTTGGGAGGGCTATCAGCATGTAAGACCCTCTAGGCCAGATATGAAGCCCCTTTTTCGCCATTAGAAACCCCCCATCGGCGCCAGCAGGGAGAGTCAGCTCTTTATAACCATAACTTAAGTCAGACTCCGATTCTTCATGACCAAATTCATCTCGAAGCGTGTGCCTTAGCAAGGAGGCGGATCCATCTGTTCCAAAAATTTTTGTAGTGCTCAACACCGTTTGTTTCTTTGTAATGTCATTTTGAAAGACAAGCCGATTTTTTTTAAAATCTGAAGCAATCAGCCGCTCCTGAAAATGAATCTTCACCCGTTGTGTTTTCTCTGCCACGGTCATGAGTATTTTATTAAGATCCGATCTTGAAATAGAATAAATACATTCGGAGTCGTCTTTTCCGTATCGCTGAAAGAGGGTGGTCCCAGATACTGGATGAATCACTCTTCCAGTCATTGGAAGAGCTTTTTCCATGACCTCATTTTCAATACCCAGTTTTTTTAAGGCGTGAATTCCTCTAACCGACATCGCAAGGTTAATGGACCTCCCTGCGTTAATACCCTCTTTTCGCATATCCACTCGCCGCTCAAATACCTCAACCTCAAATCCTACTTTAGCAAGTACCGTTGCTAAAAGAGATCCCACAAGGCCCCCGCCGACTACGGTCATAGTTTCTATATTCTTAGACATGTTTTTTTAGCGCCTCATACAGTTCAAACACATCTTGAAAGCTATTATACAACGGAACAGGAGCTATTCTTATAATACCAGGCTCTCTATAATCACACTTTATCCCCTCTTCACCTAATTTTTCCACCAGCGTTTTTCCCTGGTTTCCAAAATCCAAAGAAAGGGAGCAGCCTCTCTCATTAGGTTTAGATGATGTTATTATTTTAAATTCACCCGACCGAATTATTTTTTTTAGCAGAAATTCTAAATAGCCGGTCAATAACTCGCTTTTTTTTCTTAAAGGACCCATTCCAGCCTCATCAAATAATTCCATAGAAGCTCTCAGTGTCGCCATAGGTAAAATAGGCGGGTTACTCAGCTGCCAGCCTTCAGCCCCTTTCATAGGAGAAAAATTAGGCTCCATCAAAAATCTTTTTTCTTTATCATGGCCCCACCATCCTTCAAGTCTGGGGCGAGAAAAATCTTCTGCATATTTATCGTGAACAAAACACCCACCTAAGGCTCCAGGCCCCGCATTTAAAAACTTATAGGAACACCAAACTGCAAAATCTACTTTATCCTCATGAAGACTTAAGTCTAAGTTTCCCGCACCATGAGCGAGATCAACTCCAAAAATAATATTTTTCGTATGAGCTAGAGTGGAAATCTCTTTTAATGGAAAAGCCTGTCCTGTTTTATAGTTCACATTACCAATTAAAATAAGGGCAATCGATTCCCCCTCTGTTTGCACGATTTCTTCTAAATCTTCCATTCGAAGAAGTTGTTCTCCCAATCTTGGGCGCCACTCGATGATAGTTTCGCTCGGATTTAGCCCATGAAGTTTGGCATGTGAGGCCACTGCATATTGATCTGACGGAAAAGCACCGACCTCTATTACAATCTTAAATTTTTTTTTGGTGGGTTGATAAAATGAGGTCAACATCAAGTGAAGGTTAACGGTGAGCGTGTTCATTACCACAACTTCGATAGGTCGCGCTCCCACCAAGCGCGCTGTTTGAGCAGTTAAAAACTCATGATAAGGAAACCAGGGATGTTTTGCCGATTGGTGCCCATCTACTCCGAGAGACCTCCAATCTAAAAGTTCCTCTTCTACATAAAGCGAAGCCTTCTTTGGCTGTAGTCCGAGGGAATTCCCTACAAAGTACAATACCTCTTTCCCTAATTTCGTTTTTGGAAAATAAAATTGACCTCTAAATTGTTTTAAAGGATCAGCTCGGTCCATTTGAAGAAAAAACTCTGGGCTTAAATCAAAAGGTGTTTGGTTCACTATTTCAAAACCTTTCTTTAGTTAATCCCAGCCAATTCAACGCATTATTACCCAGAAGTTTTTGTTTTATCGACGGAGATAGCTCGTCTATTGATTCGATCAAACTCCCTGGTTTAGATTCTCCAAGCGGAAAGGGATAATCACTCCCCATAGCGATCTTATCTTCACCAAAGACCTGTAGGCAAAATTTCAATGCGAGCGGATCATGAACTAAAGAATCTACCCAGAACCTACCCAAATAATCTCTCGGATTAATGTTGTTATCGATGGCACAGAGATCGGGTCTCACTAAAAAACCCTGTTCAATTCGGCCTACCGTAACGGGAAACGCTCCCCCTCCATGCGCAAAAGCGACTCGCAAGCTAGGTAATCGTTGAAACACTCCGCCGAAAATTAAAGAGCAAATAGCAAGTGCCATTTCAGCTGGCATTCCCACAAGCCAAGGAAGCCAATATTTCGGCATTCCCTCTGCTCCCATCATTTCCCAAGGATGAATAAAAATAGCGGCGCCCAATTTTTCTGCCGCTTCAAATATTGGAAATAGCTCTTGGCTTTCTAAATTCCACCGATTGATATGCGATCCTATTTGGACTCCTGCCATTTTTAAATCTTTAATGCAACGATGAAGCTCCCTAATAGCCAGTGAAGGATCCTGCATGGGTAAAGTGCCAAGCCCCACAAATCGCTTTGGGTTTTTCGAAACTACCTCAGCGATATGATCATTTAAAAACCTAGAGACTTCGTAATTATCTTTGCCCTTAATTCCATAATTAAACATCACTGGAACGGTCGACAATACCTGGACATCAACCTTATTTTGATTGGCCTCCTCAATTCGTTTTTGAGGATCCCAGCAATTACTTTCTATATCCCGAAAAAACCTGCCATCATCCCACATCATTTTAGCTGCACACGGAGATGCCTTGGCAAGTTCTACAAATCCCCCATAGCCAAATTTATTTTTAAACTTTGGAATTTCTGGTGGAAGAATATGCGTATGAATATCAATTTTCACGTGTGAATATGCCCTTGTCCACAATTAGGACAATTGATGGCTGTGGGACTGGCGTAAAACCGCTCAAAAACTGGTGGTAAATCTTTTACAATATCTTCTAGTTTTATAAATTCTTCATACAATTTATGATGGCAACCTTCACAGAACCAGACAAAACCATCTCGCTCGTTAGCAAGTCGTCTGCGTTCAATCACAAGGCCCATTGAGGCAGCAGGCCTTCTTGGCGAATGAGGAACCTTTGCGGGCAAAAGAAATATCTCTCCAGCTTTAATCGGAAAATCGATAAACCTTCCCTGCTCTATCATTTTTAAATTCATTTCACCTTCAAGCTGATAAAAAAACTCCTCTCCTTGATTGATGTGATAATCGGTTCGGTTATTTGGCCCACCTACAATGGTGATCATAAACTCTCTATCAAGCCATACCTGTTTATTCCCTACAGGGGGCTTAAGAAGCGCCCTGTTTTCATCGATCCACCTGTGTAAATTAATCGGAGGGAACACTAAATGACTCCTCGCTTAAGAAAATTTGAATTGCCTGTGATTTTATGTAAGAAATAGCCGACTTTCAAGGAGAAGTTCCCCTTGTGGTCACTTCACTCCTTAGTTAGAGTCTCAACGGGTATTTTTTTTATTTTGCTAACATTGGAGAATCTCATGGCTCTGACTCCATCCACAATGCTTCAATTGGGAACCCCTGCTCCTGAATTTAATTTACCCGATACCGAGGGTAGGATTATTTCGCTCAATTCTTATCCTAAATCAAAAGGGTATCTGGTGATGTTTATCTGTAACCATTGCCCCTATGTAGTTCATTTAAAAACTCATTTAGCCAAGATGACGGCAGAATATATAAAGAAAGGAATCGCCATCTTTGGGATTAACTCCAATGATTTTACCTCTTATCCAGAAGACCGCCCTCATAAAATGAAGGAGGATAAAGAGACCTATCGTTATCAATTTCCTTATCTAATCGATGAATCCCAAGAAATTGCAAGGGCCTATCAGGCGGCCTGTACCCCCGATTTTTTTATTTTCGATAGCCATAAAAAGTTAGTCTATCGCGGGCAGTACGATAGTAGTCGTCCTGGAAATAATGAGCCTATCACTGGAAAAGACCTGGAACTAGCACTTCAGGCCCTACTGGCAGGCAACATCTCTTCAGCTGAGCAACTGCCCAGCCTTGGTTGTAATATAAAGTGGAAAAAGTAGATTGCAGAAAAAAAATGACCTTTAATTTCGTTGAGAGCTTGGTTTCGCTAATGATCCGGCTCTGTGATTTCACAATAGTGCCCTACTAAATGACAGACTAAATAAATTAGATAACACATTGGAGTTACCTCTAATTGACTCGACTAGCCAACTCTGTTACTGGGTTACCCATATGAAATACTTTATTCTGATTTTTATAGCTCTCTCTACTTTTTTCAAGGCTGAAGCCACTGTGGTTGGAACCTGCAAAGTACACAATGTGTTCACAGGAGATCAACAGACCATTATCGATTTATATGACTGTTTGGATAGTCTAGGATTTAATAAAAAAAGAATTCGGTTAGCTCACCACCAATCCATTCTCGTTGAAGAGCATGTCAATAATATGACCAATCTAATTCGTTTTGATAATGTCGGAGATGCCCTTGCTATGAAGCAGACCGCTGAGCTTTGTTTTCTATTTCAAAGAAGATTAACATTGGAATTCACAAATTCCTCCGATGAGCTCCCTCTATTTGTATCTATTTATGATTCCATTGCACAGGCACCGACACCTTCGGTTGCTATACCACCTAACTCTCCACCAATTCCCCCGATTGTGCCTCCCTCCTTTCCTGATGGAGAGGATTTTAAACCGGTTCCGCCACCTCCAAGACCCTTCTTTAACCTATTCCTAAGTAGGTAATACTAAGTATGTTTTTGAGCTATACTTTTTGAGCTGGGTTATAATATCTGGATGAATATCGGATCTAATTTTCTAATTACTATAATTAGTTTTTCACTCTTTTCGATCTCGGCGTTAACTTTGGGACAGGAGTCTGATAATTATATCGATTTTTTAAAATCAAAATTTCCGGCCCTAGCTGAGTTAATGATTGTCGAGACCAGCGTTGCATTTAGAGCCAAATATGGTGACACTGTGTCTCGCTAAACCGATAAGGATAGGTCTAAGTTCAATACCGATTTTTCAGATCTTGCCAAGACCTTCAAACTTGACTCAGAACAGAAGATAGAAACGTTTTTAGAATCGGCTAATAAACAAATGAAATTAGGTCTTAGTATGGGCGAAAGTCGGTATATAGGAAAAAATAAAGAGGAATTTAGTGAGTCTTATAAGACCTACTTGAGGCAGAACTTAAGCCTTAGCAAAAATGGGAATGAGTTAACCTTTGAAAATGCCAACCAATTATCGCTAAAGAATGTATCGCCTATAGCTGCTCTTGAAAGCATAGGCGGAAACGCAGGCCTAGGGGCACAAGCAGTAAATTTTTTAACCGATGCCGATGGCCTAATTTTATTTGTCGGAAACCATCAAAATGCTCCTCCCCATATTAGGAAGCTATTCTATGCCGGCAAATTATATAGTCACACTATTCAGTCTGCAGTTGATCCTAAGGTTTATCGATATCTTTCAAATACCGAAATCTCGAAAGCTTCGAGAGACCGCATTGAAAAGGCGTTGACTAAGTTCTACGGGGTGGCCCCACAGCAGAGTTACGATCTCTTTAAAATGAATTGCAAAATCGCTTTAGAAAAAATTTTTTCATACCCACATTAATTTTCGTAACGCTTCCCTCTCCCCATTGAAATAGACCACTTAAACCTGCTATTTGGTGTTTAATTTTTCAAGGGGGCCTAATGCATCTAATATCTCGTTCGTTTTTTTTTCTATCTATTTTAATATTTTCTTATTTAATTTCCGGTTGTCATAATTCAGCGAAAAAATGGGGCTCCGAAAAAAATAATCCCGTGGGAAATGAAGGCAATAATCTTTTTAAATTTAAGGCTGTGGGGTTGCCCCAAGCCAATCAATATCAAATTAACCTGCGTTGGGCCCCTGTACTTTTAAAGGATTCTGAAGGAGAGGACAGAACTTGGATTCTATTAAAAAAGCAGAATGACGAGGAGGTAATCCCTTTTCAAACATTAATTGAAGGACAGACAGAAAGCAGCGATACCAAAGTGGAAGCGGGTATGACCTATATCTATTCGCTAGGTTTTCTAATCGGTTCACACTTTGTTGAAAAGGCAACACTCAAAGCAACGGTTCCTGTCGACCTTGTCGTTTCAACTATCATTCAAGCCAATAATATTTCGACCTATCGCAGAATTTTCTTAACCAAGTCTGGTGTGATTGAGACACAGGGAAGGAGAACGCAGATCACGGCCGACGAGCTAATCTCTGATGATGGAATAATTAGAACCTTTAGCGAAAGTTATAGAGTAGAGCTAGGATCTAATGGTCAAGAGGCCGATATTTTAGTCATTCAGGTCAATAAAGCCTCTGGAAAACTTACTATCGAAGCAAAGGGCCAGGTCGGAGGTGGTGGAGTCACAGGAATTACTGGAGCTAAAGGGGTTACAGGAAGATCGGGCGCTCAATGGGAGCTAGTGAAACCAACAAAAGACAGCATCGTAGCAAACATCTTAACAGATCAACATTTTCCTCCTTTAGCACCTGAATGGCGTCTAGCCTATCTATGTGTAAATCCAAACGGTCACAACGGAGATTTAGGATTACCAGGCTATCCGGGTTTGCAAGGGGGATTAGGGGGAAAGGGTGGGAACACTCCTAAAGTCTATCTTCAAGTTACTGAGGATTCTGAACTCAATCTATCTGTAGAGACAAAGCCTGGAAGAGGAGGCAACGCCGGCGAAGGTGGCGAGGGAGGAGAGGGAGGGGATGGTGGGCCTGGAAGTTGGGACCCTCATCACATATGCCCCGAACCTTCATCGGGTCGTAAGGGGGTCCAGGGAAGTAAAGGTCCCATAGGGAATGCTGGAACCGATGGGAAAATATCCCCTATCTGTAAAAAAATACAGGGCCGAGAAGAGGGAGACTGCGCTGCATTTTTTGAAAAAAATGGTTTTGTATTTTAGTTGTTTTTGAAGGAGTGGCTACTAGACTTTTTAGAAATAACTGATTAAGTTCTTCTTTTATCAGCGAATCTAAATAGGGCTGGGTAGCTCAGTCGGTAGAGCAAGGGAATCATAATCCTTTGGTCGGGGGTTCAAATCCCTCCCCAGCTA
>SHZA01000012.1 GCA_009692515.1 Bdellovibrionales bacterium
CTTTATGACCCTGAGAGAGATCATCCACTACCACCACCTTATAGCCCGATTTAATCAAAGCATGTGCGGCATGTGAGCCAATATAACCCGCCCCTCCAGTAATTAAAACTTTCACTCTTCTAACTCCACCTGTTTATTAAAACTTCAATCTTGATTTGTCTCATGATACCGAATGACCTACCTTTTTTTTGACCCATTTCGCTTTATGCCAAAACCTGAAATCACAGCACCTAAAAAGCGCGCCGCATCAAACAAAAACCACAAAGTTAAAACCCCTTAATAATTTAGCGTTTTAAGTCGATAAATAGCATATCATCTCGATTATACATGCCAACACCTAACATCTCCATCATCATTCCGGCCTTCAATGAAGAGGCTAATATTGAACCGATTTTCAATCGTATCTTTCAGTTACTTCGGGAAGAAGATTACGAAATTATTTTTGTTGATGATGGGAGTACCGACAACTCTTTCATTAACATTCAAAAACTTGCCAGAGCTCACCCGCAGGTAAAGGGGGTCTCTTTTTCGAGAAATTTTGGACACCAGGCAGCGCTAAAAGCTGGGCTCGATCATGCTAAAGGTAATTGTACCATCTCTATCGATTGCGATCTTGAACACCCACCAGAGGCTATTAGTAAAATGTTAGCTTTTTGGAGAGAGGGTGCTGAGGTGGTTATTTCAAAAAGAGAAAACTCTCTCAAAACCACCTTTTTTAAAAGGTACTCTTCTCAGACCTTTTATTTTCTGCTTAAATTTATTTCTGACATTCAGGTGGAACCAGGCACTGCCGATTTTAGACTTCTGGATAAAAAAGTAGTTCAAGCCTGTGCTGCCATTACTGAAAATGAACTGTTTTGGAGAGGCATTATCCCCTGGTTGGGTTTTAAAACCAAAACCCTCTGGTACCACCAAGACCAAAGACAACACGGGGAAAGCAAATACACCCTACTCAAAATGATGAAACTTTCGCTCGTTGGGATTACTAGTTTTAGTATTCGCCCTCTCTATTTAAGTTTGTATTTGGGTGTTTTTTTTGCCGGATCCTCATTTGTTTATTTATTGTATGCAGTGACAATTAAATTTCTCACCAACGATAGCGTGTCCGGATGGGCCTCTGTGATTGCGAGCGTTTTACTGATTGGCGGTATGCAACTTCTGATTTTAGGTGTGATGGGAATCTATCTTGGCAAACTATTTATGCAGAGCAAAGGACGCCCTCAGTACGTTATCCGTGAGACCCTACCCACCGCTCTACAAAAACAAGAATTAAAGAGGGTTGTCTAAGTGTCGATTAAGGCGACCCGATTTACTCAGCGCCTCAGCAAGGCTCTTAATGTTTTAGGGCTGCGACGGTTTAGAATTATTGCTGAAATTATTGCTGTCGTAGCGTCTGTTTACGTCATTGCTATATTTATTCCTAAGAATTTATTTAACTCCCTACCTGCAACAGGAGGAGACACCGGTTCACATTTTTGGCCCATCAAGGTACTACACGATTATGGAATTCCAAACTTGATCGCTCGGCCTTGGAATCCAGGGAACAATGGAGGAGAAGGTCTTTTAGTTCACTATTTTCCTCTTCCCTTTATCTTTATGGCTCTATTGGGTTATCTGATTCCAATTGGAATGGCCTTCAATATAGGAACCCTCATTCCGGTAGTGACCTTACCCCTTTCGGTGTGGGCTGGCTTGCGATTGATGTCTTTGCGATTTCCTGGACCTGTATTAGGAGCTGTAATCGCCTCAGCAGTTATTTTAAATGAGGGAAACTCCATGTGGGGTGGGAATACACTCTCCACTTTAGCTGGCCAATTCTCACACATGTACGCTTTGAATTTTTTATTTTTAGGTTGTGGCGTCTTATGGTTTGAAATAAATAAGAAGAAAATCCCCTGGAAATCTAGCGTGCTATTTTCTGCTGTTGCCGTCTCTCATGGATATATTTATTTTGGAGTTCCCGTTCTTGTACTTTTAATTGCACTTCTTCATCCAAAAAATACCTTCCGATTTCGACTCAGTCTTTGTTTTTTTAGCTCTCTTTTTTCGATCATATTATCAGCTTGGTTTGTGGGCCCCATGATAATCACCAATGCTTGGGTCACACCCCATTTTTTCCTTTGGGCATTTCAGGATTGGGGTCATGAATTAATGCCAAGGATTTGGGATCCTATTATTTTTCTATTCTTTGTTTCTGTTATTGTTCTTTCTTATCGAAATTTTCAAAGGCGTGATAATTTATTAATTCGAGTTTCTCTATTTTGGTTTGGTTCCGGACTAGTTTATTTAGGTTTTTTCTTCTTATTTCGAGCCTTGCATTTAGTTGATGTCAGAGCCATTCCCCAGATACATCTTTTCTGGGGAATCACCATAGGAATTTTAATTGCCTTAGTATTTCGTCCTCTTAAAAAAGGATTAATTTTAATTCTAACCATAATGATAGTGGCCTTTTTAATTCCTTGGGAAATCTCTCAGGTTGTAAAATTTCCTATCTGGATGGAGTGGAACTACTCCGGCTGGGAAACCAAAAATAATTATCAATCCCTACTGAAGCTGTCTAACGCTCTTCGCGGAGACCTCTCAGATCCCCGCGTGGCTTATGAGCATCATATTAAAAATAATTTCGTAGGAACAGAGCGTGTTTTTGAAATGCTCCCTTACTTTGCCAACCGTGCTACTACCGAAAGCCTTTATCTTCAGTCTACCGTTTTGGCTCCCATGATTTTTAGTTTAACGTCAGAGATTAGCGAGAACTCTAGCTGCCCATTTGCAAACTGGCCTTGCATGCATTTCGGATTGATACAAGCCCAGGATCGTCTCTCTCTATTAGGTGTTAACCAGCTTATTCTCAGCTCTGCACTCTCTATAAAAACTGCTACAGAGAGCTCTTTTTTAAAAAGTAAATTTACCTTTGGACCTTGGACAGTTTTCGAAGGCATTTACCCGGTTCGCATGACCGAAACATTTATCACTCGTCCAGTAAGTGTTTCTTTCAAAGGTTGGAGAGTTAAATTTTGGGATTGGTTTAAATCTTACCAAAAAAGCAGTCCCTTTCTGGTAACAAGTGAGCGGGAGAATAGCCTCCCAAAGGAAAATCAGTGGACCACCCAACAGGACTGTCACCCTTCGACTTCGGTTGATTTTTCGGGAATCTATTTTCACACAGACTGCCCTGGAGTTGCCCATTTTTTGAAGTATGCCTATCATCCCTCATTTACCTCTTCCGGTGGTGAGCCATTGTTTCTGGTCAGCCCTGGATACCTAGGAATAGTTCCGACAACGACCGACCTAAAACTAACCTTCGGTTCGTCATGGACATGGAGTTTTTTTAAATGGGTTTCACTGTTGTTTGTTTTTTTCGGCGGTATTATTATTTTTATGCAAAGCCACGGCTTTTCGAATCGGGTGTTTCTATGGTTCCAAAAGTTCAATGAAAAACTGCAACAGACACCACAAAAACCGGCCACAAAAAACCGAATTAAAAAAAAGTCGGGCCAGATCACAATTAAAAAAACAAAGGCCCGCATCAAGCTGTTTTACGGCGTGAGTGGGTTCATTTTATGTTTATATCTTGTAATGGTATTTAAAACGGATTCTTTTCTTTTTTGGAAGTGGCGACAATTAAACTTCCGAGACTTTGAAATACTAAGTCACCATCAAGATTTTGGAATACTCCACAAAAATGAAGGGGTCGATGGAAAACCCATCATAGTTAAGGGCGTTATTTATGACTCCGGGCTCGGAACTCACGCGAATTCAGAAATTAAAATCAGATTAAAAAATAACAGAGCCTTTCTATCGGGGAAATGTGGTTATCCGGATTATGCTTTTGGGGCCAATGTGGAATGTGAAATCAGAGGTAGTTCTCGAATACTTTTTAAAAGCAACTCTCTAAATAATGAATATAGAGAACAACCATTTCGAGTTTCTTTACAGGGTGAAAAAGATATCACTCTGGCGTTCAGAACGCTTAATCCGGACATCAATAGCGCCCACGGAGTTTGGCTGGATTTATTAACAATAGACTGAGAATTATTTTTTGAATCTTAATTTCAAAAATATCGACTCCGCATGATGCCGGCTTGGAAGAAAAAAAAGGGCCCTGGGTTTTGAGTTGCTGCTAGAAGCCTCCAGGTGGGCTAATATGTTTAACAAACTCAATACAAAGAGACCTTCGATTGCCATCGGAACTCAACTTCATTTTTCCTCCATGTCGGGCTACAATCGTTCGACAGACCGCAAGGCCCATTCCTAAGTTTTGTTGGTGATTCATTTGAGATTGGCCTGTTTCTAAAGCCTCTAATGCTAAATCAGGAATTGCCTCCCCCTCTCGGATTATCTCTATCGAAATATGTTTTTCGTTTTCTTTGATAGACCACTCGATGATCGAATTTGCAGGGGTGCGCTTTAAGGTGTCATTAGCCAAATGACGTAAAGCTATGAGAATTTTTTCAGGGTCCAGGCTTAATACTATGGGTAAGACTTGCGTTGTTTTTAGTTCTATCTTTTTAAGATCGGCTCTCGGCCTTAAATCGGTCAAAACAGTTTCTAAAAGTTCGATTAAATTGACCTGTTGTTTATTTAAACTCGGATCAGATTCCAGGCTTACATATTCCACGACCTCCTTCACAATTTCATAGAATCTATCGGAAGCTCCCTGAATTAAGGTAATCGCCTTTCCTACGTCTGCAGGTAATTCTTTTTTTTGCTCCGATAGAAGTTCAATGAAAGAATTTAAAACTGTTAAAGGCGTATTTAGTTCATGTGATACCAAAGAAAGAAATCTAGCCTTTGCTTTGTCTAGCAAAGTTAATTCACCAAGAGCTTTTTCCAAGGATTCATTTTTATCTTGAAGTTCTTTCTTTAAAATAAAGGCCTCATTCGCTTGTCTCAACGTCATTCTAAGCTCATCCGGTTCCCAAGGCTTAGAGACATATCTGTAAATCTGTCCTCGATTAATAGATTCAATCACCGATTCAATATCGGTATAGCCCGTCAGTAAAATTCTGGTGGATAATGGGCTTATTTTTTTCGCCTTTTCTAAAAACTCAACCCCTGTCATCTCTGGCATTCTCTGATCAGAAACAATCACATGAAATAGCTTAGATTGGATTAGTCTTAATGCATCAAATGGAGACTCAGCAATGCTCACGTCATACTGTCCGCGCAACATTCTTTTAAGTGCCTCTAAATTATCTTTTTCATCATCTATAATTAAAATGGGATCCATGATAAAAATTGTAAGCCTTCTCAGACCCAGATAGAACTACTTTCTTCGGTCTTTTTCAATTACAGGAGAACTATGACGGACAAACTCAATTCAGGTTCGATAGAAACCATAATGAAAGAAACCAGAGCCTTTCCTCCTTCCAAATCTTTTACCGACCAAGCTCATATTAATGATAGCGATTCCTATCAAAAAATTTGGAAGGATTCTCAAAAACACCCAGAGAAGTTTTGGGAAAAGGAGGCTCTTTCACTTTACTGGCATGAAAAATGGCATACGACGCACGAATGGAAAGAGCCCTTCTCAAAATGGTTTTTAGGAGGGAAAATTAATGTTTCCTACAACTGCCTAGATAGACATTTGCCTGAACGAAAAGACAAGTTAGCTTTTATTTGGGAGGGTGAGGATGGTTCTGTTAGAAAATTCACCTATCAAGATCTTTATGAAGAGGTCTCACAACTTGCTAATGCTATGGAAACGGAGCTGCACCTAAAAGCTGGGGACACCGCTGCGATCTACATGCCCTTGATTCCCGAGGCGGTGATTGCCATGTTAGCCTGTGCAAGAATTGGCGTGGCCCACAGTATCGTTTTTGCAGGCTTTAGTGCAACCTCTCTAAAAGATAGAATTCAGGATGCTGAATGCAAAGTCGTGTTTACCGCCGATATTGGTTTTCGAAGAGGACAGGTCTTAGACTTAATAAAAACAGTTCGAGAGGCTACAACCGAATGCCCTTCGGTTGTAAAAACTATTTTGCTACGGCGCGATTCTTTAACAACGCTAGCTCCTAAGGAGATCGACTGGGAAAAATTAACGACTAAGCAATCTCGTCAGCACACCGCTCAACCCTTTGACTCTGAACACCCTCTTTTTTATCTCTATACGAGTGGCACTACTGGAAAACCCAAAGGCATTGTTCACTCTTCTGGTGGGTATCTGGTGGGAACTTCCGTAACCACTAAGTGGGTTTTCGATCTTAAAGAAGAGGATATCTATTGGTGCACCGCAGATATCGGATGGATTACAGGACACAGTTATGTAGTCTATGGTCCTCTGTCTAATGGCGCCACGAGTGTTATTTACGAGGGGGGCCCCTTGCACCCACATCCTGGACGTGTTTGGGAGATTATCGATAAACATCAGGTTACTATCCTTTACACTGCGCCCACTGCCATTCGAGCCTTTATGCGAGCGGGAGATGAATACCCTCAAAAATATCGGCTAAATAGTTTGCGACTTTTAGGAAGTGTAGGAGAGCCCATTAATCCTGAGGCCTGGATTTGGTACCACCAACAAATAGGCAAAGGTCGTTGTCCTATCGTTGATACCTGGTGGCAAACTGAAACGGGATCTATTTTAATTGCGCCGATTCCGGGAGTCACCACCTTAAAACCAGGATCTGCCACTAAACCCTTTCCTGGAATTGTGGCCGACATTGTGAATGAAGAGGGACACTCCTGTGCAGCCAATGAAGGTGGGTATCTTATTATTCGCCATCCCTGGCCCTCTATGCTTAGAACTATTCATAAGAATCCAGAGCGTTTCAAAGAGCAATACTGGTCAAAATTTAAAGGCATGTACTTTACTGGTGATGGAGCCCACCGAGATGAGGAGGGATACTTTTGGATTAAAGGCCGTGTCGACGATGTTATTAATGTTTCTGGTCACAGACTTGGCACGATGGAAATTGAAAGTGCCTTAGTCAGTCACCCAAGAGTAGCCGAGGCTGCCGTAGTGGGTCGACCCGATGAACTTAAAGGGCAAAGTATTGTGGCCTTTGTGATTCCAAGAGATTCAAAAGAAAAAATAAACACTCAATCTTTACAGCAAGAACTAAAGACTCATGTTGCGAAAGAAATTGGTTCATTAGCTAGGCCCGATGAAATTATATTCACAAAAATATTACCTAAAACTCGCAGTGGTAAAATTATGAGACGATTTTTGAAAGATCTAGCAGCTGGGAAAGAGATCAGTGGAGATACGACGACACTAGAAAATCCAGGGCTTATAGAACTGATTAAGTCTTAATTGTTATATAAAAAACTTAAGATTTTAAAGCCCGTCCCAATCTCTCAATGGCATCTATGAGAGAGGGGTCTGGAACTGTGAGGGCCATTCTAAAAAAATATTCGCCCTCTTTTCCAAATCCAATTCCCGGCGTTAAAACCAATCCCTCTTTCTCAATAAGTCTTTTAACAAACTTCATTGAAGGTTCTTCAAATGGGACATGAGCCCATACAAAAAAAGTGGCTTTCGGATACACATATTGAATTCCTAAGTTATCCAACCCTTTTAAAATTATTTTTCGGCGGTTTCGATAGACCTCACGAATGGGATCTGAAAGGGCCTTACCATTTTGCATTGCATAGATACTCGCCTCCTGAACAGCCAAAAGAGGCCCCGAATCTATATTTGTTTTAGCTCGTAAAAGTCCCGCGATGAGCTTTGCATTTCCAACTGCGTAAGCAATTCGCCATCCAGTCATATTAAAAGTTTTAGAAAAGGATTGGAACTCAATGGCAATATCGATCGCACCAGGAATTTCTAAAAGGCTAATAGGTTTATCATTTTCATCGTAATACATTTCACTATACGCATTATCAGAGACAAGAATGGTTTGATATTTACGCGCTAAAAAAACTAACTCCGTCAAAAAATCCTTTCCGACGACGGCAGAGGTAGGATTACAGGGAAAGTTAATTAAAAGATATTTGGGTTGATGGAGCACTAGTAGCGATTCAATTTCATTTAAGTCTGGAACAAACCCATTCTCTATACGATGGGGAACCGGAATAGGAATTCCACCGGCTAAACTAATAGCGGTTTGAAAAATAGGATAACCAGGAGAGGGATAGAGACACTTATCTCCAGGATTCACAAAGGCTAGTGGAAAATGAGCAATTCCCTCTTTCGAACCAATCAGAGCCATCACCTCAGTTTCAGGATTTAATTTCACCTGAAATCTCTCCTGAAACCAATCGGCTACACCTTTTTTAAAGGCCATCGTTCCTTCATAGGGAGAATAAACATGGTTTTGTGGGTTTGCTGTAGCCTCCTGTAACTTTCTTACAATGGCCTCTGGCGTGGGCAGATCGGGATCTCCGATTGCCAAGCTTAAAAGGGAGACCCCTCTTTTTTGAGCATCGGCCTTCATGGTATTTATTTCGCTGAAAATATAAGGGGGCAGTTCTTGTAGGCGTCTTGCCTGTGTTATCCAGTTCATGAAATTAATACCTCTTCGTAAGAATAAATTTTGGGAGCCGTTTGAGACATTAAAAATTGAGCTCCCAATAGAGCCCCTTTTGCAAACACTCGTCGATTAAGCACCCGATGTTCAATTGTAATTTCCTCATCATCCGAAACAAATTGTAACGTGTGCACCCCCAGGACTTCATCCACTCTAGAAACCTCAACAGGAATATTTCGATACCCCTGAAGTTCCAATGAAGAGACTAATCGCTTCATCGTTCCGCTTGGAGAGTCTTTCTTGTGCTTATGATGACTTTCCCCTGCTACAACATTAAAGCCCATGGTTGAAGGCAATAGTCCAGAATCCAAAATTCGCAGTATTGCATTCATTCCGGGTGCCATATTAGGAGCAAACAGAACCGCCCGTTTTTCTGCATAGTGAGCTACCTCTTTCCATTGCGATTCCGAAAATCCGGTGGTTCCAATGACGATGGGAGTCTGAATTTTCTTCAAAAGTTCAAGGGTGGCTTCGGGTCGGCTAAAATCGATCCAAATATGAACCTGTTCGCTTGATAAGTCCAAAAAAGATCTCACTGGAATTCCCTCGACAGAGGGAATTCGCTTCGATTCAGCTATCGCATCACAAAATCTGAAACTCATATTTCTAAATTGAAATCCTTGTTGGATAGCAGCTGCGATCTCCAATCCCATTCTTCCTGAAGCACCACAAATTCCTACTTTGCAAATCACAATAGGCCCAATGCTTTCATGCTTTCAGAGATCCTAATTTCTGTTTTGGGTAACACTGTGACTAAAGGTAGGCGAACATTATTTTCCATTCGATTCAAAAGCTTCAAACCATATTTGATAGGAGATGGGTTGGTTTCTGAAAACATCGCTTGGATCAAGGGATATATCTTTTTTTGCAACTTGAAAGCTTGAGCCCAATCACCCGCCTCGGTGAGTTGAAATAATTTCACAAAAACCTCGGGTGCTATATTTGCAGTGGCAGAAATAATTCCTTTGCCTCCCAACTGCTGGATTAAAACAAAGGCATCGTCATCACCCGCTAAAATTGATTTGCTATTCCAATCTAATTTTTCAGCCATTGCCATCCAAAAACCATAATTTCCGCTCGCCTCTTTAATTCCAATGATGTTCCTATGGGAAAAAAGTTTCTGTAGTGTGGCTAGCTGGAAGGTTACGTTAGTTCTTCCAGGAACATGATAAAGAATCAGAGGAATAGAACTATGATCGGCCAAGAACTCATAGTGCGCAATGAGACCTTCCTGGGTCGGTTTATTATAATAGGGTGTCACCACCAGAGCTGCGTGGGCCCCAGCTTCTTTGGCTGCTAAAATCATCTTTAAAACAGTGGCTGTTGCATTGCTTGCGCAACCTGCAATAACTTTAAGTTTTTTAGGTTCGGCAATTTCACAGCTAAGTTCAATTAGTTTCTGTCTTTCGAGATCGGATAAACAGGGGCCTTCACCTGTGGTTCCACACGGAACAAAACCATCAACACCTGATGCCATGAGCCAGTTCAGATGGTCTTTATAACCTTTAAAATCAACCTCACTCGATTTGTTTAAAAAAGGAGTTACCGTTGCAACAAAAACACCTTTGAAATCCATTTTAAAACATCACTTCCTGTCACTTAAGAGATGCCGTTTTTCAAAATTCCGAGGGATCGCATCTAATTCAATACTATAAACATATTCAGCTGGCCCTTGCAGCAGCAACATTTTAGAAACAGGACTCACATCAACTTTTAAGGTTCCACCAGGAGTTTCAACCTCTATTGGAAAGGGTTGCATATATAATTCAGAGTATATTATCGCAGCCGCAGCCACTCCAGTTCCACAGGCAAATGTTTCATGTTCTACCCCGCGTTCAAAAGTGGTGGTTTTAATTTTTTGACCTACATAACGCTGAAAAAAAGTAACATTAGTTCCCTCTTCACCAAATACAGGGTGTTTTAAAAGGCGTCGTCCCACATCTAAAATAGGATAGGTATCAATATCTTTGACTTCAATAACCGCATGGGGAACCCCTGTATTAAGAGAGTAAATATCAAAAGAGTTTTCTCCGGCAGTCACTATTTTTTGATCATATTGAAAACTCTTTATCGCACTTGGAAAAAGCGTGATTTCAACCTGATTACCCATGTCTATTCTACGGCCCTTAATAATTCCCATTTCAGTTTCTAGAGAAACGGGAACCTCCTCTGGATAATGTTTATCTATTAAGTAACGAATGGCACATCTAGCTGCGTTCCCACACATAGCAGCAGTAGACCCATCTGAGTTATAAAAATACCACCCTGCATGTGCGGTTGAACTTTCCTTTAAAACAACTAGCCCATCAGCGCCTAATCCATAATGCCGGTCACATAGATAGGCAACCTCCGAAGGATAAAATTTGGGTGCTTCACCACCCATATAATCCAAAATAAGAAAATCATTTCCGCAACCATGCATTTTATGAAAAGGAAATCTCATGGGGTAACACTCCGTTTTTTCTCTGTGATCTCTGGAACTAAAATTGGCTTAGTCATATTTACTCTCTGATCCGATGCGTTGTTAGTTAGTTGATTAGGAGCTATTTTCACGCTTGCTTCTGAACCGCCTTCAATACTTACATAAGGAATAGGAGGGCCTTTAACCCCACAGCCTAGACAATAAAAACCTAGGAGCCCACACAAAGCCTGTCTTATCAACACCGTCTTTTTCATTCGACTGTTACCTTAGCAAATCACCCCTATTTTGGGTATCTTCTTGATTTTTGTATCCAAAGGTAGCATGAAAAGCCAATGGGTTTTTACATCGAGCTAAAAAAATCTGCTAATCATGGCCTAGAGTTCAGGGAACAGGGAGTTCCTCAAGTTTTTTGGACTCTTTATGGGCTTTGTGGGTTTGCTTTGACCTGTATGGGTTTAGCGGCTCATTCACTTTTAAACACACTTTTAAAGACTGGAGATCCTCTAGACTTAGCTTTGGTTGGTAGTGTGATAGGTGTCCTTCCTGTTTATCTCCTTATTGGAATAAAATTATTTTGGGTTCGTAAATTTATACAATTTGATGGTGAGTATCTCATTTCAGGTTACGATATTGGGAAAAGAAGGGTTCGGCTAAACCATTATCAAAAGGCTGAGATTCAGGAACTTTTACTGATTAATCAGCGCCCATCGCCAAATGTGGCTCCAGTGCAACACCCAGACTCGCAGTACTATATTCGTGGCCACTGGAGACTCGTTTTAAAAACACACAAAGGCAAGTTAGTCACTTTAGACAAACACACAGAAAAAGAGGCACTTCACTCCCTTCAAAAGAGTGTCAATACTTGGCTGGAATAACACAACTACTTAAATGTTTATTTATTATCTATGAGCTTAATAGTCCGAGTCACTATCTTTTGACTCTCAATAACTTTAAAGTCCTGTGCTGCTGACAATCCAAAAACATCGTTTTTAAATACAAACTTATGGATGCCCGCGGGAAGAAAATACTCGACTGGAACATTCGCCTTAATCTCACCGTATGATTTGCCATCGATGAGTACCTGAGAATTATTATCTACCGTCAGCAGAATAGTTCCGCCCTTAAGAAACTGCAGATTAACGATAGGAACTACCTGTTGTTGTTTATTTGTCACAACTGGAATTTTATAGGGCTCATACCCCGGTTTTTCCAATCTTAAAATAACCACCTGGTCACAGGGGGCTAAAATAACTCCTGTCGAAGAGCTCCCCTCGAATCCCTCGCCAATAATTGTGGCTCCAGGAGGATCTGTTTCTACCTTTATTTGACACAATGGAGTGACAGAATTCGTTTTTATTGGAAGGCTCGGCTCTATTACTGCAATAGATGGGTTTGCTGTGGGCCCTCTTTTACTGAATTCATTAAAAATACTAGCAATCTTACCTGTGAAAATTAACTGATAAAGATAGGCGGTTCCGACAAAAGCTACCACCACTGCAACACCAAGCCATTTTTGACTCTGTTTAACGATTGAAATATTACTATTTTGGCTTCTAGATATCGATTTTTCCCTTTCAATCTCCTCTGAAAGACTCGTATCTAACTTCACTTTATTGAGAACTTTCTCATTGTTACTATTAGTCTTCCCTCCAACACTACTCCAAGAAGAATCTTGCTCCTTCCGCATCAGATAGCCTTTCCTATCGGGGAGGATTAGTTCGATGGGACCTGGCTCTGAGGGCTCTCCTTGCGTGGCTGTATTTTTTTCCCTTGTTATCACTATTTTTTCTTCTGCAACAATCGATGGAATTTTAAAGTCTTTCTGTTCTATCGATACGTCGGTGTTCTGAGAAACATCTAGTGCTGTAGCCTCATTTTTATTATCCTGTTTAAAACCAATCTCATGTGGATCATGAAATATTTCGTGATCATTCTTTAATTCTGCATCGGTGACTCCAGTTGAGCCACTCATATTTGTATTAGTAATTGAACCCTCAAGCGCGTTCTCTACATCTTGAAGGCCTCGCCTTTCAGTACGTTGTTTCTGTTGAGAGTTTGTAACCGTAGCTCCGTATAAGACCTTTGCTGCTTTCTGCTCCGCTGAAATTTCTTCGGAAAATAAATTCTCTAAGAATCTTCTGACCTCCCTGATCGAATAGGCGCTGTACTTCTCGTTATTATATTTCTGAAGTTGTTGTTGAAAAACATCGGCACTTTTATATCGCAGTGATAAATCTTTGGTTAATGCCTTCATTACTATCTTGTTAAGCTCAGGAGTTACCCCTGGATTTTTCTTGATGGGTTCTTTGTGTCGGAGATCACAATCCTGAATTAATTTAATCGTGGCTAGTTCGCTTTCTGTCTGAAATAATCTCTCCCCTGTCAAAAGCTCCCACAATATGATCCCTATCGAAAAAAGATCCGATTGGCGATTCAGTTCCCCTCCTACAGTTTGCTCGGGAGACATATAGCTATACTTACCCTTGATCACTCCAGCACGCGTTTCATTAGCTAATATTTTTGATTTTGCAATTCCAAAATCGATCAGCTTCACAGCGCCCTCGTAAGAAATCATGACGTTTTGTGGCGACATGTCTCGATGAACAATATTTAGAGGCCGACCATCATCATTACTAATCTTTGAGTGCGCGTACTCAAGTCCCTTAGATACTTCGCTTACTACATACAAAGAAAAAGGAATGGGAAGTGGCTTCGAACCATTTCTTTTTTTGTATTTCGTAATGATCTGGCGAAGGTTTTTTCCATCTACGAATTCCATCGGCATATAAAGATTATCCCCAATTTCTAAAAGGGGATTTACCTGACAAATATTCGCGTGTGTTAACTGTGTACAAATTATCGCTTCATCAGCAAACATTTTTCTGTACTCTGGATTGCTGGAATAATTAGGAAGAATTTTCTTTAATGCCACAGTTTTACGTGACCCTTTGGCTCCATATTCGGTCGCTCGATACACCTCTGCCATTCCGCCACTAGCGATTTTTTCCCAGAGGGTGTAACGATCGTCTAATTTTTCTGGTTTATCGGGCAATTTCACCTCAAAAAGAGAGTCAACTTCAAATAACCTATCGGTTAGATTGACATTAAAATTTAATACTCCCCCATTGCGCACCTTTTTGTGGGCCTTACCTTTTCGATCGCCCCGCTGCTGTTCTCCAGATTTTTTATATCTTGGCACCACGTCCATAATGCGTGGCGACACAAAAAACAATCTTCCCTACATATTTTGTCCAGTGACTCTTTTATTTATACACAGTATAGTGACCTTTCTTAGACTTATTGTGTTAAAAAATATCTGGGGGTAATTAATCGATGGTAACCGTGAATCCCGTACGTAGTGCGCTGAATCGTTTGATGGGAATGTTTTCCAGTGACCTTGCCATCGACTTAGGAACTGCAAACACTTTAGTATACGCAAAAAATCGAGGACTTATTATTGATGAACCCTCCGTAGTTGCGGTTCACAGAAATCCTAGAGGAGGCCCAAGTAGAATTCTTGCTGTGGGTCGTGAAGCCAAAGAAATGCTGGGAAGAACACCTGGTAGTATCACTGCTATTCGGCCGATGAAAGATGGCGTGATTGCAGACTTTGAAGTGTGTCAAAGCATGCTTAAATATTTCATCGCAAAATCTCACGAAAAAATTACCTTAGTGCGTCCTAGAATTATTATCTGTGTGCCCTTTGGAATTACTCAAGTAGAGCGAAGAGCCGTGAGAGAATCGGCTCAGTCTGCAGGGGCACGAGAGGTCTTTTTAATTGAAGAACCCATGGCTGCAGCAATTGGTGCTGGGCTTCCTATTACAGAACCCTCTGGAAATATGATTGTAGATATCGGAGGAGGAACTACTGAAGTTGCAGTGATCTCTTTGGGTGGAATTGTTTACTCGCAATCGGTACGAGTCGCAGGGGATAAGTTTGATGATGCCATCGTGAGCTATATCAAACGACAATACAATCTTCTGATTGGAGAGCGAACTGCAGAGCAAATTAAAATTGAAATTGGAAATGCTTTTCCATTTGATGAGGTTAAGTATTGTGAAGTCAAAGGGCGAGATTTAGTTGTGGGCAGTCCTAAAACGGTCACTGTCAGTAGTGATGAAATTAGGGAAGCCTTAGTAGATCAAGTTAATATTGTAGTAGATGCTGTGAAACAGGCTCTTGAGAGAACTCCCCCAGAATTGGCAGCAGATATTGTTGATAAGGGAATTGTGTTAGCTGGAGGCGGCTCTCTTCTAGCTAATTTCGATATTCTAATTCGTGAGCGCACAGGGCTTCCTGTGATGTATGCTGAAGACCCACTAAGATGCGTGGTTATTGGAAGTGGCAAGGTACTTGATCAACTAGATCTTCTAAAATCACTTACCATTGAATAGGCTCTTAATAGATCCTATTTCAATTGTGTCGGGTGTATAAACTTTAGACAATTAGCCTATAAAACAAAGAGGTTTCTTTTTGTTTTTTTAACATCCCTTTTAGCCCTTATATTCAGCAACTAAGCCGATTTCTCAAAGCTTATGTGGCTAAATAATAGTGAACCCTTCGCAATACTCAAGGCTAAAAACATGGCCTAGAACTTGGATTGTTTAATCTTACAGGGGTTAAACATGACATCGCTAAACTTGATTCTCTTTGCCAGTATTGCCTTTTCCTTAAGTCTCACGGCAGAAACAGAAACTCCCAAAGCCCCTCATGAGCTTGTACCCTTTTATCAATCTTTAGAGAGTAGATTCAAAGATCTCGAAGAGGGATTAAGTTTAAATCAAAAAGAGAACTCAATTTCCGATAGATTTCTTAAGGCTGTTTTTTTACACTTTAATAAAAACAAGGAGCTAGAGGGTAAAAAATATTTAACTGAACTGTCTTTATCTTCTGAGTTAAAGACTAAACTTATCTCCTTAATCGGAAACACTTCCGATTCGAAAACAAAGCTAAACCAGAGTGAGATTACCTTTAATGATATTTCGATAATACTTTCAGATAAATCTGAAAACCTTACCGACAAAGAAAAGAGAACACTTGCGGCTATTTTGTTAGTTCATCTTCAAAAACAGCTAACCCATGAAGCCAATGATAATAATGCGATTGAAAGCTTGATATTAGAATTTCAAAAAGATCCTCTTTTAAAGCCTCTCGCCGCCACAGAAAAACCTATCACTAAAGGATTAGATATTCTGAGCGATATGATAGGAAAAGGGCTTGGTAATCCAGAGTCTCTAAGTCAATTTTTCAATCCAATTAAAGAACAAATTTTTATTTCAGAAAAAGAAAAACTTCCCGAACTTTCCAAACTCTTAGTTCCTTCCTTTTCAGAAACACTATCTAATCTTCGAAGTCTTCAGCCAGTGCCACCAGATTTTTCGCCACCAAGAAGTGGCTTGTCGCTCAATCCCTTCCAAGGAGGCGGCAAACAAGGAAGCTGTAACTCTCAAGGTAATTTCGGAGTACCACGTCAGGGAATAGGTTTCTTTGGTGGGAGAAGCCGTACACCAGAAATAAATGATTCCCCAGAACTAAAGGCCTGTGTTCAGGCCGTGCGACAAAAACGATTTAATGTAGAACTACAACTTCCAGGGGCTCTTTGTGCAAGCACTCCCATTGCTAAGGATCCACAAAAAACTCTTCAGTCATTCAATAATAGTAAAGGACAATGCCAAGTTAATTTGGCCACCGCCCTTCATTGCATAGAAGGGCAGAGATCTTTAATAGGAAGATCCATCAGAGCGAATATCGGCGGCCAAATATCGGCCCAAGTCACTCATGTAGGAACTTCCGATAAGATTATTGGACAATCGGTAGAAAATGGAAACTCTGACTTAGTCGTTCTTACTGTAGAGGTTCCCTGTGCTAGAGCCAAAAATCTTCACTTAGCCAGAGTGCCTTCACCTGAAGAGGTTTCCGCACTACAACGAATTGATTCCCTACCGCTCGTATTGCAACAAAATGCAACGATCAATGCTTCACAACAGGGAGATAATCAAGCCACCATTGCCGCAACCGGATTCTTTGAAAACACTCAAGCGGGTCTTGGAAATTTCATTCGATTTAATTCTAATAGTAAATTCAATTTATCCTCGGGAAAAGATAGCGGGCCGCTCTCTGGCTCTTCTGGCCTGGTATTCAATTCGGATCGAATTAAAAGTGGCGATTCAGGGGGTGCTGCCCTTAGTTGTAATTTTGACGAAGATAAAAAGGTAAAGGAAATTTTATATATAGGAGCCATCTCTCATATTACAGTACGCGGAGATTCAGATGAAGGAAAAGAAGGGGGAATTGCCTCTGGACAATCCCTTTTGAATTTGAGTCGCTCGTTTTGGGGAAATGAAAAAGGTGGAACACCAAGATTTACTAATAACTCCAATCAAAACCCCACTAGTCACGGAAACTAATACTCAAGAACTCACCCCTCATTGGGCCCCCAAGATGGAGTGAAGCACTCTTTATCGGGAGGAGATATTTTTGTCTTCTGGGTACTATCAACGGTCATTACATAAATTCCGTAATGCCCCTCTTCATTATTAGCAAAAGCAAAGTGTCTTCCTGTGGGTGCCCATGAAGGATTTTCACTGTTAAGTCTTCTTCCGGGACGACTTTCCCCCGCTGTCATTCTTGTTAAATTATTGCCATCGGGATCGATCATATAAACATCAAAATTCCCATCCCCTGTTCTTTGGGCTGCAAAAAGAATTTTATCTCCTCGAGGAGACCACGCCGGACTCGCATTATATTGCCCTGCAAAGGTCAGTTGATTGGCCACCTTTGAGTTAATATCGACGACATAAATCATAGGATGCCCAGTCCTAGCACTAGAAAAAACAATTTTCTTACCATCGGGGGCCCAGCTGGGCTCTACATCAAATAAAAGCGAGGTCATGCTCGATTGAAAACCATCTCCTAAAAGTCTCTTCCATTGAATATTACGGCTCAAAGGCTCAGGCTCTCCACCCTCTTTTGAAAGAAGATAAAGTTCGGGTCGACCTGTAAAACTTAAAGTTCCAACGCCCTTAGCTGAATTAACGCTCCATGTGGCACCGCTATTCATACCTTCTTTAGAGGAAATATTTTGTCGTCTTCCCGTTTGGAGATCATGCTTTTTTAAAACGACCCCTCGAGTTCTCATGCCCCCACGATTAAGCCATTCATACTGACTGTAGGTAATGTTTTTTCCGTCCTGCATCCAGTTGGGAGTCGTTGACAGTGATTTATCGGACGTTAATTGGATTAAATTTCTCCCATCAGGATCAACCATATAAATTTCTTTTGGAGGTGCTGTTTTGTAAGGGTACCTCCAACAGGTCATAATAATTCGACTCGTAAACAAACCCGACTCTCCTGTGAGTTCCTTCAAAATATCTTCCGAAATATTGTGAACCAAACGGTAATACTGCGAGGAGGCAACCTGATATTTTTTACCAAAAATCTTTTTTTGGCCGGGAACATCATAAAGATCGGCCTTCAGATTTAATTTTGAATTTGATACTTGATAGGCAAGCTTCAAAGCAAAGGCCGCTCCGGCCGAAGAAAATTCTTCGTAGCTGATCTTATTGTAATCTTGCGGGGAGTCTGACTTTAAAAAATCTGAGTCGTTAACAAAATCAAATAGATTGCTAAAAAGAAGATCCGCTTTAAGCTGCTCTCTTATATTTCTAGCCAATTGAGGATCGGGTGAGACCATTTCTACTAAAGGATGCACCTGACCCAAAGCAATTTTTGCTCGCTTAACATTAGCCCCACTTACGGTTAAATAAATAGTAGCCCAACAAGGAAAAGAAAATAAAATTAAAAATATTGCAACTCTCATAGACCCACTCCTCTTACGGCTTAAAAGTAATTTGAAATCCCTCTTTAAGCACAGAAATATCTTCGGGTATCGGTAAAGGCTGTGATGCATCGATGGCTTGCAATACAGCTGAATCAAATAAAGGGTCAACTGAGGCCTTTACCACCCTTCTCAATTTTACTTTACCCGTAGGATAAACCTCTAGATAAATATCGGCCGTTAAAGCTGTTTTTTTTTGCTGCCACAAGTAAATATTAAAATGTTTTCGAATGGAGTCACTCACCAGCGCTCGATACTGGTCGCTAGCGGTACCCATCATTCCTACTGCAGAGTTTCCTTGCGAAATGCGGTTTCCAAAAATCTTTCCGCGGCCTTTAACCCCTTCTTTTACCGCCAAGTTTTTTAAAGCCTGCTCCCGCTTCGCCTCCTCTTGAATTTGCTTTAGCGCCTTAGCCTGTTCCTCTATTCTTTCTTTCTTTGTTCTTTTTTCTATCCCCTCTTTGGTTTCTTGTTTATCGGGAGTTTTCATGACGTCTATTGAAGGAACGGGAGCCATAGAAGGTTTAACTTGAACCACCGGTTTATCGACGATAGGCTGACTCATATCAACCCGAGTCATATTTTTCGCTAATTGATCGGGAAGATCCACGACATCCACTTGAATAAAACTCTGATAGGGTTCCTTCATCTCCTTTTTTTTCAGGAGCGATAAGCCTAATCCATCAAGAAAATGAAAGCTTATTAAAACCACTAATATAGCAAAATGAACTCCAAGAGAGATTAAAATCGATGATAAAGGAACATTAACAAAGTTTTGAGATGTTGAACTTGAGTCCACTGAACTCCTTAAAGGAAACCTACTGACCCGGTGGTAACGTCACAAGACCAATTTTATTGATACCCGCATTCTTTATAGTCGCCATGACCTGTGCCACAAATCCATAGGTTAAGGAACTATCAGCTCTAATATATATTTCTTGATTACTTTTGTTTTTATAAAACTGCTGCAGTTTTTTATTTAATAATGAAAAAGGAATCTCCTCTTTTTCTAAAAACAATTTTGAGTCCTTAGAAATATTTAGCGTCACTGGAGCCTCGCCCTTGGGGAGTGCTTTTCCAGATGCTTTGGGTAATTGAATTGGAATTCCACTTTCTAGCATCGGTGCAGTCACCATAAAAATTACCAGTAACACCAACATGACATCCACAAATGGGGTAATATTGATATCGGCCATCGGGCCACTATCATCTGAAAAATTTTTAAATCCTGCCATAAGTTTTAATCCAAAAAGATTTAAGTAAACCTATAAAGGAATCCGAATACTAACTTGCTAAAAAATTTCGCTTCACAATATTTAGAAAATCGGAACCGAAATTTTCCATGCGTGCACGAATTCCACGAAGCTTATTATTAAAATAGTTGTATCCCATGGTAGCGGGAATGGCACAGGCCAAGCCCACGGCAGTCGCAACAAGTGCCTCGGCTATGCCTGGTGCTACCGTGGCCAAACTCGCCCCTCCTTGGGCTCCAATATTTTGAAAGGAGTTCATGATTCCCCAGACCGTTCCAAAAAGGCCAATAAAAGGGGCGGTGCTGGCTGCAGTTGCTAAAAAGGTCATAGAACTTTCTAGTTTAAGAGCCTCTCTTCTCGCCGCTACATTTAGGGAACGTTCTAGATTTTCAATGGACGATTCAGGCGGCACCAGAGATCCTAGGTCGGTGGTCGTATGTTCTTTAGAAGATGTCTTTTGGCGTTCTCTATCCATTAGTCTTTGTAGTTCTTTATAACCAGCCTGGAAAATGGTAGCTAGTGGCGTATTCGGATATTTTTTAGATTCAGAATAAATATGATCCATACTCTTGCCACTCCAGAAAACCTCTAAAAAGTTTTCGGTGCTAGATTCTGCCTGACCAAGAACTCTCCACTTGTGAAAAATAATCGCCCAACTCACAAGTGAAAATCCCATAAGAAGAAATAGGACCCCCATCACAATGGGACTGGCGTTGAAAACAATTTCCAAGATATTAAGCTGAGGCATGCTCTCTTTAGAAACTGAGTTATTAGCCAATGCTGCGGTAGTCATGTAAAAAATGTACTGGTTCATAGGTAAGAATAGCTTGGGAAAAAGTTAGTGTTTAGTGTAAGAGAACGAATCGGTAGCGTCAAGGAGTCAACATGCGTCAGAGTTCAATTCATGTAATCGGGGGTGGGCTTGCAGGAAGTGAGGCCGCCTATCAAGTTGCGATGCGCGGCATTTCCGTGGTTCTTCATGAGATGCGACCCCAAAAGATGACCGAGGCCCACTCCACTTCGCAATTTGCGGAACTGGTCTGCAGTAATAGCTTTGGTTCTGTTTCCCCTAATTCTGCATCTCGAATTCTTAAAGATGAGCTTCATGAATTGGGGGGGTTTGTTCTCTCGGTAGCGGAAGCGATTGCGGTGCCAGCAGGAGCCTCTTTGGCTGTAGACCGAGTTAAGCTTTCTGAAATTATTACAAAGAAATTAGAGAGCCATCCCTTAATTACAATTTCTAGACAAGAGGTCACAGAAATCCCTAAAAATGCGATTACTATTTTAGCAACAGGGCCGCTCACCTCTAAGCCACTTATCGAATCTTTAACTCCTATTTTTGGAAATAATTCTCTTTATTTTTATGATGCCATCTCGCCAATTGTTTCCGCCGATAGTTTAAACTTAGATAAACTTTATTTTGCCAACCGATATGACAAAGGTGAAACAAAAGATTTTTTAAATGTCCCTCTGACAGAGGCACAATACGAAACTTTAGTGGATGATCTACTTTCGGGTGATGTGGTTCTGCCCCACAATTTTGAAGAGGAAAAATATTTTGAATCCTGCATGCCGATTGAAGCTATTGCCGCAAGAGGAAGAAAGACTCTGTCTTTTGGTCCGATGAAGCCGGTGGGGCTTAACGATCCCAAAACGGGAATTAGACCCTTTGCAGTGGTCCAGTTGAGAACTGAAAACAAATATAAGACCGCGTACAATCTGGTCGGATTTCAAACGAAATTAAAATATAAGGAACAAGAAAGAATCTTTAGAAAACTGCCAGGGCTAGAAAATGCAGAGTTTTTGAGATTGGGAAGCATGCATCGAAATACTTATATTGATTCCCCCAAACTACTACAACCCACTCTCCAATTAAAATCTCACCCCGAATTATTTGTAGCAGGCCAGCTTACAGGAACAGAGGGATATTTAGAATCTACAGCTACCGGACTTTTAGCCGCGGTAAATGCTGTTCAACTTTATCAGGATAAAACCTCGTTGATTTTACCGGAAAAAACGATGCTCGGAGCTTTGTTACATGCAATTACCGACAATGGGAAAACCTCTTTTCAACCCATGAACGTTAACATGGGGCTTTTGCCACCCCTGGATAATTTTTCAGGAAAAGATAAAAAACTAAAATACGGTCTCTTGGCAGCGCGAACTCAAAGCGAATTAAAATCTTGGATCCATGAAAAGGGCTGGGAAGCTGTTGCCGTTTTTAAAACTGATCTGCTAATGGCGGGCGATAAATTTTAGCTGCATTTTTAAATCCATGACTCTGCGCTTGCGAGTTTTCCCTAGAGCTTTGTGAGCCATTATCCACATTGGTGGCACTTGCCTCAGAAGACAAATCTCTCTTGCCTAGCATTTCTCCAAAAACACTAGAGCGACTGTTTGTCTGAAAGGAACCCTTGGCCAAAGTTTGCCCAATTGACTTAGTCGGAATAACCCTATCGATAGAAGTAAGTTTTGGAAGGCTTACTGCTAAAGTTTCTTTTGTGGTTACGACAATCCCATCAATAAGGTTACCAATATTCGTCAGTGTTTGATTTAAATTTTTTGATTCACCCTCAGATTTCTTGTTGGCTTCCCTATTTTTTTCGGATTCATCGGCCAAACTCTTTATAATGTCTGGAGTGGCATCTACTTGATTCTGAATAGTTTGGGCCGCTTTATCAAAATTTTGACTGGACGCGGAAATAGCTTTAGTAGCCTCATCTCCACTCTTGGTTAAGGCTGTAACAGACTTTTCTCCATCAGCTAAAATCTGTTTAGTTGTTTCATTAGGTTTATACTTAGCCTCTCCGCCGCCACCCTGCTGTCCGCCGCCACCCTGCTGTCCGCCGCCACCCTGCTGTCCGAAACCACCCTGCTGTCCGAAACCACCCTGCTGTCCGAAACCACCCTGCTGTCCGAAACCACCCTGCTGTCCGAAGGGACGATAATGCTCTCCTAGCGCAAAGGCACTGGTTATAAAAACTAACACTGCAAGGGTTCTTAAAAAGATCATATTACAAGAATAAACTGCACTTCTCTTGCCAAAAAAGACAAAAACAAAACCAATAAATCATAATAATTTTAATACTTTACATTTAATATCCAGATCTTGTGCAGTCATAAATTTGATTAACTTATAGGCAAAGACAGATTAAAGACCATGCATCATAGAGACCCCAATTTTTAGCTTTTCAGCTCATATCACCTTCCCTCTCGCAGTAAAAAAGCCATTCCCCCTACAAAACCCTCACGGTTTTCGACTTTTGCCCAAATTTACAACACCCGCTAAAGGTCTATACAGTAACTTATTGGGGGGACGGAGGTCCATTTCGCCCCTAAATCAACCAGGAATCTCAGAGTAATTGCCCAAAGGATTGCTAATTAGAGACGCGCCCCTTGTGCCCCGAACTACAATACCGGTACCGCGGTAAATCATGGCTCGGTGCTCTTTTTAGTTTTAGTTCCCTTATTTTTATTCCGATAAGATCTAAAGATACCTTTATGTGGAAACTAAATATCAAACCTTTTTTAGTTTGTCTTTTTGCGCTATCGCTCTGTGTGACCCTTCCCTCTAGAGGTGATGAGGATGAAATTTCTGTTGATACTTTACCAGATGAGCTTCCGATTGAAATGCCATCGCCCTCTTCATTAGAAAACATACCCTCAAAAAGATCTCCACAATCACTCTCCACCTCCGAAAATAAAAGAGTGCTTGAAGATCTGGAACTAGAGAAAGCGACTCCGCCCCTATTTCCCACTGAACCCCTTTTAGTAAATGAAAGCAATAACTTAATATCTGCCAAACAGGATAGTGAACTCTCCGAACCCGATCCCACCTATGTTCCCCCTGAAAAAATAACGATTCCAAAGGGCATTGAAAGACTGCCCTCCCATAAGGAGGATAAGGCTGCAAAAAACAGGCTCCAAAGGCCCAACCTATCCGCCGCTCCTACGCAAGGGGAGGTCAGTGTTGATCAGTATCAACCCCAAACATCTTTAATGGTAATGAAACCCACCCACCCCCTTCCTCCGTTTGTCCTAGCCCCTGAAATTTTTGCAAAACGAATGGAAGAAAACACGGGAATGATTCCCGTAGGAACCTTTAACTACAAATTTGCCGTGCCCCCCACAACCCCATCTAGGCCGCCTAAAGGAGTGAGTGATATTTCCATTATTCTTTCCAATAATGAATTTTATCCCGCAAAGGTAGTTTTGAAATCCGGAGAATCTGTTCGACTGCTCTTCACCACAACGAATCGAAAACCGGCAGCGTTAGTCATCGAAAAATTAAATATTCAACGCTGGGTTTCAAGCCAGGTTGAGGGCGAAACCAAAAAAGAATTAGACCGATCCAAGTTTGAATTAAATCGAGAACTCTCTTCAAGGAGAGTCACCGATGTCAATTTCGATCCAAAACCGGGAGTTTATAGCTTTCATGATGTGATCACCGGTGCATCCGGAGAAATTTCTGTAGAGGAGCCATAAAATGTCTGTTTTTGATAGCAGTGTCCAGATTTTTCTAGCCCCAGTACTTCCATTTTTAAAGGACGATTCTGTCACAGAGATCATGATTAATGGTCCTGCCAATATTTTTATTGAACGAAAAGGATTTGTAGAAAAAGTAGATGTGAAGTTTGAAGACGAAGGGGCGCTAGTTGCCGCTGTGAGAAATATCTCTCAATTTGTAGGTCGTCCTATCGATGAGGAAAGACCTTTCTTAGATGCAAGACTGCCAGATGGTTCTCGCATTCATGCTGTAGTTCCCCCCGTTGCTAAAAATGGAACCACAGTAGCCATTCGAAAGTTTTCAAAAACAAAGCTTGAAATGAAAGATCTTATCACTAAAGGAGCGCTCACTGTAGATGCTGCTCGCTTCATCGATGTCTGCCTTTACCTCAAAAAAAATATTATCGTTTCCGGAGGAACCGGGTCTGGAAAAACAACGATCTTAAATATTTTAGCTAGCCGTTGTCAGCCCAATCAGCGAATTCTAGTTTTGGAAGATTCTTCGGAATTAAAAATTCATAATGCCCACGTGGTCTATTTTGAAGCTCGTCCTGCTGATGAATATGGAAAAGGTTTAGTAACTCTCCGAGACCTAGTAAAATCTTCGCTAAGACTTCGCCCCGACAGAGTCATTGTCGGAGAGGTTCGTGGTGGAGAGGCCATGGATCTCATTAGCTCGATGAATACCGGACACTCTGGCTCTATGGGCACTGTCCACTCCAATAATCCTAAAGAGTGTTTAACTCGCCTTGAGACCCTTGCCATGATGAATGAAACTGATGTTCCCATTCAGGCCGTACGATCTCAGGTGGCTTCTGCTATTAATATCATGTTGCAACTATCCCGAATGCAGGATGGCTCCAGAAAGCTCACCCATATCTCAGAGGGACTGGGAATGGATCTGCATGGAAACTATCAGGTGCAAGATATTTACCTTTTTGAACAAACAGGCCGTGATAAAGAAGGAAAGGTCTTGGGAAGTCTAAATCCCACCGGAAACCTTCCCAGTTTCATAAAAGAAATGGAAGTTAATCAGCTACCATTTCCCAGAGAAATGTTTGCAAAAAAATTAATCAATGCTAACTCCCCACCGCCACCACCACCGCCAAAACCAGAAAATAAAGCCGCTTAATTTTTATCTAAAATTGTAAGGCTTAGTAGGCACCCTTAAAGGCACCTTTTTTAAGAGGCTACTATTACCGAAGGCCGTTGTGTGAGCAGCGTTAAATAGTCTTGAATATCTTTGATCATTTTTTCCGTTTCTAATGTAGCCGGCAAAATATTAAAAACCGTTTTATCATTTAGTGAATCGGAGGAAAGATAACCTTTGTTTTCACAAGACAATAAGCCATTAGTAAAATTCTGAATCGAGATCGATTCTGGATATGTAATATCACCCACATCCCTTTTTGCTTCACCGTATTTAATAAGCCTATTGAGGCACTGCTTTTTATCAAAAACTTGCCCCTGCTGTTCTCTTAAGAAACTCATTAAAATAAGGTAACTCTCCAGTAGCTCACCTATCAATCCAGAATAAACGGTGGCCTCGTCCCAGTCTTTGAAAAAATGATGAAATCCCTGGATCCAGGCCTGATCATCGGCAATCTCCCAAGCGCAATCATGGGAAAAATACTGTAATGTTTTTTTTAGTTCCGAAGGGAATAGAATTCGTGGACTAAAAAAGAATTCAAACTTCAGAATATTTCTTAGCATCAATGCACTGGTTATAAAGTCTTCGTAAAATGTTTTTTGGTTAGATTTAGTAGCCTTTCTTTTTTTAAGGGTATCTAGAAAAGCAAGAACGCAGATAGAAGGAGTTACAAAACAATGGATTGCATTATTTTTATAAAAATTTAAAACCGCCCGTTTCTTATGCTCAAGTGAGTATTCCCTTACTAAACTCTCTGAAATCGAAAGGAATCCCTTTTTCTGAAGGCCTCTGACGGTACTCTCCACTGCCGAACGAAAACCACTTTCTTGTGGTGTGCTAAGACTCATTCCAGAATAGGTTACATAATCTGCCATCCTATCTGAGATGCGCAATACCTCGCTAAATGACAGCGAAAGATCCCTGTGGGTTAAAAAAATACTACTAACAATAGATTTTGGAGTGATGGGGCTCACATCATTTATCGTTTTACAAAGTTGAAATGCGGTCTTCTGAAGAATACGTCGCGCATCAACCTGATTTTCATCTGCCCTCTGAATGATCTCTTTAACCGAAAGAGGGTCTGCAAACCTAACATAGACTTTGCCAATATTTTTTTTTGTAATTTTTCGAGATTTAAATAGACCCGATGCAGTTTCCTTTTCTTTTTTGCCTCCCCTAAGTTCTTTTGAATAGGAACCCTCTTCTAAAACCTCATCGTAGCAAATAGAAACGGGAATCAATGCGATATCCTCAGTCCCCTTATTACGGTAAACTTCCAAAATCATCTTTAAAATACCAAAAGCCGGGGGAAGCATTTTGCCTGATCGACTTCGAGTTCCCTCAATGAAAAACTTCACGTTGTGCCGATTTTTAAGGAGAAACTCAATATACTTTTTGAGCAACAATGCATAAAGATCATTTCCTTTGAATGACCTTCGAATGAAAAAAGCTCCTGATTTTCTAAGAAAATATCCTACAGGCCAAAAGGATAAATTAACTCCGGCCGCAATATGCGGAGTCAACATATCCTCGGTAAAAAGTACGTACGGAACCACTAAATAATCTAAGTGACTTCTATGAGAGGAAACAAAAACGATCGGCTTAGTTTTCATCACCTCGCGAACCTTGCTAATCTCTTCACTCTGAACAACTAGCCCCTCGGTAATCCTGGCAAATAACCAGCCCAAAAAGACAGCCAGAATTTCTATAATCCTATAGGTATAGCTAGCTACAATTTCTGTGAGATACTGATAGGCCAGCATCATCACCTTTTTATTATCCAACCCCTCTTTTTCTGCCATTAGATGGATCGCTTTTTGTACCTCCTCATCTCGTATCAAGGTTTCCTTTACAGAGGTGGGAGAAAGATAACGGGGTCCTAGCACCACCCTCATCTCCTGCTGTATTAGTACTATTATTTTTCTGCGAATGACTCTAGCAATTTTTAGGCTAACTCCCTCATCAATCTCATCCGGACTCTCACCCAAGAGAAAGGTATCCCTTTCTAGAATAGGAAAAACCCCAAGGCTTTTCACATTAGAGTCCTGTCGCTTTCGGAGTAGATACCAAAGTTTTCCAATCCAATTGGGATTTGAGCTGATCCCTAATAAGAGTTCATCAAGCCGTCTTCTTTCACCCCTCGTATATTTTCTCCAAAGAATTAAAACCGGAACAATTAAAAACTGAGTCCCTTCTGGTCCAATTGACTGCTCATGTAGTTTAGCAATCAGGTTTTCAACGGGCGTTGGCTTAAACAATTGTTTGCGCTCGTTAGTGGGACAAAAAATAATTCTGGGCCCGCTCTCAGTAGAGGTAAACAGATCTGAGAGGGGTAACTTCCCCAATACCACCTTCAAAAAAAGTATCGGTTTGGATAAGATTAAAATTGTTTTTCTGTTGGCGACATAAATAACCCCTAGGTTTTGTGTGCGACACCAACTAGAGAGAATTAACCACTCAAAAATCCCACCACTAGTCACCGCAAAAATAAGGCGGCCCGTTTTCTGATATTCTTTTAATTCTTCTGTGGGAATTTCAAATTGAAAACGCACAAAGACTAATTTCGAAACTGCTCCCCAGAGATTATCAATAATTTGGTAAGGGTTTTTCAAATCTTTTCTCGATCTACTTGTTACTTTTTTCAAACAGATTTTATCGGTATTTTTATCTTTTAGCACGGAGCTAATTTAAAACCTTTATTCGTTGCTATTAGTAGGGCGAGTTTTTTGTGAAGAGATGATTTCGTGTAGTCCTTTGCCCGGAAACTGTGTTTTAAATAAACTCTCTAGGCCTTGTAGAATTTCATTGGCTGTGAGCCCATCTGTTAAATGGTTCTTTCGGGCCTCTTTTGCTGCGGCGGTTCTTTCTTTGGTTAAATTAGTATCCACGATTAGCCATTGTTCATTTGAAAGCCAAAACACAAAGAAAACATTAGGAATCCGATCATTATGAAAATTAACAGGCCCCTTATAGGTAGCCGAAATTTGATAACTTCCCAGTTTATCTTTCGTGACCCTCAGCAGAGGTTTTTCTACCAAGCTTACCTGTGAAAGATTACTAACTAAAAACTCACCTAAGGTATCACTATAGTGAAAGGCAGTACGCGCAAAAATATCGGCAATTTTGGCCTCGGTGGACTTTAAATAATATTGGTAGGGGTGCTGTGTGCCGGGATACTCTTGATCTAGAAGTTTAATTAGATTGGTAGCCCTTTCCATACCGCCCACAGATCCTAAAAGCATTGCGATTTGTTTTAATATTAATTCTTTTCTCTCATTGCCCTTCGCCATATTAGCCGCTTCTTCATATGCGGTTTCAGCTCCGACCAAGTCACGTGGTTCCTGAAGAAAATAAACTAAGGCCTCCAGCGGACGTTTGGCTATCATTAATATTTTTCCAGACTCACTAGCCATTTCTTTCTGGCGATAATGGGATAATAATGTTTCTAGCGCCTCTAAACCCACATTATCTGTCGAGTTAACTTTTAGGATTGTAATTAATTCTGGAATCCCAGATTCGGGTTCTTTATTAAACTTTATCTGCGCTTGACTTAGACTTAAGCCTCTTTGTTGAGAGGCGCTTAATTTAACAGTTTTCTTCGAAACGGCTTCGGGGGGTGCCGTTTGGGTTAATACATTAAAGGCCGCACCTGCCATCAAACATACAATCACTCCTCCGATAATAACCCAGCCTTTCAAAGTTTTGTTTTCAGAGGTCCTCTCCAGGTCTATTTTTCCCGAAAAAATGGTTTCACATGGGTCTGGTTCGGTTGAGGTTTTATTTTTGAGTGGATTATTTGCAGCAGAAAACTGTTTCCTATTTTTTGTTTCTAACTGCATCGGGGAATTTAGGTTTGGCGCTATTTTATCTTCTAGGGTTTCGCTAATGAACTCTTTCAAGCCCTCCACACACTCCCATTCCGATAACTCTGAATGCCAAATAGGGGTTTTAGAATTAATCTCTCCCCTTGAGATCATTCCTTGAATATCGCCAAATGAAAAAGGGCCCTTTTGCTCCCCCTCAATTCCAATGAAATACTCAACTTGATTTATAAGAGAGTCGGACATAGCCTTAATTATAGCAAATTAATGAACCAAAAACTCGACCTTATGTTTTTTTGCCAAACACTCTGTGTCGGGCAGCGTTAAGCTGTTTTCTTCGATACTCTTCGTGGTTACTTTTGCCAAAAATACTATCTGCGTAGGCCTTTACATCCATAATCTGAATTTCATATGGAAAAAATCCATACTCATACGGCGCTGGTACTGTGGGGAATAGCTCATTAAATAGTTGAGTGCCACCCGACATGTTGGGTAGTTGTGTCGCAAGCTGCGTATAGGTATGGTGTTGGGGATTTCTCACCTTTACCAATTCTCGGCAGGTAAACTGAATGGCTTTATAATGTTCACTGGTGTGAGGATTAAGCAGGCTTCGTCCAATGCGTCCATAACCAATTCGTTTTTCCAATCGTTTAATCATTCGTTCGATATAAGGAGCGGGTTCTGGTGTTTTTTTTAGGTGAATTGCAATGCGATCTAATTCAAATTGAACTCTTTTTAAATCAACTAAACGATTGCGAGATCTCCCGGGCCGAATATTAGGTAAACTAATAATGTTTTTTTCAAGTAGAACTCGAACAGCTCTAAAAGCATCCAGTTTAGTTTCTGTAACTAAGCGGATTCCTACTCGATCATAAATCTCCTCAACTACACTATCGGCCTTATGAAGAAGTTTGATTATTTCACGATCGGGATCTTTTCTTTCTTTCTTTTTAAAAAACAAAAGTTTAATCCCTTGACCATCCTCCTCTTTGCCGAGATAGGTCACGCCATTTATGGGATCAACATATAAAAATTGATCTAGCCGATTTAAGACTTGAGTTTGCATCGCTTGGAAAAATTTCAAGCGCGGATCATAAAAAAGATGAATCATCACGTGCATGATCCTTAAGATGGCACAAGCATAAATCTGATCATCTGTTCTGTTTTTTTCGGATGCAATAATAAAGAGACGACGAATGTCGTTAACCGATTTTTCAGATCTTAAATGCTCTGGAACTTTGGAATAATCGGGATCGGCCAGTACCTTTTCAATAAACTGAACTGCATCGTTAAAAAACCGCCAAACCAACTCTAGGTCGTCCGGGTTATTTAAGTCGAAGCCGTAAGCTTGAATAAAGGCTGTGGCCTCACCGATTGTTTTAATTTCAAGATGGGGAATATCAAGGATCGACCCCCCTTCTAAAACCACATTGACACTGGGCCAAGGAAACTCAAAATTCTGGGTGACGTCCATTAACTATAAAAGATAGCATATGGAATCTCGCATTCCAATCACTGCCGTAATACGGTATTGTCCGAAATGGAGAGGTGGCTGAGCGGTCGAAAGCGGCGGTCTTGAAAACCGTTGAACTCGCAAGGGTTCCGGGAGTTCGAATCTCCCCCTCTCCGCCATTTTGGATCTTCGCGCATTTCACTCAAAAGCCTGAGCGGTTTTATAATTTCATATTCGACGGTTACGCCATTCAAGACTCGGTTCGAAAGTAGCCCTGGAGCTCGGCCCATGCAACCAGAATGGGTTACCGAAATCCGGGATTAATGCTCCGACGCCGACGTTCCCCTTTTTTTAAAGCAATGGGGCGGGGTACGAAAGGATCGAACGGGCAGGATGCTGGATGGGCGTACCTGGGATGAATTGCCCGTTGCCGTTTAATAAGCTTTTCGCCGGTTACCCTAGCTTTGAGAAATCAGGAAAGTGGGCTTGAGAATTTTTCTGCCTGATGCTATGGGGACGAAGGCGATGTTCGGCCCTATTAACATTTCTTCCTGGACTATGAAGAAAAATCCATAATTTATATTTCAATTTAATTTAGCTCAGGCAAGAACGGGAAAAACCCGACAAGTTCACTGTATGCGCTTACTATTCATAGTTTTAGCTCTGATTCTCGGGTTTGTTGGTTATAAAAAAATAACCTCTAAGCATATCGTTTCGAATATAAGTTATTCCGATTCGGCCGGCCAGACATCTACCTTTGAGCTCGGGATGAAGCCGACCCTCACCTCTTTCTGGATTGAACCTTGTGGGTATTCAGACCGTGTACTTAAAATTTTAAATGAAATTAAAGCGCTCTATCCCCCAGACGCGCTAGACATCGTTGCTTTTTACGCTAACCCAATCGAAAACGGCCTTCTCGAAACAATTAAAAAACAAAAAGGTCTGACATATAGACTGGCTTCTTTACAACAGAGTATCGATATTCAACAGGGCCTCACCAAGAGCTTTCACGGGGCTCGGATGGGTGGGGACATATTCTTGGTAAACTCTAAAGGGGAAGTTACTCATGTAGATGCTATGAAATCCGGAAAAACTTCTGCGGATATTAAGAGTGAAGTATTGGCAGCACTCAGCCGTAACGTTCCAAGCCTAAGAGCTATTACCGCGGAAAAGCAGTAAGGAAAAAGCTACTAGTCCAACGCAGAGCGGGGTCTCGGGCCGAACATGGACTGGTGAAAACAAAAAATCTCTGTACCGCCTGGCTACTTTTCTTCTTAAGCGGCTGGAATCATGAAAAGTCATCGAATTCGCCCGATCACTATTCAGTATTCAGACCTAAGTATTAATACTTAATTTCGATAGTTAATCTGCTCCGAGAGACATCTCGCGCCCCCAAGTTTATTGATGTTATTTTTTTAATTCGGTAATGAGAATCATAACGCCAATGCCTATCAAGACTGCGCCGCCCACGATTCTTAAAATGTTCCAGTTTCCGATTCTTTTGATGAGGTGATGTTGGGCACAATCCGCTACGTAAAGCTTGTGCATGGAGCTGCTCGCCATTTCTCCTTGGCAGGAAATGGCAGGCGGCGAAAATGATGTTACATTTCGCGTATTCCCTACAGCTTGTCTTTGACTGACTTGCGATGCTGCGTGAAATCCGTCGATGGCTTCCTGCGCACAGACCTCACCGTCATTGTTCTTATCGAAAAATCTTGCGTATTGGTGAAGAGATATTTTCGTCAGCTTTTCTCTGAATGCTTCGTGTCCTAACTGAGGAGTCACTTGAATCTCTCGCACCGGGGTCGTGAAGTTCCCCTTCACATACACGGGCGAGCCAACGACGATCGCTCGTTCTTCAAATCGGAATGAGGCGCCGAAAATGCCTTTCGATGGAGGGAACCCCCTGACCTTGACCCGTTCCCTGAGCACCAATTGTATTTCCGGAGGGATTTCTGACCAACGGTAGCTGCTCCTCGTCAGCTCGAGCTCAGCGTTTTGTGGCCTCACCAGGGCGGCACCCCCAGTGTCAAAAACGATAAAGGGTTTCTCGCTTCTCTCTTCGTATACGGTTTTCCATCGGCTATTTTTCCCGCTTTCCACATACACTTGAATGTCCAAGTGACGGAAGACACAGTTCCTACCTTTCAGGTTTTTCGTCCCGCTATCCGCTACCGGCCACGCGTTTCCTTGAATTTCCACATACCCTTGCGTTGCCGATTGAATGGGAGAGGTCGGTGTGTCTTCAACTTTCCTTGTCCGACGAAATCGCCTTAACCCCGAATAAACCAGCCCGCCCCCCAAAAAGATGAGAGTGATCCCTAGTTTTAGAGCGCCATTTTTGCTATTCCTAGCCATGGATTATGCGGCGGTATTAATTTTTAAAGACGGCCGCACTTTTTCGGTGGCGTCCACTGTGAAGAGATTTATTGGGTGATAACCCAAGAACCCAGCGAAAAAAGTATCTGGAATCTGCGCAATCCTTGTATTGAGATTGGTGACCGTCTCATTGTACAACTCTCGCCGATCACTCAGATGGTTTTCTAGAGCGGATACTCTAGTTTGGAGTTGAACAAATTGGGCGTTCGACTTTAGTTCCAGATAAGCTTCTCCCAGTGCAAAAATTCCTTGAATGGCGCCGGACATTTTCTTGGCAGCATCAATTTTGTCATCCACCGATTTTGCGGAGCCATAGTTTTTTCGTGCCTCTATTAGGCGTTCCAAGACGGCTTTTTCATGTTTTACGAATTGCTCGGTGACTTGGATGAGCTGAGGAATTTCGTCGAATCTTTGCTTTAGGATCACATCGATATTGGCCCACGCCCGCTCTACTTGCTGCCGTAAACTCACTAGGTTGTTGTAGATTTCGATAGCGAGTCCGAGAAACGCCACCGCGATAATGCCTAAAGCGATAGTCATGCCCACTAGAATGCTCATATTATTCCCCCCAATATAGTTCTAAGCTTTATCGGTAAAATGATGGAGCGTCCTTAGTAATATTATACGTCGCGCAATCGAATCGTAACCCATTAAATAATAGGAGAAAAAAGCCGATACGAGAATTGAGGTGTTTATGAAATGTGTTCGGTGTCATTCCTCCTTAACTCCACAATTCTATGAAAGTATCGAGATCGACCGATGCGCAAAGTGTTCGGGGGCCTGGTTGGATGCCGGTGAGCTCGGTAAGATTGTTGCCACCCCTCTAGAAAAATTCTCCAAAGCGCTCATCGCAAAAACGCTAGAATCCCGTAAACCGGGCATACCTGATGCAGAGATCAAATCCGAGGAAAAGTGCCCAAAATGTTCCGCTGCCATGGTGGCAAAAAATTATGCTTACGGCTCGGGTGTGATTATCGATTCTTGTCCCCAAGGACACGGGATTTGGTTAGATGCCAATGAGCTGGATAAAATTCAGGCCTTCAAGGAACACGGCGATGAGGAACTCGAGGAAAACCGTGAGAAGTGGCACGCTATCGCGAGTGATGCACGAGTCAAGGCGGAAGGTGAGCTTAAAGAATTAGATACTTTTCTTCCTCGCATCGCGGTCTTCGTAAAAGACTGGTTGAAGATCGATGACTAAACGATATGTAGTTCGAAAGCGTCTTCTTCTCCCTAAATCGAATCGTGCCTAATTTTCGGGTCTACGCCGCAAAAGTAAGGCACTCAGTTATAAAGTCATCTACTCGTGCCCGCCATTCTTTAACGAACAGTTAAAAACACGTTACAACAGATACTAGCAATGCCACTTAATGGGGTGGGAAAAAGATTTTGGTTCCATGAAGGCCGAGAAAAACGCCTAGCAGGCTTAGTCCAACACTAATTAATCCATAACCAAGAGAGCCCAAAAAAGAGCCCTCTTTGATAAGGTTAAGCATTTCCAGACTAAAAGTGGAGAAGGTGGTGAAGCCACCACAAAAACCGGTGCCCAAAAGCAGATAAATTTCCATTCGCAATGATGAGGTTTCTCTTTCTAAATAAAACTCTGCCACAACACCCAGAATAATAGACCCTAGAATATTGATAATGAGAGTACCCCAGGGAAAACCCACAGCCCAAGGTTGTGAATTAACACCCCTTCCCATAACAAAGCGCATCACACCTCCGATTGCACATCCCATTCCCACCATCAACACTTGCAAAGCCATTGTTATTCCTTAAAAACACCTTAGTTAAGTTGATACCTGGCCCCTAATACCGTGTAAAAAGATTCCTTCCCCAACCCCTACCTTTTTTTAAAACTCTAATATCTTAGCTACCTTTCGTACTAACCATTAAATAGCAATTACCGGCGACTCTCATTATTTCCAAATTTACCCATTTCTAGGCTTTCATAAACATTCTATTTTTTCTGTTTTCCAAACCACATTTCCAAGTCTTTTTACACCGTATTAGGGGCCAGTATTTAAGTTATTGTAATCCAACTTTAGCCACCGTTGAAAGCAGGGTCTCCCAAAACGGAATAATGCATGCAGCCATAAAAATATACAATAAAATTATGTGCTTATAAATAAAAGTTCTGCCTTTAATCTCAACTAGAATCCCATTTATCTACGTTTAGTATTGAACTTTTTATTTTAAATTAGTAAAAGCTCATTATGTTGAATAACCTAGTTATGTTTAGTGTTCTATTTTCAATAACCGCCTTTTCCGCAGACACTCCCCTGTTCTCCCGTCAGGGATTAAATCATGAAACACTATTTCACCTAAATGAACTTAGGGAGGCTGAAGATCAAATAAACTTTTTTCAACTAGACTTAGCCCACTCAAAAGCAAAATTAGAACTTCTGACATTTCAAGTCGAAACCTCAAGACGTCTATTTCAAACAGGTGCCGCCACAGAATTTGAGCTCAAAACATCTGAAAAAAATCTTAATCTACTTACCTCTACTATTGAAATTGAAACCTTAAAAATGGAGCAACAACTATTAAATATTGCCATCAAAAAAAACACTCTTTTAAGTAAAGAGGGCAGGCCCACATCTCTCAAAGCGACGGCACAGCTGTTTGCAGATCAATGGAAGGTTAAACTAAACTCAGGAACCGTAGCAGTAAAACTTGCCCAGATTGAATTAGATTTTGCATACTACTATTTCAAAAAAATAGACCAGCTAACAGTAAAGTCCGTCTCTACAATTGAAGATCTATACGAGGCGAGTAAAGACAAAAAAAAGGCGGAGGAATCGGTAATAATCTTAACTAATCGATTAATTTCCCTAGAAAAAAACTACCTTGAGGCCCAAGAAATTGCTGACAAGCTCACCAATTAAGTTTGATTCTTGAATGCTAACCCACACAGAAATTATTAAGAAACTGAACCTAATTCCCCTTGAAGATGAGGGCGGTTTCTTTAGCCAAACATTTAAAGACAGCTCCTCTGTTTTATTTCACAAGTCCAATAGCACAGACAAATTGCGAGCCGCTAGCACTGCTATCTATTTTCTTATCACACCAGACCATTTTTCAGTTTTACATCGTCTACCACAAGTTGAGATTTTTCATTTCTACTTAGGGTCTCCTGTTGAAATGTTACAAATTTGTCCTCTGGGAAATGTGAAAAAAATAATTTTAGGACACGATGTTTTAGGAGACCAGCAGGTACAGGTGATTATTGATAGAGCAACTTGGCAAGGCACTCGGTTGGTTCCAGGGGGGGATTGGGCTCTAATGGGTGCCACCGTTAGCCCAGGATTTGAGTTTTCAGATTTACAAGTTGCCTCACGAAGCGAACTCATCTTACAACACCCAAAACATGCCGATGAGATCCTTCAATTTACTCGAAGTTAATCAATCGGTTGATTGGCTTGGGGCCCAAAAAATCAATAGGTTGCTAGTAACCCCTAATCCGCTGTTTTTTTAATTAAAAGTTTTTTTAAAATTTTCGGTCGTGATCGGCGAAATCTTACAGCAGAGAAAAAACTTTATTTGGATTTAAAAGGTGTTGCGGATCAAACGCAGTTTTGATGGCTCTAAAAATAGCCATCTCTTGCGGGGTTCGTGATAATTCTACCCAACTTTTTTTCAAAAGCCCCACGCCATGTTCAGCAGAAGCACTACCGCCAAACTTTTTAAGAAGCAGATACAACTCTTTCTCGAAAATATCACACTCATTTATAAAGGTTTCATGATCCACAGTGTCACGTCTTACAATATTAAGATGAGGACTCCCATCTCCAAAGTGGCCAAAAAGATATAATTCTGATTGTAATTTCATTGAGTGAAAAAGGGTTTCAGCTTCCTCAATAAACGGGACTACCTTATCCACGGCAACTGCGGTGTCATACTTACGCACTTCATTAGTCAAAGAGATACTTTCCGTAATACCCTCTCGCAAACCCCAAATCTCCCTTTTTTCTGCAGAAGATTGCGACATTAATCCATCCACTACAACATGAGCTGCCAAAACCTCCTCTAGCCAGCTCTCTAAGAGAACCTCGGGCTCTGTTCCCAAACCCATTTCTATCTCCATTAATACATAAAACTCAGAGGGTTTCTGTAATTTGGAACTACGTTTTAATTTAGTAATAACTGCTGTTAAACAACGCTGACTAAAAAACTCAAAAGCTAAGATCTCAAAAGGTCCTTTACGGGCCTTTTCAAAAAGTTGACTCACGGCTAGTAAACTCGAAAGCGAAAAAAACAGGACCTTCTCTTTTTGGGGAAGTCTCACAAGCTTCAAAGTTGCCTCAGTAATCACAGCGAGAGTCCCCTCAGCACCGATTAATAACTGAATAAGATCATAACCGGTGTTGTTTTTTTCTAACCCCCGATTTAGTTCAATCACATCACCATTCATCAAGACAATTTGTAAACCCGAAACCCATTTTCTCGTCATTCCATAACGAATCACTTTTACCCCACCCGCATTAGTGGATAGATTGCCACCCACTTCACAAGTTCCCTTAGAGGCTAAATCTATGGGCCATAAAAGCCCCTCTTTTGCGGCAGCTTCATGCACCGCCTCTGTAATGGCCCCTGCCTGCACTCTGATAGTTCGTCCCAGATTATCAACCGATGAGATTTTATTCATTCGAGAAAGACATAAAACCACCTCTCCATTAATAACGACCGCTCCGCCGGAAAGACCGGTTCTCCCCCCCGAAGGAATCACCGCTATTTTTAACTCATTGCAGGTTTTTAAGATAAGAGACACCTGTTCCGTCGTTTTCGGAAGAAAAACTAAAAGTGGATCTCCGGTCAATCGCGTCCAATCTCCGCCGTATGGGGCGCAATCTTCTATAGATGACAAGAAAATATCATTGGGCAAGATGCCCTTAATAACTTCGATGAGCTTTTGTTTTTTAAGATTTAAGTTCATGCCATTGCAAACTAAATTGAATCGGTCCAAAGGTTAAAACTCCTGTGTCTCTAGGCAAAACTGAATTAACCCCCTTAGGAGTTCCGGTGAAAACAATATCTCCAGGAAAAAGCGGAAAGTGCTCGCTAATATAAGCGATGCATTTTGGAGGACTAAAGGTCATTTCAGCTGCCTTTCCCTCTTGCCGCAATTCTCCATTCACCCTCAAAGAAAATACTGCGTCTGAAAATTGCGGAAATTCTTCCAAAGACACCCACGGGCCCACAATCGCAGAATCCTGAAAAACCTTTGCGATAGTCCAAGGACCTCCTGTTTTTTTTAATGCCGCCTGTTTATCCCTTAGAGTCATATCTAACCCTACCGAAACAGCGCCTATGCACCTTTCTGCCTCCATTTCTGTCATCCGAAAACCACCCGATTTCAATTGAATGACTATTTCACACTCATGGTGAACAGACCCCTGGTGGGTTGGAATAGAAACGGACAAATTCTCGCCTTGTTTGGCCTGCCTTAAAACGCTGGGCGGTTTTAAAAAAATAACCGGTTTATCGACGTTAACATCTCCTAATTCTTTGACGTGCTCCGCATAGTTTTTACCCACACAAATAATTTTGTCCATAATCCACCCTAAATCGAAAACTGAAATCAGGAAGTATTAAAGATAATGGAGCCGCCTGTTAAAGGCAATTGCTGCTCTCCGTTATAAAAACTTTTAAAAACATCCTCTTTGGGTTTAAGATACCACCTCAAGACGATATGAAAAAGGAACTCTCATGAATATTAAATTAATACTTTTAGTGATCTTGGCGTCAGGATTTATTTCTAAATTTGGAATTGCTGTAGATTCCATATCTCCCATGCCACTACCCAAACAATTAAGAATTGAAAGTTCTCTTCCAAGAGAAAAGGTTTGGCGTCGTCTAACTTTAAAACAAAAGAAATTTGCTTACCACCTGATGAAAGCTGGGGTGGAGGGCAAAAAACTTCTCGCGCACCAAATTCATCGCCACTCTAATTTAATTCGGTCGTTTATTTTTGATTCGGTAACTCCAAAACAAATTATAGAAACAAAAAAACTTCTTGGAGAGGATGGATTGCAGGAATATTTAACCTATGCCGCAAAATTTTTGGACCAAGGAGGTCCCTATGCAAGTTCGAATCGAAAGTATCTTCTTAAAAAGAGTTCTCCGGAAAAAATAACACAATTAATCACTCGCCTCTCTCCCAAATGGCCCGATGCCACTAAGCTTGAGGTGGTTAAACTCATGACAGATCCCGATTATGAGGTGCAGATTTATCCAGAAAATCAAGAGGGAAAAGGGCTGGAACTGACCGGTGGAAATCTTTATGCCCCCACTATCACTGGGAGGGAGGTAAAAGCGGTATTAGATAAAAGTCTAAAGATAAATCTTAACTGCAGAGTCGTAAGAACTGCCACCGAACTCACCTGTGAAGTTCAAACCACGTCGACACCAGGTGTGGTTGGAGACACTTTAATAAAAATAAATGAACACCTTAAAAATGCGCTTCCTTTTGCGGCTACCCAGTTTCAAAGAGATCAGATCACTAAAACCATGACCTATTTTGAAAAAGGGAATATTGACGATTTTAGGGCGGCCAATATCGCTTGGGTAAAGGACGGTTCTAATTCTCCCGTCGATCTCATGATCGGTTGGGTAGAGGTTTATGAAGACTGGCTTGCTCGAATTGGCTCTTGGGAAAGCTATGTGCAGATAGTAGATCCTATCATTAGCAAACAGGCCCAAGCCTTAGCGACTCATGCTCAATACTTTGAAAATGAAATGCCCTATGGCACCTTTAAAAAAACCTTTCCCCCCAATTATGCTCCACCCGCTTTAATGGTTTATTACTTTCAAGAAAGAGGAAGTTATCGAACTGGGGGATACAATCTTCCCAACTTTGACGACATTCGACGCGACGTAGGTGCAAAAAATATTATTCGTCTTCCCTTGCCAGGAGAAACGGAAGACCCCGCTTTTAAAGACATGTGGAGAGAGGCACTCTCAGAATATGTGGTGCCATCAAAAATAGATGTGATGATTGAAGAAAGAGAAAAAATTTGGAAGGTCTTGGTACTGCTTCATGAAATTATTGGACATGGCTCGGGAACCTATGACGAATCAAAGTTTGGAAAAAATGAAGACCCCATTTCGGCCTTGGGCCCTTTAGGAAGTGCCCTGGAAGAGCAACGAGCAGATTTAACAGCGCTCATTTTTGGCGGAGATAAAACTCTTGTCGATGTGGGAATCTATAAAACTAAGGAGGAGGCAAAAAAAACACTTCACCTTATGTATGATTTTTATGTGATGGATTTTATGCGTCGCACCTCTGGACAAAGAACCTTCACCGAAGCTCACCAACGAGGTCATTGGTTGTTTATAAAAAAGCTTATAGCTGCCAATGCTATTGGCTGGATTTCTAAAACAGGAAAAGAAACTCACACCACCGATGATGGCATTCTAGTAGTTAAGGACCCTGAAAAATTTCAGGAGGTCTCGAAGGCTCTTCTTGGCCAATTGCAAAAGATTAAGGCCACCCGCGATGAAGAGGGATTAAAAAATCTCTTTGAGAAATACGCTCCCCTTGATGAGATTAACTCCGATTGGGCACAAGCTATTATCAAGCGCGGCGAATCCTTAAAAATAAACTCAGGTTATGTAGAACAACCATGGATCGTTACCTCTTCTAGTCGGTTTAAATCTCTGGGCGGAAAGACACTAGAAAGCATAGCGCCATTTTGGCACGAAGCCTTTTAGGGTTTTATTTTATTGCCAGGAGTTGCTTGCTAAAAAATTGTTTGTGTTTTTGACCTCCGTTCCTTTAAGGGGCCTAGTGAGTAGTCACTGCTTAGTGGTTAATCACAAGGCTTTTCAGAGAATACCCTCTGACTATCCATGAAAAGCATCTCATAATTTCATGTCTAAATTGTGTTGTAAAAATTAATTGTTAACGACTTAAGTACGATTGAAGCTCTTTCAAAAAAATGATGTAAAAAAACCTAAACCCCCTCATCAGAAATACATAGTTGACCGATACAATGGTAAGTAGAACCCACTTTTAACCAAAGGCTTACAATATGAGTACATCTAAAATAGTCTCCTTCATTAAATTACCAATATGGGGCTTCCTAGCACTGACCTGTATTTCCTGTGCTCATCAATCTAAAGAGAGTGCACTCATGATCGACTCTGAAGCACCCGGAGACATGCATGTCTGGTCCGAATCAAAACAGGTCGACGAAGTGGTCACGGCCGAAAACAATACAGAAGAGGCTCAATTAGAATCTATTGAGGAGGAGGCTTCATTAGAGGTCGCGGTAAATTTAAATAATGTAGAGAACAATGTAGACTCCACCGAACAGGAAAACACCGAAATTCCTGTAGCCGAAACGAATCCGAGCAAGGAGTCTCTTGCTTTAGATGAACATAAAGACAACTTAGATGTCCCTATCGATGTCCAGGAGCCGATAAAATCAATTGCTCCCGAACTAAAAGCAGCCCTTCCTGTCATCGTAGCCACTCAAACTGCTAAGTGGGAAGAGTCAGCCACCGAGACTGCGGTTACAGAAGAAGCGGTCAAACCTGAAAGCGCCATTGTTAGAGAGGTCTCTTCAGAAGTTCCCTCGGAGGAAATAACTCCACCTTCTATAGCTGCCCCTACAATAGGCGTACCCTCAAAAGTAAAAACTCAAGAGTCGGCTCCTATTCGAAAGCCAAATGGGAAAAGCAGATCAAAAATTAGAAACACAAAACAAAGCGACGAAAAAGTATCTATTAATACCCAGGCTTTTAAAGTTAGTCCACCCGCACCCTCTATTGAGATTGTAGACTCCGCCAAACTAGTTCTCATCGAGCCCAAAGCAAATGCTTTAGGTGAAGAGGAGGAGGTGTCACCGGAGTTAGCAAGTGTGGAGATTGCTACTTTTATTAAGCATCATTGGCTAGCCGTTTTAATCACAACGTTATGCGGAACCTTAGGACTCTACCTACTAGTTAAACGTAATAAAGAGGATGAGTCTCAGACTATTTAGTTCTCTGTATCGTTAGTATTTTAGTGAAATCGCCCTTCGGTCTGCTGGCTGAGGGGCGATTTTTTTTGTGTTAAAGGAGGCATTGTTCTCTCTTGTCGACGAGCACCGGCACGATTGGGTCGATACCCAGTCGATTTAGCTTTATCATCACCCAAGTTGCTTTTAACCTGATGAACATACTCTCCCTGAAACCTGCGATTGGTTTTTTCCATTCTTGCCTCTAGCGCTTGCTTAGGAGCTCTAGAAGAAATTAAAGAATCACAGCCGTCGCCAATAAGATCGGTGCGCCCCGCTTGCTCTAAGGCCTTTCTTACTTCAAAATAATTCTCTGGTTTAAAAAACTGTAAAAGAGCTCGCTGTAGTTTTCGATCTCTTAAGTGCTTCGCAATAAAAACCTCCTTCTTAGTAAAGGGGTCTAGTCCTGTGTGATACATACAGGTGGCTACATCAAATGGCGCAGGAATAAAATCTTGCACCTGGTCAGGCTTATATCCATTTCTTTTCAAAAAAAGAGCTAGATCGATCATCGCATTAAGATCGGAACCCGGATGACTGGAAATAAAGTAAGGCACTAAATACTGTTTCGGCTTTCCCACCTCTTTAGTAACCTGCTTAAATTTTTCTCCAAAACTTTCAAAGTTATCAATGCCGGGTTTTTTCATGAGACTCAAAACTTTTTTATCTGTGTGTTCAGGAGCTACTTTTAAGTGACCGCCCACATGATGAGCCGCTAGCTCCCTCATATAATCATCAGATAATTGAGCTAAATCCATCCGCACACCACTGGCCACAAATACTTTTCTGATTCCAGGAACCCTTCTTGATTTCTGCATCAGCGTCACTAGGGGGCCGTGGTCGGTTCCTAAAAGTTTACAGATGGTGGGATCAATACAAGATTGTCGGCGGCATTTCGCTTCGATGTCAGGACGACTACACCGCATTTGATACATGTTCGCTGTGGGCCCACCGATATCACTGATCACACCCGAGAAGTCTTTGCTTTTTCCTAGAGAGGTGAGCTCCTTTAAAATTGATTCTTCAGAACGGGATTGAATAATTTTTCCTTGATGCGCGGTAATCGAACAAAAAGTACACCCCCCAAAACATCCACGCATGATAGTGACAGAATCTTTTATCATCTGAAAAGAAGGAATCGATTCCGAGTAAGAGGGATGTGCTTTTCTTGTATAAGGAAACCCATAAATCCGATCCATTTGCTTTTCAGATAAAGGTAGATCGGGAGGATTAACGACCACAGCTTGTTTATCGTGATACTGGACTAAAGCGGCTGCATTAAAAGGATTTGTGTGTGTGTGAATTATTTTAGTTGCCTCTGCAAAAGAAAATCGATCGCTGGTTACTTTTTCAAAGGACGGTATCGTAATCGAAGGCCTCGACTCAAAGTCTAGCGGAGGTGTTTCAGAAGCTCCTAATGCGTAAGCAACCCCTCGCATGTTTCGCAAATCTTTAACGGTCTCGCCGTCAGAAAGACGTTTTGCAATTTCTAAGATGGGTCTTTCGCCCATTCCATAAACAACTAAGTCCGCCTTACTATCTAGTAAAATAGATCGTTTGACGGTGTCACTCCAAAAATCATAGTGAGCCAATCTTCTCAATGAAGCTTCGACCCCACCCGCAATCACAGGTACACCAGGAAAGGCTTCTCTCGATCTTTGGCAATAGGCTAGTGTGGCTCGGTCTGGACGCAGTCCAATTTTTCCGCCAGGTGAATAGGCATCATCATTTCGAACTTTTTTGTTCGCCGTATAATGATTGATCATGGAATCCATATTTCCTGCACTGATCCCAAAAAATAACCGTGGTCTTCCAAATCGCTTCCACTCTTCACAGGTATTCCACTTAGGTTGACTCAAAAGAGCCACTCGATAACCAGCCGCCTCCAACACTCGCCCTAAAATCGCCATGGCAAAACTAGGGTGGTCCACATAAGCATCGCCGGTTACAATCACCACATCGACATAGTCCCACTTCCTTTGGACCATCTCTTCTCGAGTCATTATAAGAAAGGACCCCACAGGGGGTCTTTCTTCTTGGTGGCAAGTATTTGAAATCTCATCTAAAATTGTAATAGCTCCTGGATAAATATCCCTTTGGTTACCATTTTCAGGAAAGTAAATCTAGTGGCGTCTTTTGTCCCTAAAACTGGAGAGTTATGAATCAACCTCATCTTGCTATTATCGACCCTGCGGTCCGCACTCCAGAGATCGATTGTTTCAATCAAATCGCTATGAGATCTGCCATTAAAACCTCCTACCATCTGCCCGCACTTTTTGGGATGGAGACTTTAATCGCATTAGAAAAATCGATTACCGCTTTTATTATTTTGGGAAGCTCCTCTAGCGTTCACGATCGAGCCCCTTGGCAAATTAAGTTAGAGGCCTGGTTAAAGCCACAACTAGAACTTAAGAAACCTACGTTTGGATTTTGTTATGGTCACCAAATGTTAGCCTACCTATACGAAGGCAAAATAGATTTTCTTTTTACCGACAAACATAAACTACAAGGATTTAGAGAAACTCACCTTCAGAAAAATCCACTCTGGAAAAACCAAAAACTTTTTGGAGAGCTTTATGTCTCTCATCGTGAAGCCGTTACCGAGTGTCCAAAATCTATGCAGGTAATCGGATCAAGTTCTGAAGTTGCTATTGATGGACTTTGTCATAACTCACTCCCTATCTGGTCGGTACAGGCACACCCGGAATCGACCCCACTTTTTCTGAATAATATGGGCGACCCACATAATGTCGGGCCTCAAGCCTTTGATTTTGGGAAACAAATTATCGACCACTTCTTAACGCTTGTTCGGAGCCGATAAGAGGGAGTATCCTTATAGAAAATAGACCGTTATGTATACAAAAGCGCTATATGATCATGAGGCCCTAGCTCTACAAATCATTCGCCAGAAAAATCATGCTTGGGACCTAGAAAAAGGAATCTCTTGGAGCACCGGGGTCGATGCCAATAGATATCTACTTCCTATTGACTCAGAGGCCATCGCCTTCCCGGGTGCCAGTGCCGAACAAAGGCTAGCCATCTCACAGCTATTGGGTCTTATCGTTAATTCCACTATCGCTGAACTGGAAGACATGATCCACAAACTGAAACACTCCTGTTGGACCGAAATTTTAAGAAGCTATCCGGTAGGCCCAGAGATATGGGAATTGGGTGAGCTTTTTTTTGAAGAGGAGATAAAACACTCTCATGCTTTTCACCGTTACAACTTAGCTTTTTGCGAAGGAACTGGGATAGACAAAAAGGATCTCGATCTTATTCTCCCTAAAGCCTACGGTTCTTTGTTTTTAAAGGCTGTCACGCAGAATGCAAAATTTGGCGGCCATTCTTTTTGGTGGATTGTAGCGGCTGTTGAAGAGGTTTCTATTTCTCTTTATAAAAACTTAAGTCCATTCAAAACTCAAATGGATCCTCTTTATCACGAAGTCCATTTGCGCCACATGGAGGAAGAATCCAGGCATCACAACTATGCTTTTTTAATGCTCCAAATTTTAAAAGAAAGAAATCATTCCTTAAGCGATTTTTTTTATTCGAAAACCGACCTCATTTTTGGCCAAATGTTTTGTTCGGGCTGGGTGATTGCCGAGCTAAACAAAGTTTTTGATTCAAAAAAATTAAAACACAAACATCCTTTTTTTGAAACTATCGCTAGCTGCGAAAATCTATTTAAACAATTAGGCCCAAAAGAATTAGCGAGCCGTCTTTTTGTATCGGCTCCTTACATTAGTCTGATGATCAATGGAAAAAACCACAAGAAAACTATTAAAATGGCAGAACAACAAAATATTTTTTCATTTCCATTTCCAGATCCCATTCAAGTACCTACCCACACAGAGGTCATTCCCGCATTCACAAAATCCGTTCAGCGGAAAACAGGGAAAGGATAACGGTGCTTTATGGTAATTGAACATCGCCAAGCCTTCTTAAGAAATCTAAATACCTCTTGGCTAGAGGGAGGGAAGAAAAAGAATCCCATTGTTTTATTTCTTCATGGCTATCCGGATGGCCCCGAAATTTGGTCGGAACAAATCCGCTATTTCTCGAGACAATTTCATGTAATTTGTCCTTACACGAGGGGCACCTTTGCTTCAGAGCCGGGCAGACTTTTAAGTCGATTTTCCCCAGATTCTTTATGTTTAGATCTTTTAGAGATTTTAAAAATTGCTGACCCCAAAGGGAAACAAAAAATTTATGTAGTGGGCCACGATTTAGGCGGAGCCGTAGCGTGGAGACTTGCCACTTATCTGGGGCCTAGATTATCTAGGCTAGTGATTATCAATAGTTTATCGATCGAGCAAATGGCTACGCGATTTTTAGAAAGACCGAGACAATGGTTTTACTCTTGGTATCTCTATCCCTTTTTAATTCCCAAAATCCCGGGAAAAATAATTTCTAGGTTTTCTAAAAAACTCATTCCTTGGGCCTACCAATTTGGCGGTCTGGCCCCAGAAAACTTTCCCAAACTTAATTTAAATAGACCCTTCCCTAGGGCCACCCTCAAGCTATACCAAGCCTTTGCGCAGGAGGCTGTTCGCTCTCTAAGAAAACCACCCAAAAAAATATTAGCGCCCACGCTAGTTTTGTGGGGAAAAGAGGACCCCTTTCTACTGCCTCCGACGCTAGATGAATTAGAATGCTATGCCCAATCTTTAACCGTCAGAATTCTGGAGGGTAGCCACTGGCTTTTTCGCGAACAACCCACAGCGACTAACCACCTCATTGAAACCTTTTTTACAAAAGGAGGAATCTATGCCACGTCTCTTGAAAAAAGTATCTGAGATTTCCTCTATTCCCTTGATCGAATATTTTTCACCCAAGGCAAATGTGCCTCCCACCCTCTTGACTATAGAGGGCTATTTAAAATCCCAACGCTTAAGTCAAAGTGCCGCTTATGAGGTCAGCGGACTTATTCAGGAGGGCTGGACAGAAATTCAGGCCGCTAAACTTTTAAAAACTTTTCTTATGGATTCTGGAGTTAGATCTTTTTTTCATCACCCCTTTGCTTGGTTTGGAGAACGCGCACGGTTTGAAGGGATTAAAACCTACGCACAATATGCACCCACCAAAAGATGTTTGCAACCAGGAGAGGTTTTCATTCTCGATGCGGCTCCGATTTTAAATGGTTATATTTCCGATATTGGTTTCACCTGTTCACTGGGAGAAAACTCTCGATTAACAATGGCAAAACAATTTCTAGGTTCCTTAAGAGATGAAATCCCCAAATTATTTGAGAGTGAGGCCACCGGCGGAGAGATTTGGAATACTATTAACCAAAAAATTTTAGATGCCGGCTATTCCAATATTCATAAAAAATATCCATTCTCAGTTTTGGGCCATCGGGTTCATGAAACCAATGAGTCACTAGGTTTTCTTAATGTTTTAAATTTTGGGTGGCAGTCCTTCTGGACGCTAACCTCTCGTGGCCTTTTTGGACAATTATTAAATTCTAACCACACAGGGGATCTCACAGGACTATGGGCTATCGAGCCTCATATTGGAACGACAGATTTCGGAGTTAAATTTGAGGAGATCCTGGTGGTGGAGCACAATAGAGTGAGATGGTTAGAAACACAAACTCAGTATGGAAAAAGCTTTTTATGAAAAATATCTCTGGAAAGGTTGTGGTTATAACGGGGGCTGCTAACGGAATTGGGAAGGCGTTAACTCAAGAATTTCTAGATAAAGGGGCTGTGGTGTGGGCCCTCGATCTAGATGGCCCAGCTCTGGTCGAAATTGAAAAAAAGGCCCGCAAAGTTGCAGAGCCTCTTCAGACTCTGACTGTAGATGTTTCCGATATCGATCAGATGACTGCGACACTTAAAAAAATTGTTCAAAAAACACCTACCCTCCACTACTGGATTAATAATGCAGGGATTTCAGGGCTAGGTGGATTTATGGATCATTCTTTAGCTGTCTTTGAAAAAACTATTCGAGTTAATTTAAATGGCGTTGTCATTGGAACGAGATTGGCTGCAGAACACATGGAAAAACAGGGACAGGGAACGATTGTGAATGTGGCCTCTGTTGCCGGGCATATCAGCGCACCCTATCTTGCGGCCTATTCGGCCAGTAAGCATGGAGTGGTCGGTTTCACCCGCGCGCTCAGAGAGGAACTAAAACTCAAAGATAGCCCTATTAAACTTGTGATGGTGTCCCCTGGTTTTGTGGATACGAAAATGATCGAAAGGGGAACTCAATTGGGCTTTCCCAATTGGTTGTCTATATTACTGTCTACGCCAGAAAAGGTAGCAAAGGAAATGATGAAGGGCATTGAAAAGGAAAGGGAGGAGATTTTCCCCACCTGGAATGGCAAGGCTCTCCTTCAAATGAATCGGGTTTTTCCAAAACTAACCGCAAGTAGCTCTAGAATACTTCTAGCCAAATCTCTTAAAGATTTTTTACTTCTCAGAAAAACACCACCCTAAACAGAATTGCCTAACCAAGAGATGAAAAGTCATCGGCTCTTCAATCCCTCTTGCTCTCCCCAAAAAGAGTGAGGCCCTTTAAATGATTTTATTTTTTAAACAGTTGGCTACAATTTGTGTCACGTGATCGGCGTAGTCTTTCTGTTAACACCCTATTCTCTACCGTCTTAAAGCCTATCCCCTCTTCAGTAGGGCACCAAATTAGGTTTTCCTCGGTGCCATTACCCTCTTTAAAGAACTAGGCATTAGGTTTGCAGATTCTTTTTATAATAGATATCTGCCTAGGCAGATTATTGTAGAAGGTAGACGATGAGATTATTATTTTTAATGACCGTGGCACTAAGTTTTAACTTAAGTGTGCCGCTATGGGGTGAAGACCATGCGGGCGTAGTTTCCAATTCCTCTAGACCCTCCGCTGCAAGTGCACCTCAAAGTAGACTTTTTGACTATCTTTCCGCTTGTCTGGCTGGCCGACCTATCGACCCCTCGATTGCATCCCCTTCTAACCCTCCAGCAGTTACCCAATCGGGTGTAGCGACAAGCCGCGGGGAGAGTGTGTTTAGATCCTCCTGCTTAAAATGTCATAACGGCGGGACTACCAATGCGCCTAATTTCACTCTTTTAAATAGTACCTCAGCTGGAAAATCAATTACTGCAATCAATAACGGCACAATGCCAAAGGATAGAAGCCCAATATCCCCAGCAGACAAAGCAGAACTTATTAAATATCTCCAATCCATAAAATAAATTTTAGCAACTCTCATTGCCTCAACTTCAGTTAAGTAATATTCTTTTGTCTCTTTAACTTTAAGAGACCCTAATGAACTTTTTTAGATGGCCCATATCTTTACAAACCATTATCGCCATGATCCTAGGTGTTATAGCGGGATGGGTGCTGGGTCCCAAAGGGGCTGAGTTTGGATGGGTGGCTAAATACATTATTGAGGTGATTAAGGCCGTTGCTACCCCCCTTCTTTTCTTTGCTATCTTTGATGCTTTTGTGAGTATCGATCTACGAGGCAAAGGCTTTCTCTGGTTGGTTTTTGTTTGCTCCATTAATGCCTGTTGCGCCATTACCATTGCCCTCACGATTTCACATGTTTTTAAACCGGGGTTGTA
>SHZA01000061.1 GCA_009692515.1 Bdellovibrionales bacterium
AAATATAGAAAGCTATTTGCTAATTACTTAAAAACTAAAGGTAGGGTCAAACAACCCTTTCTCAAAAAATACTTCTATGGGGATATCGTCTGGATGGATGAAAAATCTGACGACGTCTCTAAATGGAGAGCCAGTCAGGCACCTCCTTAACCTTAAAAAATAAAAAATATAACATTCCAATCATAAAGGCCGTTCTATGCCAAAATATTGGTTCACACAGGATAAAAATCATTAATCTAATATTTTTTTCCCTTATGACACTTTAAAATGGGGATATCAAATATTTCCCTTTTCCAAAGACACCTTTTTAGTCTCTATAAAGGATTTTTTTACCGCACTCGTCAAAAACTCTATTATCTTTATCAACTTGGCCTCCGTCCCCAAAAAAGTTAGACTAGATGGAATGGGGACTTTGTTTCAATTTCCGTATAGAACTGTCGCTGAGATATCTATTCGGGCAATCATTAAAAATTTGGTGACTCTACGTAGTCTCTCGCAAAAAGAGATCGTTCCCGTGGTCAAAGCCGACGCTTACGGCCACGGCCTTCTACCGGTATCCCAAGCCCTCGTCTCTCGAGGTAGTTGCCACACTCTCTCCGTTGCCACACTCGAAGAGGCTATCGAACTCAGAAAAAAAATTCCCTACGCCATCTCCATCTGGGTACTCAACGGATTTCTCCCCCATCAACTAGATGCCTATAACAAATACCGACTCACTCCCATCATCCACAGTCTCAGTCACCTAAAAAGTCTCCTCCATCACAAAAAGCTTCCTGATATTCACCTAAAACTTGATACCGGCATGCATCGTCTAGGTATTCTCCTCGACGAAATGCCCGAAGCCTTTACCACCCTCCAACGCCTCGGCATCAAACTCTCCGGCTTTGCCACTCACTTTGCAGAAAGTGAAAATGGGATTTCTAAGTTTGTTGATTCTCAAGTAAATACCTTTCACTCCGTCTACCAAGAACTATTACACCGTAAACTCATTCAAACTGACGCTAAAATTCATATTGCAAATACCGGTGGCATTTTAAGAAAAAAACTAGGTTTGAGTTACTCCGTACGTCCCGGCATCGGCCTCTACGGCATCTCCCCCAATCCCCGCATCCCAAGCTCTGAAGCCCTAATTCCCGCCCTCGCCTGGAAAACTCGCGTCCTAACCATCAAGTCCATCAAAACTGGAGACACCGTAGGGTATGGGCGAACTTACACTGCAAAAAAAAGAGAGAAAATTGCAACTCTCTCCATTGGCTACGCCGACGGCCTCCCCAGACTACTCAGCAACCAAGGCCACGTCATACTAGGGGGACGGAAGGTCGCCATTCGCGGCCGAGTCTCCATGGATCTCACTGCCATAGACTGCACCCTAATGCCCTCAGTGAGAGAAGGAAGCCTGGTTACCTTAATTGGAAAAGAGGGAAAACATGAAATAACCGCATGGGACCTCGCCAACTGGGCCCGCACCATTCCCTATGAAATTTTATGTGGAATTTCCTCACGCGTACCGAGAATTTACTTAAATTAATCACCCTCAGCTTTGGCTACATACATCGCTCTCTCATCCACCGCTAAATGAATTAATGTTAAATCGTCTTTCAATTTCTTCTTGGCTGTATATTCATCAATGACCCCCATCAGTTCATTTTGAACGTCCAAAGGTTCAGGAGAGGGTTCCCTTTTCTTTAATAATTCTAAAATTCTCTCCTCACACAGCATTTTTTTCTTCTTCAACGGCGCTTCAACTCCATTGGTATATAAAATCATCAAATCGCCCGGCTGCAATTGTAATGTATTTTCTCTGAACTCAAAATAATCTCTCCCACCCACTTCAGGATTCTGGGAACTAGGAACCACTTTAGACCTTCCCTCCCGCCACCAAATCGGTTTCAAACTTCCTGCTGCCGTGTATTGAAACGTTAAAGATGCCCTATCTAATATTCCATAAAATAAAGAGATCGATGACCCGATTTTATCGTGAACGGTCTTAATCTCTTGATTTAAAAATGTAATAAAAGATTTTGAATCTGGAAATCTATCCTTCATCTCTTCAAGTCGTAATTTCAACAACACCGTTAGAAGCGCTGCTGCCATACCATGGCTTTTAGAGTCTGCTAAAAGAATCCCGAATCGCTTTTTATCGCCAAACTCAAAAATATCATAATAATCTCCTCCACCACCTGAAGCCGGAATATATTTTACACTTAGATTAATTCCCGGAATATGAGGTGAGAACCTGGGTCGTAAAACTCGCTGAATATTTTCAACTAAATCCACATCTCTATTGAATTTGTCCAAAAGCTTTTTCGATGCCTCAGAAAGAGCCATGGTCTTCACCCTAAACTGAAACACCTCCTTCTCTAAAGTTTTTACCTTAGAAGCATTGGCTCTAGAATCTAGCATTTGCTGATAAGAAAACCAAAAAAGAGCTTCCCACGTATCGGACAACCAGACCGTATTTTTATATTCATTCTCAATCAGTGCACTATAAAATTCAGGCTCATCGAGCCTTTTCTTCTCAATCACCACCGACACCCAACTTTGCGGAAATCGCCTATCTATGATTTTTAATTTTTTTAAGTCAGACTGCCTATCAACAGCACAAATTATCATCTCAAATTTACGAGATCTATTCATGCTAGGAATTGTCTTGGAAACAACGCAAGAAAAACCATGCGAGATCACCGTGCTTTGAAACACCTTGCTTGGAGTTAATCCTAAAAACAGAAGTTTCATTCCCAACCCTCAATTCACGTAAATCTTCCTGAAGTTTTAGGCGTTACCACATCACCCACAACAGAAGCCGTTCCTACTTTAGCTGGGGCGCCCAAATTAATTATTTTTTTCTTTAATTTTCTGTTTTGTACATACAATGCAAGCATCTCCACACTGCACAATGTTCCACACACTAGCATACCAATAAAAATACTTGTTAAAACCACAAAACCAATCGCAAGAGGCGGTGATTGGGAGAGCCCAAGTCGAACTATCACTTCTTCACTATTAGCCTGAACAAACAACATCCCCGCATAAGTAAGGGCCATCAAAACAAGAAACATCGGAATGATCTTTAAACCCTTCATTTTATTTTTCTCCTATACACCGCTTCGCATTTATCAAAGCAGGTCTGCAAATGTTCTGGCATTCCCTTTGTTTCTGCAATTACAGGCATGAAATTGGTATCCCCATTCCATCTGGGAACCACATGCAAATGCAAATGGTCCTTAATACCGGCTCCAGCCGCCTGCCCTAAATTCAAGCCCATGTTAAATCCCTCTGGACGATAAACTTCCTCTAATACCTCAATCACTCGTTGACTCTCCTTCATCATTTCTAACAACTGTTCCTCCTGTAATAATCTAAAATTATGAGTATGGTCATAAGGAACCACCATCATGTGCGCTAAGTTGTAAGGAAATTTATTTAAAATCACAAAGACAGTTTTGCCACGATAAATAATTAAATTTTTCTTATCATCCTTCTCTTTGGGCAATTCACAAAACACACAACTGCCCACCTTTTTTTCAGATTTAATAAACTCCATTCTCCAAGGGGCCCAAAGAGATTTCATCATAATAACTTTCCTTTTCTTATCGACTGTTTAGGCAAAAAAAATGACCTGTTTTGAGGAGCCAGTTATTGAAGATAGACTGGACTATATAAAACGTAGGGAACAAGGCGGTTTAAAGTAATTCGCAACGCAGTGTGCACGTTGGCTAATACCTCTACACGATAGGTTCCATGCCCGCTTAACGGAAGTTTCAAAGGTGCAGTGACGTTACCTTTTATAGAGACTTCATTAGTGATTTCACCATTTTTAATCAACCGAATAATTTTACTAAACGGCGTGACAGGAGTTCTTATCACCATTTCACAAGAGGCAACTGCATTCACCAGATCGCCTGAAATGAATGGGGTGTCACCACATTGAGTCACCCAGCTATTTCCCTGAAATGGAAACAAGGAATGATAAACGATGGCTGATCGACCGGCCCGCAAACTTTGATAATATTGGTGTTTTCTACTTACAAAATCGGGGGCTTTAGGTTCTTTTAAAAACAAAACATTTGAAGCCATTTTAAAGGTTTGAAAATAATCGGGCCAACTTAACGATCGCTCACTATCTATTTTAATTTTAGAATGGGTATCATGAGCAAGGTAAGCAAAGTGCCCAGGTCCTCGAGCTGTCATTTCATCCCATACGGAAAAATCCTTGAGAAAGGGATCATAAAACCTCATCGCAGATAAAAATTGATTAAAAGGATAGATCAATATCGTAAGTACAAACTGAAAGGGTGACTCTGCAGCCTGTCTTTGCCAACTACTATCAAAGTTCACCACCTCTAATCCGTCAGCCAACTCATCTAGTCTTCCCCAGGGATTTTTAATATTAGTCGGATGAGCAATAGAAATAAATAAACCTGGATGGAACTCTTTTTTTAATACTTGCCTATAGCTAGATTGGATAATGGTTTCATAATCCGCGTTTTTTAAGCCCTCACCTTCAGAAAAAAAGCTGATCACGTGACCTGCCGGAGTGCTGGCCTCCATCTCCACAAACAGATCGGTTCTTCCGTACTGTTTCTCAAAGCCCCTTTTTCTAGCTTCATAATTATTATGGTCGGTAAGAATTACAAAATCCATTCCTGCCTTTTCAGCTTCCTTAGCAATCACATCAGGTGCCCCACCTCCATCTGAAAAAGTAGAATGAACATGAATAATACCCTGGGCTATTTCTGGATTTGAGAAACCTTTAGAGGGCAACTGAGAGAGACTATTGATCTCGAAAATAGGAATTCTGTGAGGAAGAACAGAATATAACTCCACAATAAAAACCCAAACGATAATAGTCCAAAAATAATAATTTTTCATAGAGGCCGAAAGTATTCTATCAAATACAATTGTGAAATTGTCTGCCCTCTTAATTCCAAAGAATACTCTTTTAAAATTTGGTTCTCAGAAAAACATTTCAATGACTCATAATTAGGATTCGCTGATTCAGAAAGGAGTATTACGTTATTAAACTGACAAGGATCCTTGGCCTGCAAAGTAAAATTACTAGCTCGCCCCAATGGAAAAAGCTGTTCAGATTGAACACCCAGAAATTTAAAGTAGGAGGTCAATTGATAGGTAGGCAAAAATAGCGTCTCCTTTTTATCATTGGCCTCTAAATCTGATTGAATGAGTTTTGTTAATTGATAAAGAGCCGCCTGCTTTCCAATACGATCCTTTTCGGGGGTCACCCACTTCAAGGGATAAAACAAATGAATCGCTAGTAATACTGAGACAGCTAAAGGAGGTACAAAACCTAATCCTAATAATAAATAATCTAAAAGCTTAATAGAATTTCGATTAAGTAAAAACTGCGCCATTGGCCAAAAGGCTACATAACTCATCAAGGCCCAATTAGCCTCCACATGGGTCTTAGCGGCCTGAAATAAAGAGAATAAAATAGGTAATACAAAAAAATAAAAACACACTTGATAATCGGAATTAGAACAGAGATCTTTCCTTAGCAGCAATATCCATCCGAGCATTAAAAAAGGAAGAGATCCCAATAATAAAATTTGGCTCCCCAAAAAACCGGTAAACACTCCGGTTCCCTGAGCCAAACTATGAGTCCATTGGAACTGAAGTGGAGCAAACTGATATCTCCAATTAAAAATTAAAATGGGTAAGGTCACAATGAGAGCAATGAATAGGTGCCCGATAAAACCTCTAAACCAAGACCTTAATCGATACTTTGTCCATAACACAAAAAGACTACAGGGGATGGCGAGAACCATGGTGTATTTACTCAGCAATCCCAACCCTAATAAAATACCTCCCCAAAGCCACTGCTCCCAATAGATTGGAGAAGGACGATAAACTCTTGAAACCGGATCGTCTCCCCACTGTGAAAATGATTTATTTATAGAAACCAACCAAAATAAATATAGAGTCCAAAAAAGTAAAAATGGCACATCTGGAGTCATTAAAACCGACCCGAAAAGTACTACCGGTGTCAACAAAACTAATCCCAAAACCTTTTTCCCGGGGCTAATTCTGCCTATAAGAAAAAAAATAATAAATTGGAACCCAGTAGCAAAAAATCTGATCCCAAAAATATTATCTCCAAAAATAGAGATTGAAATTCTAATTAGAACGGCCACTAAGGGAGGGTGATCATAATAACTTAACTGAAGATTTTTAGCCCACGTCCAATAATATAGTTCATCCTCAGTTGGAGGTAGAAGGCCAGATAAAATCAGATGAAATGCTGCTAAGATAAATAAGGAGACTAAATACCATTGGTCAGAAAATGTGGTTGTCCAATGAGAATAGGAGCTCGACTGTTCTCCCCACCCTGCTATTTTTTGAAGGGATCGATTGTTTTTATAAGAGGTCAAAAAAAGCCTTTTTTAGGAATTCTCTTCCACATAATCTTTGTAATCATCTGAGGACATTAAATCTTCTCGGTCACCCATTTCGTCCATTTCCACCTTAAGCATCCAGCCTTCATTATAAGGGTCCTCATTTATGATCTCTGGAGCCTCTAATAAAGGATGATTTACCTCGACTACTCTGCCAGAGATGGGGGCATAAAGGTCACTCACCGCCTTCACCGATTCAACGACTCCAAAGGTATCGTTTTTTCGAATCGTCTCTCCCTCTTTGGGAAGCTGCACATAAGTAATATCCCCCAAAGATTCCTGAGCAAAATCTGTAATTCCAATCGTCGCAACGTTTTCCTCGATTAAAATCCACTCATGTTCTTTGGTGTACTGTAGCCCTTTTTGAATTGTCATTACATCCCCTTTTTAGACCTCAAAGATTAAAAGTTCTCCTCCGTTAGTCAACGTAAAAGATAGAAATACTTAAAGAATTTTATCGTTTTGAACCTCAATTTAAACCATCTAATGCCCCTCCGATGTGCAAGTTCATTCTGAGGGTAAAAACACCTCCGTCCCCCTATTACTCCGCCGTCCCCCTATTACTCCGTCCCCCTATTAGTCCCCTTATTAATCCCCTTAGTTATTCATGCCGTTAGGCTACCTTTTTATTTTAGGGTTTAACGAAAATAAAGGTATAAGGGGGTAATTAAGGAGTCGCACTAGGCTATCGCGTGTGTAGTTTTTACACCCGAGGAAAGTCCGGACACCCCAAAGCACCGTAGCGGGTAACGCCCGTCCAGTGTAAAAACTGCGGACCAGCGCAACAGAAAGGAAGTACAGAGCGATACTTCTCACCTTGGCAAAGTGAAAAGGTAGGCCAGCAATGGCTAAAGCTGCTGTAGTGAAAACAGGCAAGCTCTACGGGGTGCAAGGTCAAACAGCGAAGCGTTTCTTGAGGTCACACTCGGGAACTTTGGGCTGCTTGCTCAAATGACTTCCAGGTAGACCGCCAGACTCTAGTGGCAACACTAGAGCTAGACGAATGATGGCCAAGAGGAAACTCTGACAGAATCCGGCTTATCGGTGGGCTCCTTAACTTTTTTTATGTTAGAAAAGCGTTCTTTACTCTTTTAAAGGAATCTCCTAATGAGGAAAACAATTCGAATGGCCGCTATTGGGAGTATCCTAGGCGGCATCACCACCTCTTGGCTCGCTCCTAAAGCGATTGCTTGGTACTTTACCCCTCCCATTGAAATGGCTCTTAACTGTAAGGCCCCTATCGAATGGGCCCTTCATAAACTACAACTCGCACAACTCTTTGGAACCGCGGCAGGAGCTATTCTTTTTATTCTTCTGTCATTTACTATTCTCAAAGAAAAAACCGACATTCGGTCCCCAGAGATTTCCTAAAAAAGATTTACCGATTAGCGGACAAATACCTGCCCCTGAAACGCCAACGCATCCCCAATTTTTATTCGCTCACTTGCAATGAGCGGTTCCGGCAATGCCTCCCACGAAAACCAATCCAAAGCCGCCACCTCATCGGTGATTTTAGTCTCTCCACGAAACTCTCTAATTAAAAAGGATGCAGCCACGAAGCTTACAGTTTTTTCCTCTTTAGCCTCCCATAATTGATTAAATTTGGGATCCGAATAGATACCCACTAATTCTGCTTTTACAACCTCTAAACCCGTTTCCTCTTGGACCTCTTCACGACAAGCGGTGGACCAATCTTGCCCTCCCTTTAAATGGCCGCCAGGTAAACACCACTGTCCAGCCCAACAAACTTTATCGGATCTTAAAGTTAAAAGAATTTTTTTATCCTTATTAATAATCACTGCTGAAACTACAGGTCGGGGTCGGGGTCGTTGTTGCCACAATTCCATACATTCTCCTAACGAACAAATACGGTTCCATTAAAGTGAAAAGCATCATGCACTCTCACCGGGTGTGATTTTAAAATGGGATCTGGTAAATTATCTATCGCAAACCAATCCCAATCATCGACCTCCTCATTAGGAACGATCTCACCAGCATAAGATAAGACTTTAAAGAGAGCGACTACAAACTGCCCATGATATCCTTCTGGAATCAAGACCTCTTTAGTAACCGTAAGATTCGGGTCCGAATAAATCCCACAAAGAATCGACTCAATTACCTTAATCCCAATCTCCTCTTTAGTTTCTCGATCTGCGCCCTCTAACCAAAGTTCTCCAACCTCTAAATGTCCTCCAGGCAAGCACCATTTGCCCGGTTCTCTAATCTTAGAAGATCTTCTGGTTAACAGAATTTCATTATTCTCATTAAAGACTGCTGTATTAACTGCGGGAATAGGGATGATTTGTGCCATGAATTAATACTGTACAGAAAAGCTCCCACTCCTAATACAAAAAACTAAACTTCAAAAATCTTTTTCTAAACTCACTTGCGTAAAAACAATGAGGAGCCTAAAGATAGAATCACAGATGACAAAAACGATCTCCCATTTTGAAATTTTAAAAACAGAGGGATTTGCCAGACGAGGTCGGCTGACTTTAGAACACGGCATCGTCGAAACCCCTGTGTTCATGCCGGTAGGAACGGTCGGTGCCGTAAAAACAATGAGCTCCCCCGAACTCAAAAGCATCGGCAGTCAAATCATCTTAGGAAATACCTACCACCTTTACCTAAGACCCGGCCCTGAAATCTTGAAACTTTTTAATGGCCTACACCCCTTTATGAATTGGGATAAGCCGATCCTGACCGATAGTGGGGGCTTCCAGGTTTTTAGTTTAGGAAAACTAAAAAAGGTCACCGACGAAGGGGTGAAGTTTCAATCCCACTTAAATGGGGATACTATCTTTTTAACTCCCGAGCTCTCCTGCCAAATACAGCAAACCATCGGCTCAGATATTGCCATGCTTTTTGACGAGTGTGTCGCCCTTCCTAATACCGAAAAGGTTCTTCGTGAAGCAGTTCACAGAAGTATTCTCTGGGGAAAACGTTTTTTTGAAGTCCCTCCGCATCCTTACCAGAAAATATTTGGGATCATTCAAGGGGGAACCTCCGTTCCTTTAAGACTTGAAAGCTTAGAACTCACTTTAAACCTACCGATTGATGGCCTAGCCGTGGGAGGTTTAAGTGTGGGGGAACCTCATGCAGAGATGGTCCATGTCCTTTCTGAAATCGCACCGAAACTTCCTCCAAAACTTCCGCATTATCTAATGGGAGTAGGAACGCCGAGAGATATTTTAGAGGCGGTCAATTGTGGCATCGACATGTTTGATTGTGTACTGCCGACGCGCAATGCACGTAACGGAGGATTCTTTACTCACGATGGACTTTTAAACATCAGAAATAGTTCCCACGCTAAAGATAATCGCCCGATTGATGCCACCTGCGAATGTGAGTGTTGCAAACATTATAGTCGCGCCTATTTACGACATCTTTTTTCAACAAAAGAGATCCTAGGTCTTCGTCTTGCTACGATCCATAATCTGTCCTACTATCACCGCTTCATGTCCGATATTCGTCAGTCCTTAGAAAATGGCACCTTCGGAAGTTTCTATCAGAAGATGAGACCTCGGTTAACGGCAGCTTATCAAGACAAAACGGAAAAAAGTGCGACAGAAAAATTTAAATTAGACTCACTTACAGAGGTTTAAAAAAGGCCTGTACCTGCTTGAAATTGACCTCTAAGTTCGATTATTACTATTATAGGCTTTAATTTTCTCGTTGAGGATGACAATGAACTGGAACAATGACTCCCAATTGGAATTACTACGACACCAATTAGTTCACCACAGGCTTTACCGGCTACTTGATTCCCCGGAAGCGATCTCCATTTTTATGCAGCACCATGTGTGGTGTGTTTGGGATTTTCAGTCCCTTTTAAAGGCGCTCCAAATCAAACTCACCTGTGTGGAAATTCCATGGATCCCCTCTCCCGATCCCCTTACCCGCAGGCTTATCAACGAAATTGTACTGGCCGAAGAAAGTGATGAAGATCATAAAGGCGGTTATCTTAGCCATTTCGAACTTTATCTTAAAGCCATGCAAGAGATGCACGCAGATACCCAGTCGATCGATGAATTTATTATTTTACTATCCAAAGGCAGCTCTTTTGAAGAGTCTCTGATTAAAGCCAATGCCCCCCCGTGCATTATTCCCTTTGTAACTCAAACTGTAAAACTCGCGCAGACGGGAGCTTTACACACCCTTGCAGCAGTTTTCACATTAGGTAGGGAAGATCTGCTTCCATCTCTCTTTCTTAAAATCCTCGAGAAAACCGCTGAAAAATTTAATATCAACTATTCTGTCCTGAACTATTATCTAAATCGACATATTGAACTCGATGGCGATAAGCATGGCCCGATGGCAATATCGATGCTCAATAAAGCCTGTGGTGAATGTAAAATAAAAAAAGAGGAGGCGTTACAAAACGCCAGGAATTCTCTTCAGGTAAGGCTCGATCTTTGGGATGCCATCTGCAAACAGATCGAATCTTAAACGCCCGTCTCAATAAAAATACTGTGAAGGTCACAGACCGTTTCTTAAAGTGAGGGCACAGGCCCTTGGAGTTCACATTTTGGTTATAGGCAAATACCCTATAGATAATCCTATAGATAATCCTACAATTAACGCGATGTGCGAATGTGATCGGTGCCATGCTTAGAATCGATTCTATTTAGCATCTCTTTTTTCAACAAAATAAATCTTAGGTCTTCGCCTTGCCACGCTCAATAATCTTTACTAGTATCACCGCTTCATGTCGGTTATTCGTCAGTTTTTGGAAAATCGGCCGTTCTGAAGTTTCTATCGCAAGATGAAACTCGCTTAACGGTAGGTT
>SHZA01000062.1 GCA_009692515.1 Bdellovibrionales bacterium
ATAAATAGCAGCTTACTTTCTGGAGTGAATTAAATAAACAATACCTGTGTCACCTTTTAAGCGGTTTATTATTTTTCTTGGCTAAAAAGACGCACTATGTATTTGTGTGTATTTTCGTCATAGGTGCAAAGGCCACCTAATAATAACTTTAGAGAGCTGCCGGCGTTGTTTTGGACGACCTCTGCTTTATGGATTTCACAATCTTGAAAGGTATCGAATTCATCAATTGCATTGTTAGCAGAGATAGATCCATTATTGATAAAGCCAATATTTAGGCTGAACTCTGGTTGCCCAAATTGAGGAGAGCCACAATAAATTGCAAAGGGAGGATTATTAATTAAACTTAACCAAGATTTGGCCTCTTCAGCTTGAGATAAACATTGGTCTGCTTTAGGCGTTCTAGTCACATGTTCCATGTGAATGGATTTAATGGAACTACTGAAATAATGGATGCTTGTCTCTCCTAAAATGAAGGAATCATCAAAAACCAAATCAGCAAGAATTGCCCCATTTCTCTCCATTGCCGATTTCAGACTATCAAAAAGCTCAATATCGGTCATGTTAATGGGCTTACTACCATATAGATATCCACTCAATATTGGTTTTACAATTGATCTTCCGACCGCTGTAATAATGGGTTCCCAAAGTTTTGCATTTCTAATTTTGAGGGATTGGCCAGGAATCGTACTTGAAAATTTTTCATGAAGCCGACAGTAACTGAAGATGGGTTTTAACTTAGTGGCTTCCTGAAAAATACTAATTTGTTTAGGAAGGTTTTGTTCGCACATTTCTTTGTCATGGTAACGGCCTGTTTGATAAGGAGTAGTCATTTCATAGTCGGTAGAGGTAAAGTCTAGTTTTTGATTCGATTCATATTCGATGACAAAATCAAATCCGCTAGCGGTCTCTTTCGTACATTCGATGTGAAGAATCTTCACCTTAGTTTCGGCTTCAAAATAACTAATAAGCGATTTTGCTTGAGTGTAGCAGTTGGTCTTTTCTTTGGGATGCCCTTTTAAAGCATAGGTATAAATAGTTCCAAATGCGATATTAGTAGAAATAAAAAAAAGTCCGGTAGTTACAAGTGTTTTTAAGCCCATAACCACTTTATACTAATAGGAAGTCCAAATGGCTAGAGTAATTCTTGAGGCCTCTTTTATGTTGCGAAGTGTTATTTCTTTGGAGGCCTTCCTAATCCTATTGAATTCTACAGCTATAAGGATACTAATTATCTAGGGTCTCTCAAAAGAACAACCTGATACTTTCGATTTTCATAATTGCGAGAGCAAAATCCACCTAGTAATTTATTGAGAGTACTACCACTATAATGGGATAGCACTTCGTCCCTATGAGATTGGCACTCATCAAAAGTAACGAACTCTTCAATAGAATTTTTCCAAGAGATAGCATGATCATTAACAAATCCTAAGTTTAATTCAAACTCCCCAAATATCGGCCCTCCACAATAAATGGTAAAGGGAGGATTCAAACTTGAATTCAGGAAGGATTTGGCCTCTTCAGCCTGTGCTAAACACTGTTCTAGCTTAGGAGTTTTAGTTATGTGTTCCAGGACAAATGTTTGACGTTTTTTTGCATAATAATGGATATTAGCATCGCCATTAACAAGTGAACTGGTGAAAATTAGATCTGAGAGAATGGCTCCATTTTTTTCTAAGGCCTTTTTTAACCCCTGAAAAATATCAATGTAGGCGATGCTTTTAGGTGCCGTGTAAAAAGTATAGCCTCCGAGAGTGGGCAGTAATAAAGATTTTCCCAGCCCTGTAATGATAATTGCCCATGGTTTCTTGTTATTAAATTCAGAGTGTGAACAATAGGAGAATAGAGATTTTAGACCCGTCGCCAATTCAAAAATATGAGTTTGTTTAGTTAGGTTTTCATCGCAAATCTCTTTTTCTGCGTAGCGACCTCTTTGATAAACCCCATCAAATGAGTAATCGGTTGATGTAAACTGTAGTTCTACAGAGGCTTCATACTCGATTAGAAAGTCAACTTGGGTAAGAGTTTCTTTAGTACATTCAATATGAGCCACTTTTGTTTTTGTTTGCTCTTCGAAATGAGATGCAACAGATTTGGCCTGAATGTGACAACTGCGCGCCTCTTTAGGAAGTCCTATTAGAGAATAGGAAAAAATATTCCCGAAGGCCAGATTAGTAGAAATAAAAATCAATCCAATAGTGACACGTAATTTTATTTGCATATGTGAATTTATACTGCGCTGAGTGTTGTCTGGGTAGGATTCTTAGATAGATCGGTTCATTAAGTGTTATCTATTGTTATCAGGCCAAAGCCCGAGCTTGAATTGCCGAGTAAAAGAAAACTGAATCTGCTGCAAGTTTCAAAAGTTCTAATTCCTCTCTCATTTGCATGACGAGCTCCTCCGACACTTTCTGAGACTCTAAAAGCTGCGCAGTTCCACTTAAAAGAAGTTGGGTCCAATAGTCGAGCATCTGTTTTCTCATTTTTGGATGGCGATTATCAAAGTGATGTATTTTTGCCTCTGTGGTGACCTCGGTAAATCCAGCCTCAGTTAGATAGTTTCCTAATTTGGCACCGACAAAAGGGTCACCCCCCAAGTTCCATTGGTGATCATTAAAATGAAACCAGTATTGGAGTGTTGCCGGACTGTAGGGGTGCAAAAAAAATGTGGCATTTAAGACCTCGGTACAATAAATAATGCCTCGAGGCTCTAAAACTCGTCGAATCTCCTTTAAAATTTCAATGGGTCGATCCACATGTTCTAAAAACCAACAAACAAAACTAGAATCGAACGCATGATCTTGATAGGGAAGTTGACCTGCATTTCCCAATGTTAAAGTCACTTGGCCATTATCAATCGAGCTTTTTAGATGGTTTTTTGCGGTGCGAATCTGTTCCTGTGAAGCATCAATGCCATCGATTTTAATTTGAGGGAAACGTTTTAAAAGAATTTCTGTCTGGGCCCCCACACCACATGCTACTTCAAGAAGTCTTTTCGATTTTGAAAAATCGATAGACTCAAATACTGAGGTTTCAAGAAAATTTGCTTGTTGGTATAAGCGATTTTGTTCTTCTGCGGTGTAGCCATGAAGGTAGCCTTGAGATTTAGTTTCCATGTGGACTCCCTATCTAATACTTAACTTATTTGGTATTCTTAACACTAATTTCTTTCTAAAAGGAGCTCTCGATGAAATTTGTTTTGATGATTACCGCGTTATTGATGGGGCAATTAGTTTGTGCCGAAGGAATGCCTCAAAATGACCAAGAATTTATGCGTTATATGGAGGCTAAAGCCGAGCAAACACAGCAGGAGGAGGAATTTAAGAATCCCAAGACACCCGAATTTAACAGTAATAGACCTGTCTTGGGCACTCGTAACGCCAAAATAAAGGTGATCGCATATTCAGATTTTCAATGCCCCTATTGTAAGCAGGGCTATGAAACAGTAGAGGAGCTAAGAAAAAAATACGGGGACAAAATGGTTTTTATGTTTAAGCATTTGCCTCTTCCTTTTCATTCCATGGCATTACCCACTGCAAAAAGATTTGAAGCTATTGCTTTGCATAGTGGAAAAAAAGCTTATGCATTTCATAATGAGATTTTCAAAAATCAGGAAGGCTTAAGTGGCGGCGAAGCCTTTTTAGATGCGGTGGTTAAAAAAGTTGGGGCAAATGTTGAGCAGGTAAAAAAAGATATGGAGTCGCCGCAGGTCAAAAAGAACATTGAATCTGATCAGGCCGAGGCCAAAAAATATAATATCAGTGGAACGCCTGGTTTTGTCGTGGCTGGGGTCACTTTGCGGGGTGCCTATCCGATTAAGAGTTTTGAAGATATTATTGCCAAACGTTTTGGGATAATAAAAAATTAAGATTTGATATTAGTTATAAAATTTATTTTTAAGACGTTTAATTGCGATCGTTATCTGCTCTTCAGAATTATAAATATGGGCCGAGAAGACCCCATACCAGCCAGTTTTTAAGGGGGTAAAGTGGAGCTGAATATCCAGTTGAGATAATAGTAAGGCTGCAAGTTGCGCTCCCTGGGGCTGGAGTTTGTCTGGAATTCTAAAGACGGTCATTGGGCCACGTAGTTTAGGATCTTCGGGCAGTAGAGAATGCCATCCTAGTTCTCTTTTTACTTCCTGTTGAAAAAAATAATTTAAGGTGGCAATTCGATTTTGAATATTTTGAGTTCCTATGGCATTCCAAAAAACTAAGAGCTCTTTGATAGCAAAAAAGGGGGAAAAATCGCGACATCCCAAAGGCTGAAACTTTTGTTGAAATCGACTTCCCCCACCGAATTGCGCTAAATGGCCAGAAGAATCAAATGTGGTCCATCCGGCTTGTAGCGGAATTAGCGTCTCTTGATGAATCGGATTCACCCACCCAAAGGCAGTGCCCTTGGGTCCCAGTAACCATTTATAAAGACTGCAAGCATAGAAATCAATGTCACCCAATTCTTTGAAATTTAGGGGCATGGCTCCGGCCACATAAGCCCCATCAATGATTAGCGCTATTTTTCGTTTTCTTGTGACGGCTGCTATTTTTTCGATAGGTATTTTTAATCCAGTACTGGCGATCACATGGCTTAGCACAATCATTTTAGTTTCGGATGAAATCTGAGATACAATTTCTCGTTCTAGTTTTTCTTGTGTGATGGCAGAGAATGCTATTTGACTTTGAGGAAGCTGTAAAACCCTAAGCTTTAGGCAATCTCGCTCGGCCCGATACCGACAGATATTAGCAATGGCCCCATATTCTAATTCACCTACTAAAATTTCATCATCTGTTTTTAAAGGGTATCCTAGAATAAAAGTATTCATGGCCTCGGTCATATTAGCTTTTAAAAAAATGTCCTTAGGGTCGGCCCCTAAAAATAAAGCTAATAAGCTCTGAACTTCCCAAAGTTTAGTCCAGGAAGTTTTTAACCCCTCAGTCGGGTTTTGTTCAAATTCCAGTTGATAGTTATTAATGGCTTGAACCACACTACGAGGACAAATCGAGAGATTAGCCGAATTAAAGTAGAGCAGGTTGGGGTCTGTTGAAAAGTAGGGGTCCACTTGAGTTTGGTAACTCCAAAAAGGGCTAGAGTCTACGAATAAAAGATCTGGCTAAAAAGGTAAAAAAATCTATTTGGAATGAAGATTGTTAATTGCAAAACTTAAATAAGAGGGTAAAACTTAAAATATTAGTTGGAACTCGATTGTGTGTTTTTGAGGGAGAGAAATAATGAGTCAGAATTATCGTGGTTGGCCCCATTTAATGTGCTCTGGATTTGATTGCGACAAGAAAGCGCTGATGTCTTTTGATGTTGTTTATTCTTTTCTAAAAACTTTGCCAGATAAAATTGGAATGCACAGAATGGGTTTGCCTATTGTGTATAAAGTAAGACCTGAGGATCATCCAGATATCGGAATTACTGGGACTACGATTATTGCCACTAGTCACATCAGTATTCATACATTTCCAAAAGGACAAAAGGACGGAAAGCCAAAACCAAGAGGCATTCAACGCCGTATTTTTCATCCTTTTTTCACCTTTGATTGTTATAGCTGCAAAGATTTCGATCCCGATTTGGTTTATAATGAACTTAAAAAGGCCTTTAAGCCGAAAACTATTGAGACCGCTTTAGTCTACCGTTTACGAGAAGATGAAGAGCTTATCGAAGTAGAAGACTATTAATTATTATTAGTGAGATGGTTTTAAAGAGGAGGTTATCGCTTCGATAACCTCTTTTTCATTTTTAAGAATTTCTAGGGCCTCTTCCACCATGGAATCATCAAAGTCATCAATACTTAAATAGACGACATCTTTTAAAATATTTTTTAGCTCCTCAATAGGTTTCAATTGTCCTTTTACGAAGCGGTCTAAAAAGTAAATTTTAATGGGAGATTCCAAAGGTGAAAGGATCAGGGCTCGAAGAGCTATTAACAGAATGGTTTGTTCTGTTCCAGAACGACGCTGAACCCAATCACTCATTCGGAGGTATCTTTCAAATTCTCCTTTAACACTGGAGGGTCCCGCGCCATAAACCTGATCAAAGGCAATTCTTTTAGAATCGATTGCGCCATTTACTAGTAGTTGACTGATGACTCCACTAAGAAGAGTCACTCCTCGATAGGTTACCCAGCGAAGTCCAAAAGAAGGAATGAGCGTCACAGGTTTGGAGATGCCACCCACAATGACTGTCGAAGATATGGAGTAAAGAAATTGAGAGTTAAAATGAACTCCTCCTTCGTCTTTCCAGTAGCAAACATCTTTGCCTTCTAAGTTCATCTGACGATAACCGCAGTCATAAATTAGGGTCATTAAAATATCGGCACCATAATTACTTAAAAGGATCTTAGGGTTTTTGTACCAAGACTCTAGCCATTTTCTTGCTACAAATTGAGGAAGGCCTACCATTTTTCCGGGAAGTTGAATGAGATAGCTTTTTGTCGCTTGTAAAGAGCCCTGAAAACCTAAAGTTTGAATGGTGTTTCCTGCGCTGAGTGTAGCACTCAATAAACTTTTAGCGGCAATGAGAGCTTCATGAGCACTGTAAACAGAACTCCCCACCATTACGGGCATGATGGCAGCTAACGGAAACGATTGGTAGGTGGCTCCGACAATATAATCAAGAGCATCAGAGACGTGAAAAGGAAGGTTGTTGGTTTTTCTACTTCGATAATCTAAATAAGCGGCTCTTGTCCCCATTGAAGCATAGCTTGAGAGAGTGAGTAAACTAATTGCGGCAGAAGCATTGGCTCCTGTAGCCAGAGTTCCACCTACAAAGGTAAATGAAGCCGTCTCGGCAGGTAAGGCCAGAAACCAGGTGCTTTTAATGAGTAGTGCTGAACCTGCATACATCCCCACTGGAATTAACACTGGGGCCCATCGGTATTTATAGGTTTTTTCGTAAGTCTCGAGTTCTCTTGCTAAGGTGGCCCTTTCTTTGGCTAACATAAGGGCATAAATTTTATGATATTCGCTGGTCACTAAGTGAAGTTTTTTTGCAAAGGAGACATGGGTTAGAAATAATTTGTCATAGCCCTCTTGCTTGACCTCTCGAAGTGATTTTTCATAAGGAGAACCAAAATATCTCCACCAGGAACCCCGCCAAAAACTATCTTCTCCAAAAAAAAGACTCGGTCTCCACTCTAAATATTCTTTAGCTAAATTAACAGCCCTCTCAAAGTTGGCCTTTGCTATTTTGGGGTAGGTTCCATCTTCGATTAATTCTTGCCCATTTGGTCCTTGTTTAACTAGTCCATTACGATCGAAAACATAATCATAAAGAGTCATGACAGAGAAGGAGTTTCCGATAAAAACAAAGCGTCCCAAAAATACCGCTTCATTTTTTTGCTCAGCAATGGAATTTAAATTAGAGGTTAATCTAGAGATCGATTCTTTGCGCATTGAAAGGTTTGTTTCTAATGAATCTATTAAATTTTTATCTAAACCTACCTTTTGAAATCGGGATCGATAAACTTGCTTGATGCCATTTAAGTTTTGGAGGGAGCTGAGATTTTTAAATTGGTCCAACTCAAGAAAATATTCAAGAGTTGCCATTTGTTGTAATAATCCTTGGGCATCAAACATTCCAACGGAGAAATAAAAACGACAGGGGTTATTTTCTTGATAAGAGGCTAGAGCGATATCTAATTGAGCTATTGTTTTGTTGTGATCTCCTAGATCAAAACCCTGGGATGTGAGCTGGGCTAGCAGGTCGCTACCTTTTTGATAATCGGAATTACATTCGGAAGGAACTGGAAGTTTAGAGTATAGGGTTTCAAAGGCAGCGGCCCTTATGGAAATAAGACTAATGAGAAGAAAATAGGTTCTTAGTGCCGTGAATGAAGCCATGAGTACCTCCAAATAGTGAGCGATTTGTACCAAAAAATAACTTGTAATGCAATGCGTAATAATAGGGGGTTTGGAGCCATTATTAAATCTTACTGTAAGTTTTTTTTTATTATTTAAAGGTAATAAATTCAATAATTTATAATGATTACTAACTTGTTGCTGTCACAAATAGGGGGTCGCCTCCGTCCCCTAGTTACGGCACAGAATTTGAGCTGGGTTTTTTGGGGCTATTCATTAGTGTTCTTTTTTGGGGGGTAAACATGAAAAGGTTTTTAGGGATTATGGGATGGGTCTCGTTGGCAGCATGGGGAGCCAAGGTGGACCCCACTAGTATTGTAGAAAAAGGGGAGCTTTTGTTAAGGGGGCAGACGACCCAAATCGTAATGACGATGAAGATTAACCATGAGGCTTATCAGAGGGAATTAAAGTTGAGGTCATGGACTCAGGGTAAAGACAAATCACTGGTGTCTATTTTATCTCCTGCGAAGGAGCTGGGGATTGCATCGCTTCGATTGGAGAATCAGATGTGGAATTTTTTCCCAAAGACAGACCAGAATGTTCGCGTTCCCACCTCTGTGATGTTGCAGTCTTGGATGGGAAGCGATTTTACCAATGATGATTTGATGAAGTTGAGTTCCCTTTCAACAGATTATACGCATCGATGGCTCGGGCTTGAAAAGCTGGGAAAAGATAAAGTTAATCTGATCGAATGTTATCCCAAATTAAATGCTCCGGTGGTTTGGGGGAAGATTAGGTATTGGGCAAGAACTTTAGATAATCTTCCTGTTAAGGAAGAGTATTACGATGAAAAAGGAAAGTTAGTAAGAACTCTTTTGCTTTCTAAGTTTAAAAAAATGGATGACAGAGTGATTCCCACTGTTATGAAAATAAAAAGTGTGGATGCTCCTAAAGATGAAACGGTTGTGACCTATGAAAAGGTTGTTTTTGATAGAAAAATTGAGGCTCATTGGTTTGAAAAAGAGAGACTAAGAATTTCCTCTCAAAAGTCTTTGAACCTTAGCGAGGGATGGTCGATGAAAGATTTACTGTAGAAAGAAAAACCACAAAGAAAGAGAAAGATTTATGAATATTTATTTTTTTAAACTTTGCTGGAAAAACATGTGGAGAAACAGGCGACGAACTTTTATTACCGTTAATGCTATTGGGCTTGGTGTGATGTCGTTAGTTTTTTTAAGGAACTATTATGACTCCTTTCATGATCAACTTATCCAAAATGTGATCAAGTACCATAGTGGGCATCTTGCTATTTCGGCTAAGACATTTGAGGAGAATAATGCAACCCATTTGTTTATTGGCGATGTAGGTCGCATTAGGCGGTGGCTGAGGGATCAATCAGGTGTCGTGGCTGTGAGTGAGAGGGTGGTGTTTTCAGGTTTAGCATCCTCGGCGCGAGGATCGACTACTGTGGGTGTGATGGGGGTGAAGCCAGAAGAGGAGTCTCAAGTGACTCAGTTTGCAAAAAAAATAGTGAGTGGAACTTTTTTTTTAGAAATGAAGCCAAGGTCAATTGTATTGGGATCGAAAGTTGCTGCGACTTTGAGTGCAGAGATAGGTTCTAAGATTGTATTATTAACCCAGGGAGTTGATGGATCTGTGGGGAATGAACTTTTCTTTGTAACTGGCATTTTTGATACCAATTCAGATGCAGATAGGTCGTTGGCTTTTATTCAGTTGGAGGAGGGGAGAGGTCTTATTAGCTTGCCTAAAGATAGTGTCCACCAAGTTGCAGTGGTATTAAGGAATGATGATTTAGTGGGGGGGATAAGGAACTACTTTAATGGTTTTTTCAAGGGGGATTCCAAAATTCAGATGTTGTCTTGGAAGGAATTACAACGGCCGGTGGTGGCAATGATTGAATTGGATAGGGCGGTAAATCGACTTTTGATGTTTTTGATCCTGGGGGTGGCAGCGCTTGGAATTGCTAACTCTATATTGATGAGCATTATGGAGAGAACGAGAGAGTTTGGAGTGATGTTAGCGATTGGAACTGCGAGAAGGGATGTGATTAAGATGGTGGTGGTGGAGACATTACTTTTAACGGTGGTGGGAGTTTTGGTGGGAAATTTATTCGGTGTTTTATTGACAGTATTTTTTAATCAAGTGGGATTTGATTTACGATGGCTGACTTCAAAGGACTTTGTGGTTCAGGGGGCTATTGTTCAGACGGTGAGTTATCCGGTGGTGAGAGTTATGAATAGCTTAGTCGTAAGTGGAGTTATTATGGGATTGGCGTTGGTGGTCTCTTTTTTCCCAGCAAGACATGCGGGAAGACTAACGCCGATGAAAGCATTAAGGAGTTATTAATGAATATTCTTGAATTTAAAGAGGTAAGTAAAATTTATAATTCTGACAATGTAGGAATTCACGGATTAAGTTTTTTGGTGAAGGAGGGGGAATTTGTAGCCTTATCGGGACCGTCGGGATCGGGGAAAACGACGGCGCTGAATATAGCGGCAGGTTTGGATGATTTTTCGGAGGGAGAGGTTTTGCTTTTTGAAAAATCTCTAAATGAGATGAGTTCAGAGGCGGTGTTAGAGTTAAGACGTAGTCAGGTGGGTTTCATTTTTCAGTCATACAATCTATTTCCGGTATTAACGGTGTTAGAAAATGTGGAGTATCCATTAGCTTTAAAGGGTGTGGTGCAGAGTGAGAGGGTGAGGAAAGCAAGGGCTATGTTGAGGGAGGTGGGATTGGAGGAAGTAGAGAATAGAATGCCTGGAGAAATTTCGGGTGGACAGCAACAGAGAGTGGCGGTGGCTAGGGCGATGGTGACGGGACCGAAAATTATTTTCGCTGATGAACCGACGGCTAATCTAGATGCAAGGACAGCGGAAAAACTTCTTGAGCTATTCCGAAATTTAAATAAAACAAACGGAACGGCCTTTGTATTCTCCTCTCATGACCCAAGAGTATTAAATCTAGCCGATAGAATCATCCCCCTTCTCGACGGAAAAATCATGGGGGACGGAGGTCAAGTTCATTAAAATTCATGAGTTGTCTACCTACGGTGTATTTTTCAAAATAGTTTTTAAGGTTCGGCGGGGGTTTTTGTTATTTGGAGGAGATTGAAAGGGTTTTAGATTGGGTTTTGATTTAAAAGTTTAGCAAGTTCGAGTTTTTTAATGGTTTTTAGCTTTTTTAAATAC
>SHZA01000013.1 GCA_009692515.1 Bdellovibrionales bacterium
CAGGTAGTAATACTCAGACCACCACCGCTTTATCCGCTAATGCCACTACCACTATTTATGCGAAGGCGGTTGACGGAGTTTCCAATACCTCCTCCTGCACCTCGATTGGATCCTACACCAATGATCTCACCCTACCGACGATCACATTAGCTAGTGTGACCACCACCTCTCCAGGACAAACTCTCACTCCGTCTGTCGCCTTTACTTTGAGTGAAACTGCTACGGTTACTTTATATAGCGAATCGGGCTGCAGCTCGTCGATATCTGCTGCTGCAGTACTTTCTGCGGGTAGCAACACTCAAACCACCACCACTTTATCCGCTAATGCCACTACCACTATTTATGCGAAGGCCATCGACACAAGTTTAAATACCTCCGCCTGTACCTCAATTGGATCCTACACCAATGATCTCACCCTACCGACGATCACATTAGCTAGTGTGACCACCACCTCTCCAGGACAAAGTCTCACCCCCTCTGTCGCCTATACTTTGAGTGAAGCTGCCACGGTTACTTTATATAGTGAATCGGGCTGCAGCTCGTCGATATCTACTGCTGCAGTACTTTCTGCGGGTAGCAACACTCAAACCACCACCGCTTTATCCGCTAATGCTATTACTACTATCTACGCTAAAGCTATCGACACTAGCTTAAACACCTCCGCCTGCACGTCGATTGGCTCCTATGAAACCGATACCCAAGGTCCCCTCTTTCCGACCATTGCTATCAATAGCGAATCCACGCATACCAATACGGTCCTTGTTGATTTAACTTTATCTGCAGTCGGATCTGGGGAGATGTTTATCACCAACACAGCGGGGTGTGCGACTGGAGGAAATTGGGAAACCTATTCCAGTAGTAAAACGGCATGGGTGTTGAATCAAACCAATGCAATAGCTACCGTCTTTGTTAAATTTAGAGACATCGCTTTAAATGAAAGTACATGTATATCCGATACCATCGTCCACGATAATATTTCTGCAACGGTAGCCAGTATTACCTCTTCCAATGCCAATGGAACCTTTACTTCAGCAGAAATAGTATCAGTTCAGGTGGTATTCAGCGAAGCGGTTACAGTTTCAACGGTATCTGGAACTCCTACTTTAACGTTAGAAACGGGAAGCACCGATGCCACCGCCTCCTATGCGTCGGGAAGTGGAACAGACACTTTGAGTTTTACTTATACCATTAGCCATGGTGAATACAGTTCCGATTTAGATTATGTGGCCACGAGTTCACTTGCTCTAAACGGCGGAACTATAAAAGATGCAGCGACTAATAATTCTACTAATACCTTACCTGCTCCTGGAGCGGCTAACTCTTTAAGCGCGAATAAAGCGCTTGTGATTTATACAGGGGCTCGGATTACTAATGTGACTTCGAGTCACGCTAATGGAGTTTATTCTGATGGGCAGACTATTTCCATCCAGGTTATTTTTGAAAATTCTGTCGATGTCACTGGAATTCCCACACTCACATTAGAAACAGGAACCGTAGATTCGGTGGTTAATTATTCAAGTGGCACCGGAACTAATACTCTGAGTTTTAATTACACCGTGGCTACAGGGAATAACAGTGCCGATTTAGTTTACGTGGGAACAAATTCACTCTCCACTGAAAACGGCTCGACGATAAAAGATAGCTGGCTAAACAATGCCATTCTAACCTTAGCCACTCCTGGACTTACGGGTTCCTTATCATTTAATAAAAATATTGTCGTAGATTCGGTTCCCAAGGTGACTCAAGTAACCTCAACAGTTACTAATGCCACTTATGGAGTGGGCAGTGTGATTCCCATTCAAATTATTTTCGGAGAAACAGTTACCGTTACAGGAACCCCACAGTTGACCTTAGAAACAGGAACCATAGATGAAGTTATCAATTACACCTCTGGAAGCGGCAGTAACACGCTAGTGTTTAATTATACTGTAGCCCAAGGTGATACCAGTGCAGATCTTAATTATAAAGATACCAGCTCTCTCGCCTTCAATAGTGGAAGCATTAAAGACAGCAACGGAAATGAGGCCACGCTTACCTTGCCGACTCTTAGTGATGCTAATTCACTAGCAGGCAATAAGGCGATTGTGATCGATTCGGTCCCCTCGGTTTCGAATATCACAGCCACCACCAGCGACGGCACTTATGAACCAGGGGATTCTATTTCTATTCAGGTTCTATTTAATCTCGCAGTCACAGTCACCGGGACGCCTACTTTAACTTTAGAAACAGGTACCACAGATACTGTCGTTAGTTATACCTCTGGGAGTGGGACCTCTTCTTTAATTTTTAATTATACTGTTTCCGATGGAGATTTGTTTTCAGACCTAGATTATGTGGCTACTACATCACTGGAACTAAATGGAGGAACCATTCAAAGTACTGCAAGCCAAAATGCCATTCTCACCCTAGTTTCCCCTGGGGTATCGGGATCTTTAGGTGCTAATAAGGCTTTGCGCAGTTTACTTTTAAGAACCACCTCTTGGACTAATAACAATGAAGAATTTGGATCATCTCTTGCTTCTGGCGATATTGATAACGACGGAAAACCTGATGTTATTGTGGGAATACCCGGTTTTAATTCTGGCGATGGAAAAATAATTATTTATAGTGGCCAAGATAATAACGTTCTATTTGAGATAACGGGAACCTCTTCAGCAGGTGATGAATTGGGGTCCGCTATCACCACTGCAGATGTGAATAATGACGGTTATGACGATTTCATTATAGGGATTCCTCTTTTTGATGGCACCACCGGTACCGACCGAGGAAAGGTAACGGTTTACAATGGAGCGGATGGTTCTATTCTCTACTCCATTATTGGAGCTGCAGGTGGGGATAAATTAGGAAGTGCAGTGGCTAAAGTGGGAGATGTTGATGGCGATGGCAAAGAAGATTTCATTATAGGAGTTCCGTTTGCTGATCAGGGGGGCACTCAGCGGGGGCAAGCGACTGTTTATAGTGGCGTCGACGGAAGTGTTTACGCCACCATTTCTGGAAGTGAAAATAATGCTCTTTTAGGATCTGGTGTTTCGGGGGCTGGAGATATTAATAATGACGGCATACCAGACTTCATGATTAGTGCTCCGTTAGCTGACAGCACAGGTAGTGATCGAGGGAAGGTGCGTATTTATAGTGGCGATAATTTAAGTGTGCTCTACACTAAATTTGGCAGTGCTGACCAAGATAAATTCGGAAGCACACTTTCAGGAGGTTCCGATGTTAATGGGGATGGTCGAGCAGATTTCATGATCGGCTCCCCCTTTGTAAATGGTGCCGGAACCGATAGGGGCGAAGTTATTGTCTACAGTGGTACCACAGGCACTGCGCTTTATACCCTCACCGGTACGAATGATAATGACTATCTGGGTTTTTCTATCTCTTTTGCAGGAGATGTAAACAACGACAATGGAAAAGATTTTATCATCGGCATTCCTCAATCAGATGGGGGAGGCGGAGGGAGTTCATTACGAGGACAAGCTAAGGTTTACAGTGGCCTCACAGGAACCCCGCTCTATACGGTGAACGGACCTTCTGATGGAGACGCTTTGGGTAGAACTGTACTTGGGCTAGGAGGTAGTATTGAAACCGATTCTCACGACGATTTTGTAATTTCAATTCCCCTCGCTGATGCCGGTGGTACCGACCGCGGTAAAATTAAGATTTTCCGTTAGTTTTTACTTACTATAGATCTATCGGGGCAGCATATTTTTATTCGACTTAAACCGAATAAAACTTATTATCCACAGAATCGTTCTTTGAAATAGCTACTAAAATTTGGACATATAATATCAAGGGGGTCTTATGTAATATTGTTTTTAAGCTTCGTATTTATTGGGGGGTTTTCTTAATTTGCATTTTCAGATTCTGCATTAGCGGAATGGCTCAAAGAGGAGACTGTAAACGGAGAATTTCTTTGTGGAAAGGGAACCACCTTTATTATTGATACACACACACTGAGAAAATGAATCATATTCAGAATGGGGTTTCAACCGTAGCTGCCTATGAACTCAAAGTTTCTCAAGATCATGTTGTATTTAGACTCGCTCATACCTGGATTATTTTCTGGCGTTCTGGAAAAGTGGAAACGTTATTTCAATATGAGTGTGAAAAAGTAGCCTACTAGTCCTTTGGTTTCACTTCATATATGTCTCGATGAAAGGTTTGAAAAAATACTTTTTACATTCTAATTTTCGAATTTAATTTAGTACTAGAATTTTTAATAGGCTCTAATAGATTGATTAGCGCTACTTTTTTGTAGCCTAATGGGGATTTCTCCCCATTAGCTACTTCTATTATTACTTTAATAACTCTTCGATTTTAGTTTCTAATTCAGAAGCTAGCGGAGTCACTCCAGATTTAAATCGTGCTACCACTTTACCCTCTTTATTAACTAGAAACTTTTCAAAGTTCCAACCGACCTCTCCTTGAAGATTTTTTTCCGATTTCTCGGTCAAAAATTTATAAACCTCCTGTTTCTCAGTTCCTTTAACAGGATTTTTTGAGAACAGCGGAAAGCTCACTTTGAACTTCATTGTGCAAAACTTTTTTACCTCTGAATCGGTTCCAGGCTCTTGTCCCCCAAAATCATTACTGGGAAAGCCTAATACGACCAAACCCTTGTCCTTATATTTCTGAAATAGTGCCTCTAGATCTTTATATTGCGGAGTGAATCCACATTGAGAAGCGGTGTTTACGACTACGGCAACCTTTCCCTGGTATTGCGATAGTGCAGCCTTTTTCCCGTCGATATCTACTACAGATTGCTGATAAAAACTCATAGCGGCAAACCCTTTCTGAACTAGTCCTAGCCAAATAAAAGCTAGAATAGCTCTTTTTAAATTTAATTTCATAGAGACCCCTTGTATTAAGAATTAAATTGTAGTCATAGGAATTGAATACCCCAACCTTTTTTCTTTCTATTCTATTTCTTGATATCTCTTTAATTGTTCTTAGCGATTTGTTAACAATCAATTACAAGGAGAGTCAAATGCCCTACCAACCGATTCTAGGAACCCTCGGTTACATTCTTTCTGAGGACGAAAACAAGGTGTTACTAATCCATAGAAATGGTCGTCCAGAGGACGAGCATCTTGGAAAATACAATGGCCTAGGTGGAAAAATAGAATCTAATGAGGATATCGTGGCTAGCATGAAGCGAGAAATTCTGGAGGAGGCAGGGATCTACTGCACCGAATTAGCTCTTCGTGGCACGATTAGTTGGCCCGGTTTTGGAAAAAAGGGAGAGGATTGGTTGGTATTTATTTTTGTTATTACCAAGTTTGAAGGTACCGCTTTTACAGAAAACTCTGAGGGTAATTTAGAGTGGATCGATATTGAAAGGCTACTCCGTTTTGAGATCCCTATGTGGGAAGGGGACAAATACTTTCTTCCTCTACTGTTTCAGCGTCTAACCCAACAGTTTCACGGAGTCATGCCTTACAAAGATGGAAAACCTATCGATTGGACAGTGTCTTGGCTATAAAATAGGCTTAGAATATTAGGATTTCATTAAATGGCTTGAAAGACTGGCCAATAGCTGCTTTTTAGGTATAGTCCTTACGAAAGTGATATGGGTTCATGGCTTAGTTTATGAGGTAGTAACGTATGTATTACGTCGCTTGTATTGCAGTATTAATTATTACATTTCAATTAACTCTGGCCTATATTTCCATTTTCTATCATAGAGCCTTCACTCATCGGGCCATCATTTTAAATCCTGTCTTGAAGAAATTTGTAATCGCTACTGGCAATTGGCTTACCGGCATTGAGCCAAAAACTTGGATCTGCATGCACCGTCGTCATCATCTTTACTCCGATACTAAATTAGATCCTCACAGTCCTCAGAACCACGGTATTTATCATCTGCTTTGGTATCAACTAAAGGCTTACGAGAGAACAACGACTAAATTACGGGCTAAACATCGAGATTACACGCGCATTGTGAAGGACTTAGATTTTCCGATTCATTGGTTAAATAGAAATGGATTGTGGTACCTGCCTTATGTTCTACATTTGATCATCGCCGCTTTTATCGCTATCTATTTTAATGCCTATCTTTTTGCCGCTTGCTACTGGATTGGAATGAATAGCCATCCCATTCAAGGTTGGCTTGTGAATGGTCTAGGCCATTCTAAAGGATACCGCACCTTTAAAACTCCAGATTCTTCCACCAATAATTTAGCTGTCGGCTACTTTGTCATGGGTGAAGGATTTCAAAACAACCATCACCAAGACGCTCGCCAAGCCAAATTTTCTGTAAAGTGGTGGGAAATTGATACGGGCTATGGCCTTTGTAAGATTCTAGAGTGGGTCGGGCTTTTGAAATTCTCTCCAAGAAGCATCAAAAAACATAAAATGGTAGCTGCTATTTAAACTTAGGTTTGCAGTTCTTCTCTTCACGCTATAGGCAAACAAGATAAATCAGGTTACTCTTCGGTAATGAGTACATTTGATAGTTCCAAAAACAAAAAACAGGGTAGTCACGATACCGTACCACCGCCCAATTTAATTTCCTTCATGCTGAAAAGCTGGAAGCCCAAGCCCATTAAGCAAGTCGCTGCTCTAAAAAATGCCGAATATTTTAGAGCTAGAAGAAAAGCTCTTTCAGCCAAGTTCCCAGGTGAATGGCTTATTATCCCCACTGGACACTTAAAAGTAAGATCAAATGACCAACATTATAAATTTAGAGCTAATTCAGATTTTTTTTATTTAACAGGAAATCTCGAACCCGATTGCGTTCTAATTTTGGCGCCAGAAAATAAAGGTCATCAGACTATTTTATTTGTAGAACCCAATCCCGGAAAAACAGATGCCACTTTTTTCACCGATAGAGTGAAAGGAGAATTATGGGAAGGCGCTAGACTAGGCGTTTCTGAAAGTCGTGATCTTTATCAGATCCCTGATTGCCGATCCTTAAATGAATTGGAATATTATTTTTCAGAAAAGGTTAAAACCTCTTCCAAGCCGTTTAGAATCTTGAGAGGAAATTCTAGTAAATTAGAAAATTGGATGAATTCAGACGGAAGTGACCCGTTAGAGAAAGATAAAATACTAGCGGCAACTCTTTCAGAAATGCGACTGCTGAAAGACAAAGCAGAAATCAAAGAACTTGCCTTAGTTATTAATGCTACAAAACGTGGTTTTGAAGATGTTATCGCTCGATTAAAAACGGCTAAATCGGAACGTGAATTAGAAGGAGTTTTTTTTACCCGCGCCAGAGTTGAAGGAAATGACGTGGGCTACTCATCGATTGTGGCTTCAGGAGCTCATGCGTGTACTCTTCATTGGAATAAAAATAATGGAAAGATTCAAAAGGGAGATCTTCTTCTTTTAGATGCGGGGATTGAAGGTAATTCTCTTTACACCGCCGATATCACTCGCACACTACCCATTAGTGGAAAATTCACCACCGAACAACTGGAAATTTATGAATTGGTGCTAGCCGCACAGAAGGCGGGACTTAAAGAGGTAAAGCCTGGAAACGATTTTATGGCACCTAATGTAGCCGCCATGAAGGTTTTGGCTGAAGGGTTAGAAAGAGTAGGTATTCTTTCCACTACAGCTGAAGAGGCCCTGAAAGATGAGAATCAATTTTATAAACGCTACTCACTTCATAATGTCAGTCACATGCTAGGAATTGATGTGCATGACTGCGCTGCTGCAAGAGCTGAAAATTATAAATACGGACAACTCTTACCTGGCATGGTGCTCACTGTAGAGCCCGGTCTTTATTTTCAATTAGATGATCTCACAGTACCGGTTAAATATCGTGGCATCGGAATTAGAATTGAAGATGATATTGTGGTTACAGAAAAAGGATTTAAAAATTTATCGGAGCACATTCCCACAGAGGCTAAAGATATCGAAAAATGGATGAAGTCTATATGGGGGAAATCTTCTTCGCGCCAAAAACCTCTTTAAGCCATTAAGATAAAATAAAAAAAGCGGGTAACTTTGCAGTTACCCGCTCTCTCAAATACTATTTCTTATTGTACTAGTAGTACCAACCATAATTACAGTTGTTATAAGAATATGAATAATTGTATCTGTAGTTATAAGAATAGTTGTAATTGAAGTGACCGGCATTACGATAAGGATTGTACCAATTATAATTATAATTGTTGTATCCGCCCCAGCTATTCCATCTCCAGCTTGCTCCCCACCAACTATAGTGCCAAGCTTGTGTAGAGGTATCTTTATCAAGTTCTTGATTAGACATTTTGAATTCAGCAATTTTATTTGCTGGTTTTTCGATTTCATTAATTGAAGAATTCATCTCGCTGTTGATCGCTGTTTTTGAAATGATGCTGTTATCTAGGTGATTAGCTCTAAAAACTTCAATTGTTTTTGTAGCTGGGTTTACTTTTACTAGAACGCCTCTAGGAGCAACCTTTGCTGCCTCTATGGCTTCGTTATCGATTTGATCGGCAACAACGTTAGAAGCCACAATAAAAACGGCTGCTACTAATGCTGCTTTCATCCATGTCATTAATTTCATACTTTTCTCCCTAAAAAAAATTCCCAAAAAGACTAATAAATCTTCAGGTATTTTCTGATTCTTTTTATCTACCCTTTGCCTTGAATACTACCGCTGACAGCGGATATCCAGCTCTTTCTTGATGGCACAGCAAGATTTATGTTGCGTGGCATTAGATTATGGATTGGCCCAGAAGACTAGGCTGATTCTAAGTCACCGTTAATACGCCTGATATTGATGTGTTCTGATTAGTGACGAACTTTGCCTCTAGACAGAAAACCCAATTCCCCTATATTGCCCCCACTTTGCTTTAACCAAACTCAGGGAACCTTATGTATAAACGAATCTTTAAATGGCTAATAGTGGGTTTAGTAGTCTCTTGTGGGGGCAAGCAATCTGATAATGGCCTGGATAACCCTAATGGTTATTCTTACGATCAAGGGCCTACTATTTTAGCTCATGCCGACCTTCAAATCGGCTCCCTTCAAAAAAGTTTCGTCGGTCAGCACAATGTGGCCTGTATCGCGGATAAAAAACTCGGTGAAACGATTATTATTTTTAATGATGCCAATAGTGGAGCAACTTTATCGGTAAGAATGGGCCGCATTGATTTAAGCGCTAACTCTGAATCTCGCACCTACAACTTAATTGCCAATGAAGGGCACGATAGCTTTTTAATATCGGTGAATACCGATAAAAATAATGGGATTTTTAGACTCGAAGCTAACCCCAGAGCTACTTATGTTCCCTCTTGTGAAATAAATTACACATTAGATGCGTGGCAAATGAATGCTGAATTCCGATGTTATTCCATGAGCAACCGCGCGGGGCAAGTTCAAGAGGCCCGTGGAAATTGGACCTGTAAAATGCAATCAGAGGTACAATGGCAATGGTAATCAAATTGTTAAAACCCTATCGCTGTTTCTTATTTTTAATATTATTAGCCCTGACCCATTTTCCAAATCTTGGAAAAGCGGCCAGCGTTTTGGAAAACATAAAAGAGGTTCGCGCCTTTTTTGGTTTAGACCGATACCAATATCGTCCTGAACTTAGCCGATTAAAAATTGCAATTATAGATAATGGTTTCGAAGGCTATGATCCCGCGAAAAAACAACTTCCAGAATCTACTCAATTAATTACGGCCTATCCCAAAGATATGATCACCCAATTTAATTTAGGAGATCCTGAGTACGTACAAGCCCCAATTGCAACTGAACATGGGAAAATAATGGCCCAAATTGTATGGGGAATTACGGGCGCTAATCCTCAGGGCCCTAAATTCTACTTACTTAATGCTAATGGAATCACAAATTTTAGAAGAGCCGTAAGATATGCTATTCAAGAAAAGGTAGATTTAATTCTTTATAGTCAAAATCGCGAATGCTGCGGAAATTTTGAGGGTGGAGGATTTTTAAATGCGATCGTTAATGACGCTACCAAAGCGGGGATTGTTTGGATCAATGCTGCTGGAAACTATGGTGGGCATGTTTTCAATGGCTCACCTAAATCTTTATCTTTTGATAATAAAGTCCTATTTCAGAGAGGCACCGAGCTTAGACTCAAAAGCCGCTTAGATGAAAATCCAGCGCAGATTATTTTAACCTGGAATGCAAGTGCCGAAACCGAGGATTCGGGAACTGAGCAGGATCTAGATCTTTATGTATACGACGAAAACAATAAAGAGGTCGCTAAGAGTGAATTAAGACAAGTTTTGAAAAAACCGGCTCTTCAAGATGGGGAAACCTTTTTAGCCAGAGAGAGAATTAAATACGAGTTTGCAAAAAATAAAACGGGTTACTATCGAATTGTAGTTAAGGCTCGCAAAAGAAATTTTACGGCCGGTAGTAAATTAAGAATTGTTGTAATTCCAGAACGGGCTCCTATTCAGGACAATGAAACTCAAAAAATGGTCGATTCCATTGAATTTGTGGATGCGACTAAGGGCCAAGAGATAATGGTTCCCGCCGATAATCCAAGTGTTATTACGGTCGGTGATCTCACTCCATTTTCAGCTAGCGGACCCACAGTAGATGGGAGAATAAAACCAGAAATAATTTTAGAAAACTCCAGTGCCAGTTTTTCTAATGGCCAATCTAGCAATGGAACCTCAAATGCCGCAGCTTATTTCACAGGGATTGCCGCAGTTTTAAAATCTTATTCTCCCAATATTAATCGGGAACAACTCATTTCTTTTCCTAAAAAAAGAGCCTCTGCATTAGGAGCTTCGATACGTAAAACCTCCTTTTCAGCGCTAGTCTCTCAACATGCGGTGGTTTTAAGTTCTATAGAAGGGCTCTTAGAAGAAAGCCCTGTTTTGACAGGGCAGTACGGTGATGGGCGTTATGTGATTGGAATCCGTAAAGAGCCTCAAAAAATACTACAAGGTTTTTGTAGTGGAAGCTCAGACCCCAATCAACCCCTGGAGTTTTATCTACGCTGGGGAGGCGGATCCGATAATTATGGAGGGCCCACCGCAATGAAACTTCAATGCTACACACGTAAAGTACCCACTGTAGAGGGACAAACATCCTCCTATCCCTGGGAAGAAATGGGTGGCGCAAAAACCTCTTACATCGAGATAAAACAGGTTTTCTTGTCGGGAAGTAGCTATCCCAGCCAAGGGGTTTGGCAGACACCTTCACCACAAAATATTTATCGCTAAGGCTAATTATATTTTTTGTTTCTTGCGACGGCAGGAAGTTATTATTCTAAAATAAAAAATTCGACTCTACGATTTTCTTTTCGCCCCATTTCAGTGGCATTAGAGGCCATGGGTTTTCTTTTCCCAAACCCTTGAGTGGCCAATGTGTCTTGGCTAATCCCCTGTGAACTCAAGTAGTCTTTTACGGCGTTTGCACGAGCTAGTGAGAGACGAAGATTATAATCTTCGTTATGCGAAGAGTCTGTATGCCCAGTAATTAATAATTTCTTAACTTCATTTTGGTTTATCACAGTTGCGATTTCATTTAGAAGTGGATAACTAGAAGATTCAATTTCTGCTTTGCCTACTTGAAAGTTAATTCTTTTTTTGATCACAAATTTTCTATCGACGACATTTACATCTTTGGTTGTAAAATAATGTTTTCGTTCTGTGGTGTGCAGTCCAAAAGTATAACTTAATTGTCCAATCACCTGATAGCCTGGAGAAAAGGGAACTCCTGCTGTCACCGAGCGATTAACTGCAATATCTCCGCCGAATAAAATAGCTAAGCTTTTATTGTTTAAAGGAGTAATTCTGGCTCCCAGAGTAAGTTTAGAAGGTGATTTTCCGAAAGATAATATCGAATTAGTATGAACGGTATAAATGTATTCCATAAAGGGAATAAAATTTTGAATTTTAAATTCAGCTCCAAGCCCGATAGTAACGGTATGATATCGACTAAAGTTGAAATAGGCTTCGGGATCTAAGCTCCCCTCTTTGGTAGTTCTCAACTGAGGCGTATGATAAAAAAGATTCCCATGTAAAAACAAAGGTAGGTTTGAGGTTCCAAAAAAACTTAAAGTAGAGGCCATTCCCACTCCTCCGCTCACCGTAGTTCCTGAAGGAGCTAATTCATTAAAATTAGAGGCGATTAAAAAACTCGCAATCGGCGCTAGACTTAATGATGGAGTGACCTGAAAAGAGTAAAGCCCAGAGAAATTAAAATCTCCCAAAGAAGAAATTAATTTTTGAGGGGTTCCAAAAGTAGTAGATGAATTTCTTCTTTGTGCGGAGAGGGTAAGTTTGGGTGTGGGGGCATAACCGATGAATAGGCTTTCTGCAATGGTACTGGCTTTCCGATTTCCCACACCAAATTCCGGTGCATCGGAGACGGAATAAAACTCGCCACCAATTCCAAAGGCCAGCGCCCCTTGGGGTAAACTTTCAGCCGATCTCAATCGAAACAGTCCTGCCTGTCCATAATTAGAGGGGTAGATGAAATCGGATCTTCTGATCGTTTCTACTGTAGTATTTTCCTCTTCACTTTCTTTGGGCGAGGAGATCTCAATAGGTTTTTCAATAGGTTTGGGCTCTTTTTGTAATTCATCTAGAGTTTTAGACTTTGGTTTTTCAGACAAAGCAATAGTGCTAATCAGAAGAATTATGCTCAAATATGAGTAATGTTTAGACACTATAAAAGAGGGTTTAGTAACTGTATTTGCTTTTATTTTACCATGAATAATCTTTTAAACTCTCTCCTAAAATTTGGAGTTTTACCCACAGTGAAGCGCAGTGCATTATTTTGGGTTATAATCAAGTTATGAAAAATAGAATCTTAAAAATAGGAACCTTGGCAATCACCCTTGGTAGTGTAGGCATGGGAGGTTTTTACCTATGGAAGATTAAAAGGTCTGTCGAAGGACTTACCAGTCTTCCCCAGCTTTATACTGAAAAACATGTAGCCGTGGTTGAGGGCCATTCTCCCAAGATACCAAGTGCAGGTGGGCATGGTGAAGCGGCAAGCCGAAGTCCGGAAAGTGAATCTAATCAAACCAAAGGAACTCCGCTTTTTAGTGTGGATGAACTTTATGTCAATGTACGTTCAGAAACGGGAGCCCACATGATGGGATTAAAATTAGAGTTAGAGCTTTTTGAGGTCTCACAAATAGCATTACTTAAATCTCGTCACTCTGGAGTTAGAGATAGAGTTATTGAGCTCTCAAGAGATTTCGACTACGCGAAACTCAATACGCTTGGAGGAAAACTATACTTCAAGGAAACTATTATCGGAACACTTAATGAATTTTTTGGCCAAGCCATCATCAAAAATGCTCATATCAGTTCCTTTTATCTTCAATAGCCCAAACACCTAATGGGGGACGGAGGTCTCTTTTCCCCATTCAAAAACTTTGCTTTTATCCAATCATTCCAAAAGTGCAGTCTTGCCGTAGCCTTACAATAGAGCGTATGATTATGCCATGTTAGACTTTCCTCGAAGAACAAAAATTGTCGGAACGGTAGGGCCTGCGGTTGATTCCAAAGAGTGGTTGGAAAAACTGATTCGAGAAGGAATGGATGTGGTTCGCCTAAATTTTTCTCATGGGAACCATAGTGAATTTTCTAGAATCATTAGTGAGATTAGGGCACTTGAAATAAGTTTAGGGCGCCCGATTGGTATTATGGCCGATATTCAGGGGCCTAAATTAAGAATTGGAAAACTATTAAATGGTGAGATCGATCTAAAAGTAGGAGCTGAGGCTTTAGTCACGGCGGAAAATGTAGTGGGGTCGGTAGATTCAGTGACTGGATTGGCCACTATTCCTACAAGTTATAAAGATTTTGTTAGAGATGTAGCTCCTGGTCATAGCATTCTTTTAGACGACGGTCTCATGACCTTAAAAGCCATTGAGCGCACCGATAAAGGTCTTCTTTGTGTTGTTATCGATGGTGGAATTTTAAAACAAAACAAGGGAATCAACGCACCAGAAGCCTCTTTTTCAGCCAGGGCTATTACTGAGAAAGACTATGAAGACATTCTTTTCTGTGTGGAACGTGGCGTGGATTTCATTGCTCTATCTTTTGTAAGAACTGCGCAAGAGGTTCGCCATTTAAAAAGTTTTATTGCCTCTCGAAACAAGAAAATTTTAGTGATTTCAAAAATAGAAAAACGAGAAGCCTTGGCTAATCTAGATGAAATCATCGAAGCTTCCGACGGAATTCTAGTTGCCCGTGGAGACTTAGCTGTTGAAGTAGGCAATGAACGGGTTCCTGTCCTTCAGAAAAAGATTGTACGCCGATGTAATCTGCTCGGAAAATCGGTCATTATTGCGACTCAAATGTTAATGTCGATGGTGGATAATCCTCGCCCCACTCGAGCGGAGGCTTCAGACGTTGCCAATGCTATTTTAGATGGTGCTGATGCTTTGATGCTTTCTAATGAAACCGCCGTAGGGAAGTATCCTGTTGAATCGGTTCATATGATGAAGCGAATTATTGAGGAGATGGAAAGTGAGCCCTCTACACAGGCAATTCTTTACAACGAGTGGCTCTTGCCTCCAGAGGGACAATTAGCGATTGCTCTTTTGCAGAGCGCAGTAAGACTAGCCTCGATCGTAAAGGCAAAACTGATTGTAGTGATTACTCAATCGGGCCAATCGGCATTATTAACATCAAAGTGCAGGCCCAATAATCGCTTGCTCGGCATTACCGGTAATCTCGAAACTTACCGTCAGCTTTCTATGAAATGGGGAGTCGAGGCCTTATTCATGGAGGATATGGATAGTCTAATGACTCAAACCTCAATGTTTGAAGCTATTGGGCAAAGGCTATTATCGATGAGACTCTGCAATACGGGTGATAAAATTGTAATTACTGCAGGGCTTCCAAAAGCGGCGCATGGTTCGACTAATACTATCAAGGTGCATCAAATATAGATTCCTTTCTATCCAGTGTTGAGAGAATGGTGAAATCCAGTTATAATTAAAAATAGGTCAGAGTTTTACTATCTGAATCTAATCGTTTCTTTTTAAAATCATAAAAAAAAAAGCTTAAAATACATGGCCTCTCAATATCGCCTTTTTGTGCGTTTTCCTCTTTTGCTTTCCATTGCATTGATCTGTTTGATGGGAACCTTTTCAAAAAGAGGTTTATTAGATTGGCGTCGAATGGTTGATCAAAATAATAAATTAGAGCACAAAGTAGCCACCATCAGAGATCAAAAAATAAATCTAGAAAGACAAATCGAGCAATTTCAGAAAAATCCTGAAGAACAAGAACGAGTCGTGCGCCAAGTTTTAGGTTATATTAAGGCAAATGAAACGGTCATTGAGTTTCCTTAAATACTTAAAAGAGAAGCCATCGTTATGAAAACAGAAAAGTTTACAGTTTCAGCTCCTACTAGAGCTGATCTAGCCGGGGGCACCTTAGATCTTTGGCCCCTCTATTGTTTATTCGGTTCCAGTAAAACAATTAATGTGGCCCTCAATCTTAACGCTATTTGTTATTTCGAATCAAAACCTAGCGCCACTCAACTAATAGAGATTCATAATTCCAATGGGATTTCCTTTTCCTTTACCGATCCCCAATTAGGTAGATTGTTAGAAAGTGTGCCCAAGGAGGTGCGTTTTCCAGTCGCAATTGTGAGTCGTTTTTTGACTCAAAATCCGATCCAAGAAACTTTTCATTTAAAAATCAAAATTGAAACCGAAGCTCCTATAGGCAGTGGACTAGGAGGTTCTTCTACCCTCTGTGTGGCCTTATTAAAAGGCTTGGGACAACTAACTCAGAAATTTCAAAGTAAAGAGTGGCAATGGAAACTCATGGAATTTGCCCGAGACGTAGAAGCAGAATACTTAAAAACCCCTACAGGAACGCAAGATTATTTAGGCGCCATTTTTGGTGGATTCAATTGTTTTACGTATGAGGCAGGAAAAATAGGTCAGCAAAGTTATTCTGAAAAGGTTACGACAGAACTCAACTCTAGATTCCTGATTCTTTTTTCGGGAGAGATGCATCACAGTGGACTCAGCAATTGGGAAGTTTATAAAAAAGCAATAGAAGGTGATGAAACGGTTATTTCAGGTTTAAAGGCCATTCATGAACTTTCCGAACTTCTTCATCAAACATTAATAAAACCTAAAATAGACTGGAAAAAAGTAGGCAGCCTTTTAACTGAAGAATGGCGAATAAGAAAATCAACCTTCGGAGTTACCACCGAAAGACTAGATCAGATCATCAAGTTTCTAACCTCGCTAAATATCGAGGGTGTAAAGGTATGTGGAGCCGCCCAAGGCGGAAGTTTATTAGTCTTAGTGGATCCCTCTCAAAAAAAACAGATTGCAGAGGCTTGCCTATCTCAAGGTATTAAAGTTCTACCCAGTGATATTTCTCATGCTGGGGTAGTGATAACTTAGTTTTGCGGGTTCGATTTTGTTAGCTAGCGTCATTTATAGTTCGTATAAAATAACCTCTTAAATGCCCATTCCATAAGCCTCTTGATACTCCCTTGACTCTTTTCTCTAACTACCAAAAAGTTGTTTTTTCTTATTGGGAGAGATGTTTGAATAGTCATTGGCTCAGCGGGTTAAATTCAGAGCAGAAGGAGGCCGCTCTCCACAATCATGGCCCGCTTCTAATTTTAGCCGGAGCAGGATCAGGAAAAACTACGGTGCTAGTAGCCCGTTCAGGAAGACTCATTGAGGAAAAAATAGTCTCCCCTAAAGAACTTTGCGTAATGACCTTCACCAACAAAGCGGCTCGAGAATTAAAAACACGCGTGCGAGCTAAATTAGGAACTCTTGCTGAATCCATTTGGGCTGGAACTTTTCATTCTTTTGGTCTCAAAATTTTAAGAGAGTTTTATAAAGAGGCAAACCTTCCTAAAACTTTTGGTATTTTAGAGCCAGGAGATGCAGCCTCGATTGTAAAAGAGATTTTAAAAGATTTTCATCATGGAGATAAAACGGCCTATGATGCGGAGAGAATCCTTTCTCTTTTAAGCCAGTGGCGAGAACGGGGTCAAATAGCTTCTGCGGGTGTAGACGAATATGATCAAGCTGTGGAATGGGTTCTCCCTCATTACACAAAAAGACTCCGACATTTAGGAATGGTAGATTTTGATGGGCTTATTTTAAAACCTATTGAACTGATGGAAAAAAATAGTGAGATTAAAGATAGACTGCAGTCCTATTTTACCCAGGTAATGGTAGACGAATTTCAAGACACTAATTTAATGCAGATGAGATTAATTCATCTTCTTACCGACTCTCATCACAATTTATCGGTAGTAGGAGATGATGATCAGTCTATTTACGGCTGGCGAGGGGCCTGCATCAAAAATATTTTAGATTTTCCGAAACATCACAAAAACTGCAAGGTAGTAAGACTAGAACAAAACTATCGATCTTCTCCAGCGATTTTAGAGGTTGCTAATAGCATTATTGCCAAAAATAATGACCGCCACAAAAAAGTTTTAAAAGCCGCAGGTAAGGTCGGTGAGAATACCCTCCCTCAGATCTTAGTATTTGAAAATGATATTGAAGAGGCAGAGCAAATTGCCGGAGAGATTTCCCACTATCAGAAAATGGGATTTAAAAATCGGGAAATTGCTGTTCTATATCGTTCTAATGGCCAGGGGCCTATCATTGAAGCCGAATTAAGAAAAATGGAGATCCCTTATAGCATGACAGGTGGGACAGCTTTTTTTGATCGCAAAGAAACAAGAGATATTTTAGCCTATTTAAAATGTTCTCTGAAACCTAATGAGATTGGGCTTCGTCGTATTTTAAATACGCCAGCGCGAGGGATTGGCGATAGGTCCTTCGAATACGTTGAGGCTTTAGCTGAAAAGAGAAATCTGCCTTTTTGGAAAGCCGCTTTAGAATGGGCAGAGGCAGGAGTCGATGAGAGAGCGGGAAAACAGATTGAAGGTCTTTTTTTAATTCTAAAAGACCTACCCCAACAAATTTTATCCTATCCCAAAACTCCTGGAGAAAATCTCTGCGATTTTCTAGTGACGCTGGGATATAAAACCCATCTTGAGAAGTTAGCTCCTAATGCGTTAGTGGCTCATAATAAATGGAAACTCATTGAAATTTTTGGAAGAATTTTAGACCGCTATGTTGAAAAAGGCACTCGTACCAAAGAAACTCTTTCCGATTTTATCGATTCTATGCAGCTCCGAGATATTTTAAATGACGACAAGAAAGATGAAGATAGAGTTCAGCTTATGACTTTACATGGTTGCAAGGGATTAGAATTTCCAGTGGTTTTCTTACTAGGTATTGAAGAGGATATTTTACCCCATAAAACCTTGGGTTCCGATATCTCAGAAGAAAGACGACTTTTTTATGTCGGGGTCACTAGAGCGCAGTATCACTTAGTTTTAAGTAGAGTTCAAAAGCGACAACGGCACGGAAAGCTAATGGATGCGGTCCCTTCTCGTTTCCTGTTGGAAATCCCAAAAAAACTGATGGAGGAACGAATTGGCCCCAGAAGAGCCTCCCCTGAAAGTCGAAAAGCCATGCTGGACGAGCTTTATAAGAAATTAGATGGGATCAATCCGTTAACGTAATCTTTTAACGATTCTTGACAGTACACCCCCTGTTTTTTTACGGTTGATTCTATTAACAGAGGTGTCTTATGAAGTATGGTTTTCTTTTAACTTTTAGTATTTTCACATTGATTTCGACCCTATCTTTAGCGGGGCAGCCCAAGGATGAGGATGAACTTTTATTCCTTCCTAAAGGGACTAAGCTTATTGTACAGAAAGATCTTCTATTTCCTGCAGGATTCAAACGTATTTTCTTCCAAAAAGGATTCGCTACGATTGAGGCTGAAACGATTGATGGCAATGCCCGCTACTGTTTTATGCTTTTAAAAATGCCCTCGAGCAAGGATCGTATTTTAGAGAAAGAGATGGTTGTGGTTACTAGTGGAACTTATCGTGCGAGTACTAGTATGGTGGAGTTAGAGGTTAATCAACCCTCGGGAATTTTCGACGTCGGTTGTGTTAATTCTCCTAGAGAAATCGATAGAAAACCTACCGTTGGGCAGTTTAAAAAAGAGCTCGATGGGCTATTTGAAGTTGTAATGCCGGGACCAGACCCTATTCACTAAACGTTTTTTACGGAAATGATTAGTGGGCAAATATTATATTTCCTTTGAGAGTTCTAGGCCACATAGGCTATAACTTTGCCTCTTATGGCTGACAATTCTGAATTTCAAGGTACTTTAGAGCGCCAAGTAGCCAAGAGGCGAACCTTTGCCATCATTTCCCATCCCGATGCCGGAAAAACGACTCTAACCGAAAAGTTACTTCTTTATGGCGGTGCCATTCATTTAGCGGGCGCTGTTAAGGCTAAAGCCAGCCAGAGAAATACCACCTCCGATTGGATGGAAATTGAAAAGCAACGAGGAATTTCTATTAGTACCAGTGTATTGCAATTTGGCTATGAAGGTTATCAAGTTAATTTGCTAGACACTCCTGGCCACAGGGATTTTTCTGAGGATACGTTTCGTACCTTAGTGGCAGTGGATGCTGCAGTCATGTTGATCGATGCGGCCAAAGGGGTAGAGCCTCAAACTCGAAAACTTTTTGAAGTCTGTCGATTACGTGGCCTACCTATTTTTACCTTTATTAATAAGATGGATCGGCCTGCCAGAGACCCTTTGGATCTCATCGATGAATTAGAGCGAGTCTTAGGAATTCGTTCTAGTCCCATTAGTTGGCCTATAGGGATGGGGGACCGTTTCAAGGGAGTTTATGATCGAGTGACCGAGGAGGTTCATCTTTTTAAATCCTTTGATAGAGCCCATGCGGCAAAGCAGGTTCCCGTAGTAAAGGTGTCTAATATTTCAGATCCTAAGTCACTTGAAGCTATGGGTACTTCAGAGAATGAAAAGGAAATTTACCGAGAGCTTCACAAAGAGGTCATCTCTCAACTAGAACTATTAGAGCTTGCGGGTGATCCCCTCGACATGAAAAGGGTTTTAAAGGGCCAATTGACTCCCGTATTTTTTGGCAGTGCGATGAATAATTTTGGTGTCGAACATTTTCTTCAAAACTTTTTAAAAATGGCCCCCTCCCCCACGCCTAGAGTTTCAAACACGGGAGAGGTGAGCCCTACAGACCCTAAATTTTCCGGACTTTTCTTTAAAATACAGGCCAACATGGATCCTCATCACAGAGACAGAGTGGCTTTTTTAAGAGTCTGTTCAGGAAAATTTACACGTGGAATGACCGCTAAACATGGCCGTCTTCAAAAGGATTTTAAACTCACTAAACCCTTAAATTTCTTTGCTCAAGAGAGAGTCTTAATTGAGGAGGCTTGGCCAGGAGATATTGTAGGGCTTCTTGATACCACGGGAGATTTTAGAATTGGAGACACCCTTTCTGAAGGACAAACGATGGAATATGAGGGAGTCCCGAGATTTTCACCTGAGTTTTTCTCAAGTGTAACCACTGCCGATCCTTTAAAAAGAAAACAACTTCAAAAGGGATTGGATCAATTAACCGAAGAGGGAATTATTCAGATTTTCAAACACAAATTTCGTGGCGATGTCGCTCCTATTTTAGGTGCGGTAGGGGCACTACAATTTGAGGTTTTAGAACACCGTTTGAAGGCCGAATACAAAGTGGCCGCTCGCTTAGAACGCATGCCTTTTATAAGAGCCCGTTGGGTCGTTGATAATGATAGCGGCAAATTTGATGAGCTACTCACCGAATTCAATTCTTACGCAGATTGCCTACTTGTTTTAGACCGCGATCTGCTACCTGTAGTATTATTCAAAACAGAATGGAATCTCTCTTGGGCAGAAGGAAGATACCCTAATCTTAAGTTTCTACCCTCAGCTCCTCCAATAAAAAAATAAAATACCTGATCCCTTTTAATGAAAAAAATACAAAACTATGCCATCTTTTAGCCTAATGAATTAGTTCCCTTAGACCCCTTCCCCTTATCAACCCTAACAATAGTTCTCGGCAAGATTTCATAACATTACTTTTCATAAATAAAATCAATATCTTAACTACTATTATCCACTCACTTTCTCCATTAAAAGGGATCGGGTCTTTTTTATTAATGTCACATTTTAGATAGTGTCCCGTATTAATAGTAAACCCACAGGAGATTCCAAAAATGAAAACATTATTTACTCTAATTACCTTCTTAGGACTTGGTCTTAGTGTGCCTATATTTGCCGACCATACAGCCGACCACAAGTGCGATTGCACTGAGGAATGTTCGGCTAACTGTAAAGCCCACAATGAAAAATCTGCAGATTGCACCTGCACCCATTGCGAGTGTGCAAAGGGTAAGGATGCAAAAACAGATTGTGTAAAATGTCACAATAAACCAAATAGCAAGAGCAACACCAAGTCTAAAAAAGATCTTCCTGTAGCTCAATAATCAATTACTAAACCCAATTTCCAAACCTCCCCTTTGGAAATTGGGGCCCAAATAAACTATTTCATTTATTTTCTTCAAAGTGCTAGCTTCGTTCGCAACTAGTTCTTGTAGAGAAATTAAAATTATTGGGGCAAAGAGCGACACCGATTATAGAGAAGGTAACTTTTGGTGACTGTAGAAATAAAAAAGGAAAGTGATGAAGATCTTATGCTTCTTTATCAAAATGGAGAGTACGAAGCCTTCACAGAAATTTATGAGAGATATGCGCCAAAAATCAATGGTTTTTTAATTTCAAAAACCTCTAATATTGAAGAGTCGGCAGATCTCACACAACAGGTTTTTTTAAGAATTCATAACAACCGAGCAAGGTACAATCGGCAATTTCCATTAGTGGCTTGGGTATTTACCATTACAAGAAATATTTTAATCGATCATTTTAGAAAGAAAAAACATCTCCCTCTCTTTTTTAATGGTGACATCATTTTTAATGACGCCACTTCCTTCAATAAAGAGGAGGAGAATTTTCTAATAGATCGCGCCAGAAAAGCCATAGACCAACTTCCTGAAAACCAAAAACTAATTTTAAACCAGCGTTTTCAAGAAGGACTTTCTTTTAATCAGATTTCACAAAACCTTGGAGTACCTTCACAAACAATAAGAAAAAGAATAAGTCGCCTGATTCGTAGTTTGAAAGAAGGATTAAAATGAAACCTATTTTTTCTAATAAAAAGAGTCTGGCAGATTTTGTTGAGTTTCTAAATGGTAAGGCGCAGTCGCCGTCCCCAGAAACAAAAACACACCTTTTTTCTTTCATAAAAAAAGAACTTCATCCCACTATCTTAAGAGTTTTTTTAAAACTCACAGTGGTTCATTTATTTGCGGGAGCTCTCACACTAGTTTTTTGTCCTCAATTGGGATTTAGTCTCTACTATAATGGGATGGGCCTCATGGAGTACTTTATGCACTTCGGTAATATCGGCTGTGCCCTTCTCTGCGGCTCTCTGTTTTTGGGAACCAGTATGGGTGTGGCGGCATTTCTTTTAAGTCCTGAAGAGATCCGTGTGGCTCAGAAGGCAAGAATAAGAAATATTACAGTTCTAGCCTCACTGTCTTATGGCCTACTTATGCTAATGGGTGGAGAGATAGAGTTTATCTATTCCCTATTTTGGATATTGGGTGGAATTCTCGGTGGATCCTCAACACTTACCTGGTTTCCCAGATTTAAAAAGCAGCTTTTTATCCTTTTAAAATAAAAGTGGTTTTCGATAAAAACAAAGAGTATAAAAAGCAAAAATGGGGTGCTAGACACCCCTCACCTTAGGATGATTTATGTTTTTAAATAAAATAATTTTGTTGTTTCTATTTTCAATCCCCTCCTTTTCGTTTGCCGACTGTAGTTGTAAAAGTTCAGGTTCCGATACAATAATAGAAACTCAAACTGAATTAGGAAAGCGGATCATAGTTCGTTTACCTGCCAATCCTGTTACCCAAAAAACTAGGGAGGCTACTATTTGTTCTATTCCTAATTTAAAACTCCTTGAGGCAAAATTATGGATGCCAGCACACGGTCATGGTAGTGCGCCGACCTCAGTGACTCAGGAAAACTCCGATTGCGCTGTGATTAAAAAATTAAGTTTTGTCATGCTAGGGAAATGGGAGATCGCTATGCTCTTTGAAGATGATGACAAAGCTACAGTAGAAGTTGAAATTCAATGAAGTTATTTTTTATCCTAGTCACACTTTTGTTACTTACTAGTTGTGCTAATAATAAACCGGCCGTTCTATTTGAAAAAATGATTCAGTCTAAGCAAGCACAATTTAAGGTGCAATTTATCTGGGAATTGGGACCTACTGCTCAAAGTTTTTCATCGGTTAAGATTCTCTTTTATGACAAGAATGAGCTTCCCTTAAATGATATTAAAGATATTACTTTTATCCCTTTCATGCCTAGTCACGGCCATGGAACCTCCATTGAGGATCAGGTAATTACAGCAGGCCACACCCAAAACGAATTCATTGTAACAAATGTATTCTTCGTGATGGGCGGCCCTTGGGTGATCATGCTAACGGCCAAAACTGCAGGAATCTCAGATTCTGCACAGGTATCGGTAGATGTTCCTTAACCTTCTATGTCTTTTATTCGGGCTGTTTAGTTCTCTTGCGCTATCTTGCGCAAGCTGTGGTGGCGGTGGAGATGATCCTTTAATTTTATATCCCAATGAAAAATGGAAAGTTTACGTAGGACAATCGAAGACATTTAACTTCAAGAATATCTCTTCTGAGGGTATTCAGGTCACCGAAGGTGGCGTGACATCTAAAGATCAGCTAACTCTTTCTGGGGGATTAAGCTTTTCCGAACGAATATTTGCTACTTTTACACTCCCACTGATTGTTAATCACATTGAAAGTAATAGCCGTATGGCGATGGGGGATCCCTCTTTTTCAACGAGATATACTTTTGTATTACCCTCGATAGCAGAGCCTATTTTTCTTCCTCAGCTTCAGCTTATCCTTGGATTTAAGCCGGCTATCGCGAGGAGTGTTCGCGACACCCAAGATCTTAAGACCTTAATTGATGTCTTTGGAACTGGGTTTAGTGAAGCGAAGGTGGGCTTAGATCTTTGGTATGGTTTATACGCATTGAAAATGGGAATGGCCTTAGTATTAACTCAAGGATTTTCTCGAACCTTTGATAAGGTAATATATTCTCCATCGCTTGGTAATATTCTTACCTTAACGACTAGCTATCAATGGAATCAAATTTTCAAAACTACGGTCGGTATTAATCGAGATTATAAAGGCGAATTAGCGATGAATAGAACAAACCTAGAGAATAGCGACCAACTAAATCACTCCGTTTTTATGAATCAAGATTTCATGTTAGTAAACGATTCCACTTTAAGATTATCCTATTTAAGAACTGCAGCTATTTTAAATAATCGAAACACCTCTCAAATAAATTCACTGAGTATTGCATGCATGAAATCTTTTTAAAGCTCATACCACCGCTTTTATTTACCACCTCACTTTGGGGTGTGGAGTGCCTTCCTAAAACTTACCTGCAACTTCAAAAAGAGAATAGGGGGCAAAAAAAAACGATCGTGTTTTTTGCCTCTTGGTGTGCTGAGTGTTCGAAAAGTTTAAAAAATAATCAACCCAATTCCATTTTTGTTTCTGTATTTGATGAAAAGAAAAGGGCTGAGGCGGTGGCAACTATTTTTGGACTTACCCACTGTATTTTAGATGTTGATATCGCGAAATCTTTGGGGGTAACCGGTGTTCCCACCACCAAAGAGCTTCAATTTTAAAAAGGGGGGCTAGGGATGAATAGAGTGTCTCCTGCCTTTTCTTAGATCGAGATCAGATGACTTATAAAATCGCTAAAAAAATTAGGGTTCCTATTTGACGCCACTAAAGCTGAGTGCTTTAATTTTGAAATATTTTTTTAACCATTGGAGTGAAACATGAGTCAAGTCACCGCTAGCCATATTCTTGTAGAAACTGAACACGAAGCCCAGGACTTAGTGAAACTGCTTTCCGAAGGAAAATCCTTTGAGTCTTTGGCAAAAGAATATTCGAAGTGCCCTTCTGGCAAAGAGGGAGGAGCTTTAGGTACCTTTGGTAAAGGCCAAATGGTAAAAGAATTTGAAACCGCAGCATTTAGTCTTAAGGACGGAGAGGTCTCAGGACCGGTGCGAACCCAATTTGGTTATCATTTAATTAAACGAGGATAGTTTAATAAAATTCGCAAAGGTAGAGTTTTAAGTCACCTTAAGTACTTAATAATACTAGCTAAAAAATATTACCTCCCAAGCAGCACGCAAACGAATTGATTCGCAGCGTTAATTCATATAAAAAGACGCTATTGCTTTGGGGGAAATATGAAATATTTTGGAATATTAGGATTATCTCTTTTGCTCATGGGACTAATTTCTGGCTGTGGCAGGGTCGGTTCGGATGAGAGAGAGGCTTTACGTGACCTAATCAAGTCGATTCCAAAGATCCACTCAGAGACTCCACATCCTAGAGATACTATCTTTCCCGAATCTATTATTGAATCTAAAGGCAATACAAATGGAGAACCGACTTACGATCGTAGTGAGATGCACGAGAGCGTTTCGACATTTGAGCAATTGCTGGCATTTGATCCCAATTCTGATGTCCTCTGGCCAGGTTCGGTGTTTCAGGGAGGTACCTTGCAGTCCGGTTTATTGAGACCGGTGCCATTAAAGGGTTCGCCTTCCCACATTACTATAACCCATTTATCAATGCCTCAAGTCGTAACCTACGAAGCTCATATCCACAATCCTTCACAAACTACAGTTAACCAAGCCATCCAAAAGCTTCTCGCTCAAGATATCGACGGCAATAATAACGCTCAAGCTAGTTTCATGATTCAGAATTTTAGTTCATTGGAGCAGGGGTTAACTCAGATTGGGCTCTCTGAAAAGTGGATGGATCGGGAGGCGAGAGCTGCTTTGAATAGTCCAGCCTCGTCAAAAAAGAATAATTTTATCGTTAAGTTTACCCAAAACTATTATACCGCCTCTGTTCCTCAGCCAAGAACTCCGGAGGCCATTTTTGCAAGGACTACTAAAGTTGAAGATGCAAAAGGGTTTATGTACGGAGCTAATCCGGCCCTGAATATAGAAAATAATCCTCCTATGTATATTTCGTCTGTCAATTATGGACAAACGATGATCTTTACTTTTTCTTCAGATGTTGAGTCCTCTCACATGAAAACTATCTTGGAGAGGGCATTCAATGGGGCTGTAAAGAACGGTAGCATTCAGGCCACAGAGGTGGAACAAAATCTTTTGAACTCCTTTGAGATAAAGGTGTTGATCCTAGGCGGCCCCGTGGGATCTACGGTTGATTTGTTGATTGGGAATAAAACAAACGAAATCAATAATAGGATTACCAGAGGGGCTCACTTTTCACGAATGTCACCAGGAGTGCCTATCTCCTATATAGCCCGTTATTTAAATGGTGACGATACCGCTAATTTAAGTTTTACAACCCGATATGAAGTTCACACTAGCCGTCCGATACCTATAAAAAACTTTCAGTTAACTTTTAATACCCTAGATGATGACAAAGATGATCAAGAGGCTGTTGAAGTATGGCTAACCAAAGATAATCAGATTATTTATGTTGGGACCTTCGCGAATGGAATAAAGTGGCCCAATGAAACAACAAATATATTTACCCTTCCTATCTATGAAAACACTACCCTTGGTCTTAATGGGTGTAACGGAGTGAAACTTAGAATTAAAAAACGTCCCATAGGTTCTGAACATGGGGCTGGATGGAATATGGCTCTCGGGCTTATTGTAAATCTGGAGAATGGTGTGGGTTATAATGCTTTGAAACGAGAAGATGTAGAGCCCAAACACTGGGGTGACGGTCACGATTATGATCGTACCTTCACGCTGCAGTGTAAATAATAGGCTCTACTTCATTAAAGGGGGCATGAGGCCCTTGACTACGATTTTGAAGAGCCACAGGTTAAGCAATCGGAATTTTTAGAGATTTATGGTCGGGGCGGCGAGATTCGAACTCACGACCCTCTGCTCCCAAAGCAGATGCGCTAGCCAGCTGCGCCACGCCCCGTACGAGAAAAACTTATCGTATCTCTAATCGTTTGGCAATAAACGCAATAGAAAAGAAATAGGTACTAAATGATAGGGGTATGCAGCCCCTCAATTAAAAATCTAGTTATCTAGTCCAAATCATCCAATGAATTGTTATTGAATATCTAAAATGGGCCGAAGCTGGTCATTTATCTTACGATTGTCTCCCTTTCCGTCATTCCCGAAGTCTTTGTAATATTTTTGATCAAAGATAGTGAACCTTAAGTTTCGATCGCTTCCGGGAAGATTCCCGTAGGCCCGAATCGAAGAATAGTAACTCGGATTATCTTCCCTAAAAAATTGATAACTAGGTTTGTTAGATTCCTCATGGCACTTATTACAGAATTCTCTATCCACTCTAGTAGGGCCAGTCATTCCATGTTGAGGAACTAAACCGTTGGCTTGATTAGTAGTTGGAGCAACGGCTACTACATTGCCACTTTTGTCCCACTCAGATTCCAAAGATGATGGACCCTTCTTAGCGCCAGCATCTTCTGTTGGAAAATAGCCATTTGTGGAATTTTAAGTTTAAAAAAAGAAATGATTAACGAGCTAGGTACTTGCCCACCCACCAAGTGAAAGCTGAAATAGAACCCGCTGCTGGAATTGTTAAGATCCACGCCCACACAATCCGTTCTGCGACTCCCCATCGTACCGCCGATACTTTAGTCACAGAGCCTACGCCAATAATAGATCCTGTAATGGTATGAGTGGTCGATACTGGAATGCCTAATCCTGTGGCCAAAAATAGAGTGATGGCCCCGGCAGTTTCTGCGCAGAATCCACCTACGGGTCGAAGTTTTGTAATTTTCATTCCCATAGTTTTTACAATTCTCCAACCACCAAATAAAGTTCCTAGTCCCATGGCTGCATGACAGCTAAGTACAATCCATAGGGGTACATTAAATTCTTTTCCTAGTTTCCCGGTGGAAAATAGTAGAACGGCAATAATTCCCATAGTTTTTTGAGCATCATTACCACCATGACCAATGCTGTAAAGTGAAGCCGATACTAGTTGAAGCCTACGAAACCACTTATCTACTCTTCGAGGTGGGCTTTTAAATAACAATCTGATGACTGCGGTCATGAAGATAAAGCCTAAGATCATTCCAAACATTGGAGATAAAACAATCGAAGCTCCAATTTTCGCAAAACCTGCTGCATTGATTCCGGAAACCCCTACTTTTGCTATCGCCGCTCCAGCTAAACCACCAATCAAAGCATGAGATGAACTAGACGGAATTCCATAATACCAAGTAATCAAATTCCAAACGATGGCTCCAATCAATGCTGCAAAAATAAGTAGAGGATCAATAATAGAGGGATTTATTACCCCTTTTCCAATCGTCTTAGCCACATGAAGATCAAAAACCAAGAACGCAATAAAATTAAAAAAGGCTGCCCAAACCACGGCCCATTGCGGTTTTAAAACTCTAGTAGAAACAATAGTCGCAATGGAGTTTGCGGCATCGTGAAAGCCATTAATAAAATCAAAAATTAAAGCCAAAACAATCGTAACAAGAACTAAAGAAAATTCCATAGCGAGCCCCCTTTCTTTAAGCGTATTCCAGGACAATGCCCTCAATAATATTAGCCACATCTTCACAAAGATCGGTTACAGTTTCTAAGATTTCATAAATCTCTTTGAGTTTGATCAATTGCTTAATGTCATTTTCTTCTCTGAAAAGTTTGGCAACTGCAGCTCTCAAAATATGATCTGCTTCATTTTCCAAACGATTTATCTCTACACAAATTTTCTTAATCGCGTTTGGGTTTTTTAAATTATCTAAGGCACCAACAGCGGCCTGAACTTTTTGTGCTGATTGCACACAAATCTCGGCCAATTCTCTTCCTTCATGCGGCATGTGTTTTATTTCGTAGAGAAAAATTCTCTGGGCGGCAGCATCAATAAAATCTAAAACATCATCCAAAGTGCTCACTAGTTTGTGAATATCTTCTCGATCTAGAGGGGTAATAAAAGTTTCGTGAAGAAGGTCCATTGTGGAATGGGTAATTTCATCCCCTTTGTGTTCAATATCTTTAATATTTCGAACACGTTTTTCGCTTTCATCTAAATGAGCTAAAAGCTCCCGAAATTCAATCGCCGCTTCGGTAATGTGCGTTGAAAGACCTTTAAAAAGATCAAAGAATTTACCCTCTTTAGGAAGAAATCCACCAAACATTTAAAACCTCCATGGTTATGAATAGACTGTTCATCGTATAGAGTTTTAGATGAGTTATTTCAATCTCTATCTGTGTTATGTTTGTGTTAGGCAATAGACGAAAGTACTTCGGGGCGAAGTTTAATAAAACGGGTTAGATCCTTAGAGCTATTATCAATAACAAGTTCACTCAAAATACGACCCACTATAGGGGAGAATTTAAAGCCATGGCCCGAAAAACCTGCCGCAAATAAAACCTGATCAAAATTGGGATGCCTGTCTATTATGAAGTGTTCATCAGGAGTCATCGTATACATACAAACGGAACCCTCCGTAGGATTAGGGTCTATTTCTGGCATCACTGCAGATAAAAAAGGAATGAGTTCACCGATATCTTGCGGCTTTATTTTTCTATCCAGTTTATCTAGATTCCTAATTTTTTCTCCTGGCTTATGAATCGCAATTTTAAAATCACGAGACCCTGAATAAGGGGGAAAACCATAAACAAACCCATAAGGCATATCGAAGGCGAAACAGGACTTAATATGATTCACGGTAGACCTATCTTTTTTTCGAAACCAAAATTGGGTCACTCGATGAATCTGTAATTTCAAATTAAGATCTTTGAGAAGCAATGACGTCCAAGGTCCAGCTGTAATCACAAGTTTCTTGGCCGTTATTTTTTCTGTTTTTGTTTGAATCCATACCTTTTCGCCCTCGATTCCCCAGGATAAACAAGACTCTTCAAATCGTAATTGAGCCCCCATTTGAGTTGCTATTTTCAAGTGCGCAGAAATACATTTCTCAACCTCTAAAAAACCTGCTCCTGGCTCCTGAAGTCCTATGAAAGAATTTGGGATTTTAAAGGAAGAATTCCATTCTTGAGATTGCTCTAGATTTAATTCATTGAGTGTGAGCTGAAATTTATCACGGGAGTTTTTTATTCCCATTAAAATTGGGCTATCTGGCCTCCCAAAAATTGTTAAACCCGTTTTGTGAAATAGTTTTTGTGCCGATTCTTTTTCAAGCTCTTCCCATAATTCATAACTTCGATGAAGAAGGGGTACATAATCTGGGTGTTCAAAGTAGGCCTTTCGAATCAGTCGAGTTTTTCCATGGGAACTTCCTAAGGAATGGGCCTCAGTAAATTGCTCCACCCCCAATACTTTGACACCTTTTTTGGCAAGATGGTAAATGGCACTACTCCCCATTCCGCCAAGCCCTAAAACAATCACGTCCAGATTCGCCATGAACCTGATTCTGGCTAGTGCAATTGAAAGATTCAACTTTTTTAAAGTTTCACCCCCTAGCTGAGAAGCTAGAGCCGTGTTAATAGCTGAGATATGCAGTGGGAAATTCTGATTAATAGAAACATCTCTTGGAATGATCTAGAGGCTAAACAACGAGAATTAATGACCAAGGTCCATGAAAACAAACACATGGCCTATCTAATGGTGTCGGAACCCTCGCCTACTTTTACCTTTGGTCGTAATTCTAATCCCAAAGATCTCTTATGGTCTGAAACATTACTGTCTGAAAACAGGGTACAGATTGCGCCTGTCTCACGAGGAGGCCAATGGACCTATCATGGGCCGGGCCAACTCTTGGTCTATCCCATTCTCCACCTACCTAGTTGGGGCTATTCCACAAAATCTGTCAGGGCTTTTTTAGAGGATTTCAGACAGGGGACTCATCAAGCTCTGAGTGCCTTAGGTTGCTATGATTTAACTTCAGGAGAGCCCTTTGGAATTTATAGAGAAAACAAAAAGTTAGTTTCTTTCGGTCTAGCTTTTGAAAGATCTATCTCCTCCCATGGATTAGCCCTTTACTACCAAGATCAATCTCACTTTTTCAGTGGAATCACTCCCTGTGGTGTTTTTCAGGGAGTCACCACCCATCTGCTTCACACTTTATCGACGACACCCTCTTGGAACGACGTGGCAAAGATCATGACATTACACATAAAAAATCATTTCAGTTTGAGATTAAGTCAGGTACTCTAACCCTAGTTTTTAATTCCTTTTCTTAATAGGAGACTCTTATGTTTATAAAAAACGGTAGTGAATATTCACTAGAAAAAAACAACAAGGGCAATGTCACCATTTATGCGTTGTGTGTAGTGGTGGGAGTTGTCGTCGGAATTTTAGCGGGAATGGCCTTCTCTGGAGGAATCGGCTCTTCAGGTGGCGATCCTGTGATTGCTCAATATAACGGTAAATCTATCCGAGCTTCTGAAGTCTTTGGACAGGTTAAAACTAGATTATTTGATCTTGAAGAAGAAACTTTCAGAACTAAAGAAACGGCTATCAATGAATTTGTTGATAAACAGATTTTAGAAGCTGAAGCAAAAAAAGCGAATCTTCCTATAGAACAATTTATTGATAGCAAGGTAGGTGGGGCGCCTGTTGAAGTTACAGAGAAGGAGATTGAAACTTTCTTAGCCTCTAAAGGATTAAACCTCAAAGATCCTCGCATTAAAAAAGAGGATGTTCGCGAATATCTTAAATATCGTCAAAAGTTTGAAAAAAGACAGGTTTACGTTGCACAACTTCGTGAAGCTGCAAAGGTAAAGATTTTGGTTAAGGAGCCTGAGTCTCCTAAAATGAATGTGGCCACAGATGGTTTTCCATCATGGGGAAATGCTAAAGCACCTGTCACGGTCGTAGAATTCTCCGATTTTCAGTGCCCATTCTGTTCTAGAGTGGTTCCCACTATTGATCGAATCAAAAAAGAATTTGGACCCGATAAGGTTCGAATTGTTTTTAGAGATATGCCGCTTCCAAATCATAATCGCGCCATGCCGGCTAGTTTAGCCGCACGCTGTGCGAATGAGCAGGGTAAATTCTGGGAGATGCACAATGCTCTTTTTGAAAATCAAACTAAACTGGAAGACAAAGATCTTAAAGACTACGCTAAAAACGTAGGACTTGATCTTGTAAAATTCAGTGACTGTTTTGATAACAAAAAGTATATTGCAGACCTAGAAAAAGGCCGCATCGAAGTTGAAAAACTTGGAATTGCTGCAACTCCATCTTTCCTAATCAATGGAGTCCTTCTACAAGGGGCTCAACCCTTTGAAAAATTCAAAGAGAAAATTGATAAGGCCGCTAAACACGGTTGAAACTATTTTTTTAAACTTAGAGAGCCTGCTTACTCAAAGGTAAGCAGGCTTTTTTATTTCCTTATCAAACCTCATTTAAGGTTCTAAAAAATAAAAATTTTTAAAGGGTTTGACTGGTGTCCCACTATCATTTTTTTTCTAGCAATGCTTTTTGTAGTTCTGTAGCTAGAAAATGGTGCCCTGCTTTATTTAAGTGATCATCTAGTAAAAAATAATCATCTACCCTAAAAGAGACATCTAGGACCGTTGCTTTAGGAAACGCCTCACTTACCAATGTGACAAAATTATAAAATTTATTTTCTTCCCATGATTTTGAATTTATATAAAAAATAATTAACTTTTTATTTTTTATCTGTGGAAACAACCCTAGTACCTTAACTAATCCTTTAAGGTGAGGTGTGAAATTAAGATAGGTCTCAGTATTATGTTTTTGTATTTTTGTATTTTGAAATAGGCTATTACCGATTCCTAAAATATTAAAGTTAGCCATGTTATGAAGAGCATGTAAAACACTTCTATAATTTATAGAATAGGGTTTTCTCTCTGGGAACATGCTTTGGAATCGCTCTTTTGGTGTTTGTTGGGGGGGTGAGTTTAGGAGCAGGTTTTCCTGTAAATCGTTGTCACAGTATTGAAGGATAATCGTTTCGATGTTAGAAAACATAGGGTTATTAACCAAGCGCTTTAGCTCTCGATAGGTTCCATAACTGGAAACCCCTAAGTTAATCACCGGTCTTTTTATTAATTCTGATAGGACTGCTGAGAAGGTCTCATCATCATTGACTCCCCAGCCCATAGTGAAGGAATCACCAATAGTTGCTATCAAGTGATTATGATAGTGTTCACGATTAGAGTATTTACGACCCCATTTATCAAAAGTAAGTACCGTATCGAATTCTATGTTTTTAAAATAACACCTTCCCTCAGTGGGAACATAAATAAGATCTGGATCAAAGGACACACAACTAAAAGTGCTTTGCCACAAACTTCTATATTCTTCCAGATAAAAATTTCTCTGTAGCTTTAAGAAAGGGTTAAATCTTAGACCTGCATAACCTATACCCAGCCTTACAAAGGCCACCTCTAAAGATAGTACCATTAAAAGAAAAGTAAGCAGGGAAAAGCAAAGGCATGAGGCCTTTGCTAATATCCTTATTATTTCTCTGGGATTTCTCAATATCTAATCGTTCTACTTTTAATTACATTCAGGTCGATGCTTTTTCATTACTTTGGTCTGATTCACGGTGACCACCTTTGAAATATCTTTACGTATATTTTTTTTAAGCTGTAATGTATTTTTGAGTGCCGCCTTCACAAATGCTACAAATAGAGGATGTGGAGCAAAGGGCTTTGATTTAAACTCAGGATGAAATTGGCAGGTTAAGAACCATGGATGATCTTTAATTTCCAGCATCTCGACTAAATTCATCTCAGGATTAATTCCTGAAAAAACTAATCCATGTTCCGTTAAAATTTTACGGTAATGATTATTCACTTCGTAACGATGACGGTGTCGTTCCGATATTTCGTTAAGCCCGTAGCTTTCAGCTGCTAATGTTTTAGGAGAAATTTTGCATTGGAATGATCCCAATCTCATACTGCCGCCAATTCGCTCAACTCTTCTTTGATCTTCCATCAAATCGATTACAAATTCGCCGGTGTTTGAAAATTCTCTACTTGTGGCTTTTGTTAACCCACAAACATGACGAGAGTATTCAATAATGGCTAATTGCAGGCCGATACAAATGCCAAAGTAGGGAATTTTATGCGTTCTAGCGAATTCAATCGCTTTAATTTTTCCCTCAACGCCTCGATTTCCAAATCCGCCTGGGACTAAAATTCCTGAAAGCCCTGCTAGTTCGCTATCCGGATTGGTACTTTCCAGTTTTTCCGAGTCAATATATTTTAAATTAACCTTAACTTGATTAGCAATCGCACCATGAACTAAAGCTTCACTGACACTTTTATAAGACTCTGTGAGATCCACATATTTTCCCACAATTCCAATTTCAACAACCCCATTTTTAGGAGAGGCTAAAGCACTAGAGATTTTAGCCCATTTATCGAGGCCTTTGGATTTTGTTTTGAGTCTTAGTCGATTACAAATTTTTTCATCTAAGCCCTGTTCATAAAACACTAGGGGAACTTCATATATATTAGACACATCTTTTGCGGTAATAACATTTTCAGCTTTGATATTACAAAAAAGTGCAATCTTAGCGCGAATCTCGGGAGGCAAAATTCTGTCTGTTCGGCAAAGTAAAAAATCGGGTTGGATTCCAATTTCTCTTAACTTTTGAACACTATGCTGAGTGGGTTTAGTTTTTAATTCTCCAGAGGCCCCTAGAAAAGGAACTAAAGTGAGGTGAATAAAAATGACATTCTCTTCACCGAGATCAAATCTAAATTGTCTAATAGCCTCTAAAAATGGCAAAGATTCGATGTCGCCTACGGTGCCTCCAATTTCGACGATACAAACGTCTTTTCCCTTGGCCACTTTTTTGATTCTCTCTTTAATCTCATCGGTAATGTGCGGAATCACCTGTACGGTGCCGCCTAAATATTCTCCCCGACGTTCTTTTGCAATTACCGTTTCGTACACCTGTCCCGCAGAGACACTGTTCTCTCTTTTTAAGTTTATGTTGGTAAATCGCTCGTAATGACCTAAGTCTAAATCGGTTTCAGCGCCATCTTCGGTGACAAAAACTTCGCCATGTTGAAAAGGATTCATCGTCCCCGGATCTACATTTAAATAGGGGTCCATTTTCATTAAGGTAATTTTTAAGCCACGGCTCTCGAGTAGGGCACCCATAGCTGCTGATGCTAACCCTTTTCCAATTGAGGAGAGAACTCCACCTGAAACGAAAATATATTTTGTTTTCATGAATTCTCCTTCCGAGTCATTTTACCCTGTCTCTATTTAATTTTCTTTAAAATATCTTCAACTTTTATAATGTCTTCTGGGACATCAACGGCCAAAGTATCCTGATCTACGACACACACCTGAATACCCATTCCATTTTCGAGGGCCCTCAACTGTTCCAGGCGTTCTACTTGCTCTAGAGTTCCGATAGGAAGCTGGCAAAATTTCAGGAGCGTGTCTCGACGATAAGCGTAAATACCAATGTGTTTAAAAAACTCTCCAGAATTATGACTAACCAAAGGGCTTCTAGAAAAATAGAGAGCCTTATTTTTAGAATCAAAAACGACCTTCACACAATTAGGATTCGCTAGCTCCTGAGGATCGGTCTTTCTCACTGCTAAAGTAGAGATCTCACTTTCGGGATCTATCATTAAACTTTTCACCAAGGAGTCTATAAAAATGGGGTTAAGAAGAGGCTCATCTCCTTGCAAGTTTACAATAATATCTGCGGCGTGGTCCTTAGCTACAAAAGCCACACGATCACTCCCACTAGCTAATTCGGAAGGGGTCATGACTACCCTTCCTCCAAAACTTTTCACGGCATTAAAAATCTCAATATGATCGGTCGCTATAATCACTTCAGTTAAACTCGTAGACCGCCGGGCCAACTCCCAAACATACTGAATCATCGGTTTACCAAGAATCGGGAAAAGAATTTTGAAGGGAAATCGGGTCGAGTGCGCTCGAGCGGGGATAATTCCTATAACCTGAGCGGCTTTAACCATAATGGATTAGGTTTTAGTCAATAAAGGGGGCGAAGGTCAAGAAGGTTCTAGTCTATTGATAGCCGATAAAACTTAAGCTTTTGGTATTAGACTATGATTATTAGCAACAAAAGGAGCCGTAACTCTGCTCTTTTTAATCCCTATAAAGATCCCTACCTTTGATAGTTCCCCTCTTTTTTGACTGTGGTTTAATTTCAGACAATAATTGAACCTGTTTTTTAATCTCTTTAAAAAAAGTTAAATTATCCTTCAGAAGAATCTCGATGATTTCCATAGCCTTTTCCTCTTTGATAGATCGACTTTCTCTCCACAAATCCTCAAACAATAGTTCAGTAGAACCGATGGCTAACGAAGGAAAAGCCCCTTCATCGACCTCACCATACCCAACAATCAAACCACGATTCCAAAGGGGCTTTAAAGCCTTATGATAGATTCCCTCTAAGGCTCTGCCTTGTAATTCAACACCCTTTTTTAATACCTTTGTGGACAGGGGAGAGTCCTCTGCTAATACATCTAAAACAGAGGAGGACTCCTCAGAAAGGCCTTTAGTTTTCCCCAGCAAAGCTAACAGGGCCCTAAATAATTCTCTTGAAAAAAAGGTAGCTCTCCCACGATACCATTTGGAGTAGACCACCTTTTGAGATCTAGAAAGTTCCTCTCTCAAATGCCATAGGTTGGCTACACGACTATCGCCTGCATCATCCCATTCCCAGCGCATTTTACTATTGGGAAATAGTTCCCCCCATAATGAGGGTGGGTCCTCCTTATTTAAAACGGGAAAGACAAGCAAGGCGCCGCGATTATTAATCGCTTTGATCGAACTAGAAGACTTTAAAAGTAACAGGTTTCTAACCTCTCTCTTTACTGATAATTTATATTCCTATGGCTAATGTTGCAATTGCGGGTGCCAATGGTTTTGTAGGCACTCATCTTATCCCTACTCTTTCTAAAAAACACTCTATTCGAGCTTTGGGTAGATCAATTAAAAAAAGCAGCGATTCTCAACTGGAATGGAAACAGACCGAACTATTTTCAAGTTCTAGTACCATAGATGCCCTAAAAGATATTGATGTTGCTATTTATTTAGTTCATTCCATGATGCCCTCTTCAAGATTATTTCAAGGCAATTTTCATGATACCGATCTTCTTCTTGCCGATAATTTTGCCACCGCCTGCAAACAAAATGGTGTGAAACAAATTATCTATTTGGGTGGACTAGTTCCAGATGGTTACATTAGCCCTCACCTTCAAAGTCGAAAAGAGGTAGAGGGAGTATTGGCGGCGTCTAAAATTCCGGTCACAGTACTCCGAGCAGGAATGATTGTGGGGCCTGGAGGATCTTCCTTTGAGATTTTGAAATCTCTAGTAAAAAAACTTCCTGTAATGGTCCTTCCCAAATGGACCCAAAGTGCCACTCAGGCTATTTTTATCGATGATGTTATTAACGTAATTGCTAATACCGTTGAAAATGATTCTTTCAAGGGAAAAACTCTTAATTTAGTGAATGGAGAAAGTTTAACCTATTCTACTATTTTAAAACAAACTGCCGAAGGCTTAGGACTTAAACGATATCTATTTCCCGTTCCTATTGCTTCAACTGGATTCTCTAAACTATGGGTTCAGCTTTTTGGATGTTCCTCTTATGAATTAGTTTCTCCTCTCATTGATAGTTTATTGTGTGATCTACCTCAACTTAATCCTCCAAAAGAAATTGCTAGTTTAATTAAATATCCAAGTTTTGCCATAATGATTAAAGAATCTTTACGGAAAGACTCCATTAAAAAAACTTTGGTTTCAAATACAAAAATTATTAATGGGGATAGCGTAAGATCTATTCAGCGACTTCCTTCAGTCCCCAACGAATGTCATTGGGTAATGAAAGAGTATATGAAATGGCTGCCCACCTTTTTCCCATTTCTGATTAAGGTAGATAATAATTTAGAAAAAAATACGATCGCATTTCATTTTTCTTTTTTCAAAAAACCTCTGCTGATTTTAGAGGAAATAAAAGATTCCTCTAATAACGAAAGAGAGAAGTTTCATATTATCGGGGGCCTGCTTTCGCGAACTACTAATACGGGATGGTTAGAGTTTCGCCAAATTGAAAATAAAAGGTACCTGATAGCATCGATTCATGATTTTTTTCCGTCACTACCATGGATGATTTATGTATGGACTCAAGCTCCTTTACATAAATTCGTCATGATCGCTTTTGGAAGGCACTTAAAAAAGCATTTTGAGACCGCTGATCATTCATAAAAACTATATCAAAGGAGAAATTAATGAGCCAAGTTACTCTTAAAGGAAACCCTTTTAATACCTATGGGCAATTACCTAAAGTAGGCAGCTTAGCGCCAGACTTTAAACTTACTAAGCTCGATCTTTCAGAGGCGAATCTAGCTACCTATGCTGGGAAAAGAAAGGTCCTAAATATTTTTCCGAGTGTAGACACTCCCACCTGTGCTACTTCAGTAAGAAAATTTAATGAACAGGCCTCTGCCTTAAAAAATACGGTCGTCCTTTGTATTTCCGCCGATTTACCGTTTGCTCAAAAGAGATTCTGCGGAGCTGAAAATATTTCAAATGTAGAATCGCTCTCAACTTTTCGCAGCCATTTTGGAAAAGACTATCAATTAGAAATGACCGACTCCCCTCTTAGGGGACTTTGCTCAAGAGCGGTAGTGGTATTAGATGAAAACAATAAGGTGATTCATACAGAACAGGTGTCTGAAATTGCAAATGAGCCAAATTATGACGCGGTCATAGCGGTATTAAAATAGAAGTGAGCTTCAGTTGAATTCAAACTAAAGAGGTCATGCAGGTCTTAAAATAACAAATTTACCACCCCATTCAGGAGGATGGGTTAAAACAAATTTGCCCTTTTCCGCAGCGATAAATTCATCAACTGCCGTTTTTGCACCGGCTGAAAAATAGCCGTAGTCATCTACTAAAATACAGCCTTTCGGGTTCATTCGATTTTTTAGTAGGTCCAGTGCAATCAAAATGGGTTCATAAAAATCAAAATCTACATACGCAAAAGAAACCTCTTCGGGCAGAATTCCTGTTTTGTAGGTTTTTTCAATAAAACCAGGAATCACATGGGTTCTAGGAATAGGAAATTCTACTTTTGAAAGGCGATTAAGCACCCTCTCCTTAGGATGGGCCATCTCTCCTTGATACCTATCCATCGAGCCTAAACTTGCGATATCGTTGATCAGAATATCTTTTTTTGTAGGTTTAGGAAGGCCCTCAAAAGAATCATATAAATAAAGATGTTTCGAAGTCTCAAGAATTTCATTGGCAAATAATGCGGTAGAGGCTCCATGAGAGACTCCAAATTCACAAACATCTCCAGAAACATGCAGGACTTCATTTAAATAATTAATCAGAAAAAAGGGCTGTAGCGAGAAATTAATGCACTCAATCATTATCTGATGTCTATTTTTTCGCTTCGGAAGATTGGGTAGTACGGTCTGACGAAGAGACTCTTCAACTTGACCTATAAATCTGACAAGTTCTTTATCAATAATTTGGCCCCGATTACTTTTCTCTACGGTTTCTTGTTGAACTACGGCCAGTCCTGCTGCCCCAAAAACTGAATTCACAGTATTTTTAATGATTGTTTTCATCTATAAATTTTATCATGGAGAACAGAGGAGAACCTAATGACTTCTGTGTTTCTAACGAAAGTCATATCTAATGTGCCTATTATTCAATTACAAACCGCGTCTTATTCTAATGAAAACCGAAACGTCACGCCCGAGCCCCGCTGTGATACCCATCCGCTAGTCATAAAAAAGAGAACAAAAATTCTTTACCTTATGGACTACGAAGTTTAAATTACATTTTTAATTGGCGGGTGTAGCTCAGTTGGTAGAGCATCAGCTTCCCAAGCTGAGGGTCGCGGGTTCGAGCCTCGTCACCCGCTCCAATCTTCAAGCTATTCGAATTAACGATCCTAAAATTATTTTTTGATGTTTGCGAGGCTAGAGCTTCGGGCGCGTAGTTTTGGTCAAGCCAACTTGTTAGCTCCTCACCTCGGCATAGGCAAGCCAAGTATTTGTTCGCCCAATATGGCGTAACCCGCTCCATTCTTAAGATAAAACTTTTCGCATGATTCATATCTAAAAATATGAGAAACAATATGGAAGCACCTGATTCAAATTATTCAAGAAAGGTTAAAACCCCATTTCCAATTCGTATTTTTCTATTAAAACTTCTGAGGAGAAAAGGTTTGATTGCCCTATTTGTCTCTATCATGGGCCTTTTCTTACTGTTAATGATCCTACTGGGAAGAGAGAACATGCCAAGTGCCCTAAGTGCTCTTCTTTAGAGCGCCATCGAGTGATGTGGCTTACCTTAGAAACTATTTCTAAAAATAATAATTTGGGTTCATTAAGTTTGTTGCATATTGGTCCAGAAATACAGTTAAGAGAATTACTTAGAAAAAGATTCAAGAAATATACGACGGCAGATCTCAGCTATCGTAAAGTGGACCATAAGGTTGATTTACGAAATCTCCCCTTTGCTGATCAGAGTTATGACGTGGTAATTGCGTGCCATGTGTTAGAGCATATTAAAGAGGATATTTTAGCCCTACAGAATATTCGTAGAATTTTAAGGCCTAACGGTTTTGCGATACTACAGGTTCCAGTAATTGGGAAAAAAACGATAGAATATCCGGAACCCAATAAACAGGAGTGGTTTCATGTTCGTTCTCCAGGAGAAGATTACTTTGACCGATATCTAACGGTATTTGGGAGAGTAGATAGGTTTAGCTCGTCGTCATTTGACCCAGATTTTCAGCCCTATATTTATGAGAACAGAACTCGCTGGCCCAAAGCCTATCCTCTGCGTCCGACCTCAAAAGGTCATCGGCACGAAGATATCGTTCCCGTATGTTACCCTTAAAATTATTCCGCTAAAAATATAATCCAATTTTAAAAATATAGATCTGCCCATAACGCTTCCCTCATTAAATTGACAACTTTTTTTAGTTACGTAATCACACTCATTATCAAGCGCAGGCTTGCCATTACTAAATAGGTGAGAGGAACTTCTAACCCAATGAATAAAAAAACACATAAAACTAAACCCACTATCACTACAGTTATTATTAGTGATTCAACTTCAAAACGACAGGCTGAACAATCCCTGTACCAATCCTCCTGTGCATTACTTAATAAATATACCGACAAATTAAAACACTATGAAAAACAGGATCGGCCAGCCTTCACCACCTGGTTAAATCGAGAGCTTAATGAACAGCTAACAGAATACCGACATTTACGCCATCTCGTAGACAATATGCAAAGTCGCGTTGATGACATTATCTGTTACTCCGAATGGCAGGGCATTTCACCTCATGAGGCCTATAAAATTTGGGTGGTTGCAGAGGCCAATGGAACTCTAGATATATTATGGAAAGAACACCCCCGACTAGGTGAAGATGCTTGTGACGATGAGGATTCTCAGGAGATAGATAATGATGATGATGAATATAGTACGGTTAAGAAAAAGAATTCGCCCTCCGCGCGAATTAAAACTGTTTATCGCCAAATTGTTCGAGTACTACATCCCGATATCAAGGGCAGCCCGACAGAGGAGGAACAAACTACTTGGCATGAGGTACAAGATGCCTACGCTTGGGGTGACATTCATCGACTAGAGAAAATTCTCAAAAGTTTTTCTCACCCCACCATCACATCCAACCAAGAACCGTCGCTTGCAGACCTTATTGAATTTCGCACCGATGTTCAGCAAAGAGTTTATATGACCCAACAAAAATTAAGCTCGGCTAAATTACAACCCTCCTGGAATTTCCTTAAGATTAAACTCTCCCCTAAAAAACTAGCCGATTTGAGGCAGGAACTATTCACCGAACTCAATAGAGATCTCAGAAAAATAAGAGAAATTAAAATAGATCTCGATGAGGAATTAGATAGTTTTCAAAGGCCAAACCTGAAGAAACACCGTCGTAATTCTCCATTTGGTAATCCTTTATATTAAATGCAAATAGCACCGAACAAATATTGGGCTCTATTTATATTTAGAATCTAAAAATCCATTTTCTCTGGCGAAGGATCTTATTTTAGCACTGAGTTCATCTCTAGTTTTGCGAAACCTAATTAATTCAATCTCTTCGTTTCCACCTTTTCCAGCGGGATCTGGAAGAGGCCAATGAATTTTTAATCCTGTGGAAATTATGGTTGGACAGACCTCCTCTTCACAAAGAGTAATTACATAATTAATTTTACTTAAAAACAGAGGAGTGATGTCTGTCACTTTTTTTGACTTCTGGGTTAGAATATTAATCCCTATTTCCTTCATTACCTTTATAGCTATAGGGTTTACCTGTCCGGGATTTGATCCTGCACTGTTTACCGTTACGGAATCATTAAATATCAATCTGGCAAGTCCTTCAGCCATTTGGCTTCTGGCTGAGTTTGCAACACACATAAAAAGAATGTTCACGATTTAATCTCCAACTAAAAACAGCCCTTTTGCAGTAAAAAGATACCATCTTCACAACAGAAGGAAAACAGACAGATTTAAATTCCACCCATAGATTCCTAAGTTATCTACTTCAAAAAGTAGACAGGTATCTCTCAAAAGGCTAAGTCTTGGGATAGATGAAAACCCTAAAACAACAGTTAAGCTCTCAAATTACAGTGCCTAAAATGCCGGCATTAGCATGGTTAAAAGAGATTGCGCTCTGGCCTTTGCTAGATGTCAGATCTGAAGGGGAATTCCAAGAGGGTTATATTCCGGGCTCTATCTCTGCACCCATTTTAAATAATGAAGAAAGGCACCAGGTAGGCATTACCTACAAACAAAAAGGGCAATCTGCTGCTATTACTTTGGGGTTATCACTCGTAGAATCCCATCGGGAATTACGAATTGAGGCGATGTTGAAAAACATTACCTCCTCAGTAGCCGTCAGCTGTTGGCGAGGAGGACTTAGATCTCGTTTTGCTTCTGGCTGGTTACAAGACGCCAGGAAAGACAGTCTTAATGTAGTCCAAATCACCGGTGGGTATAAAGCGATTCGTAATCAGCTTTTAACTGTGATCAATACACCCAGGGAAATGTGGGTCGTGGGTGGCATGACAGGCTCTGGAAAAACTATTCTGCTAAAGGAGCTGGAATTAGATATCCGATTTCCAGTATCCCAAGTTTTAGATTTAGAAGGAATGGCTAGTCATCGCGGAAGTTCTTTCGGCAATAATGTATCCTCGTCAGGAGAAAAGATTAAACAGCCGAGACAACAAACCTTTGAAAATTTAATGGGATTGCACCTTTTTAAGTCAAATGGCCCAATTGTCGTTGAAAATGAGAGCACACTTATTGGACAGGTATTTATTCCCGAGGGCTTTCGTTCTCAGATGAGATTAGCTCCGGTAGTCGTTTTAGAAACTCCTGTGCTCGAAAGAGTTCTGGCTATTTTTAAAGAGTATGTAGAGGCTCCGATTCAAGCCGGTTGTTGCCCTGAAAAACTTTGGAATATTTTGGAAGGAAATATTAAAGTATTAGAACGACGTTTGGGTGGCAAAGAAACATCGGAGCTACTCAAACACCTAAAGGATGGGGGCTCAGATCCGCTTCATCTCGAACGACAAACAGCCTGGATTCAACCTCTTTTAGAGCGTTACTACGACAAAGCCTACACCCGCTCCTCACAATTAGCGCAAAGAAATGTTATTTTCACAGGAGATAAAACTGAATGCAAAGATTGGCTTTGTGATCAGATGGCAAAAAGGAATTAATTTTTATGCAAAATAATGAACCAATTCGATTAACTCAAACGGTAAAAAAAGGGGGTTGTGCCGCAAAACTTCCAGCTGGAGAATTGCAAAGTGTTTTGAGTGGTCTCGAAAAGTTTCGACCCAAAAACTTAATCCTAGGTTATGAAACAATGGATGACGCTTGTCTTTGGGATTTGGAAGATGGCAGATACATCGTTCAAACTCTTGATTTTTTCACACCCATTGTAGATGATCCTTTTGATTTTGGAGCCATTGCTGCGGCCAATGCTATTAGTGATATCTATGCCATGGGAGGAAAACCTTCTACTGCCATGACTATTTTAGCCTTTCCTGCAAGCCAACTACCGATGACCTTAATTCGTCCTCTGATGGAAGGGGCTATTTCTATCCTATCAAAAGCAGGAGTTGCCTTAGCAGGTGGGCATACGATTGATGATGAAACCTTAAAGCTGGGTTTTTCCGTAAGTGGTTTTGTTGATAAAAATAAAGCTTGGACCAATGCACAGGCGAAACCGGGAGACGCTTTAATCTTAACCAAAGCCTTAGGGACTGGAACTATTACTGCTGCCTTGAAAAAAGGAGAGGCTAAGGAGGAATGGGTGAAAGGCGCCATCAAAAGCATGACCACTCTAAATGATGTGATCGATGCCTTATCTCAAATTGAGGTCCATAGTGCCACCGATATCACAGGATTCGGTTTAGCAGGTCATGCCACTCAAATGGCCAGTGCTAGTGATTGTGTCTTTAGAATTAATCCAGAGGCCCTTCCCATTCTTAAGGGTGCCAATGAATGTTTGAAGTTAGGATTTTTAACCCGTGCCCATGCGACTAATGAGAGTTATACCGCTGCAAAGGTGAAGTGGGAACTATCTAGCTCTAATGATAGCCTATGGCCAGATTGGAAAAGAAAAATAATTTTGGATCCACAGACCTCAGGGGGATTACTCATTGCAGTTCCTGCAAAGCAAATAGATAAAGCTATTTCAGCAATTCAAAAAGCCGGTTTTGAAAGTGCTATTCATATCGGATACGTGGAATCGAAGGCGCTAAACGCTGATCCTTACAATCTTATTTTTACTTAAAATAGTTACGATGGCGATCAATTAACCATTATCTGTTTCTGGGTTGAATAATTAATATTCCAATTATATGAGTTAAATTTAACTTTATAATCTAGCGGAACCTTATTTTCTGAGTATTGATTCACATACTCAATGAGCGATGGTTTTTTCAATAAAAAATCCTCCGGAAAGAAATTTAAAATCTGCGACAGATAAACAATCTTCTCGTTATTATTTACCTTCACGTTTCTTTCCTCATTGAAAAACTTTTTCGCCTCCCGTTCTAGTTGATTTTCCAATTTAGCTTCAAAAAAAGGTTCACGGGGTAATCTTGGACAGCCTACAGACATACAATTAAGAGCCACATGTACTCTCGGGTCACCCTCCTTGCGAATAATGTCATTTTCTAGTGAATATAATGACATTTCTTGTTGCATGATTCGCATTTTGGTAAGCGCAAAGAATCGGGCTCGCTTAAAAAAGCTATCGATATCGGCTGGATATTCCTTGATAATCACAAGATGCATAGAAAGTGCGTTATAGGCATTTAGTAAAAAGGCTAGCTTCTGAGACCTGTTCTTAAAGCTGTCTTTATTCACTTCACTTATATATTTAACAAAAGTATTTAGATCTTGTGGCGACTTTCCAATATTTCTAAAGTCAACCTTTCCCTCATCGGTCACATTAGTCTTTAGCACCCTGCTCCACGCCGCTCCAGCGTCGCGTTCTGATACTAAAGCACCCTCTGGCGCTGGAACAAAACTAGAACAACTCGTCAAAAGGAAAGGAATTATTACTAGAATAATAATAAAGTAACGAACCATGTTGTAAGCTCCATAAAAAAGTTTAGATTAATTAAAATCGAGTGATTAGTTTAAAGGAATTTAAGATGAAGAGATATTTTTTATTTAGTTACTTAGCATTTTTACTAGCAGGCTCTCAATCGGTTGCGGCACAAATAGAGAATACGATGTTTCAGGATCTACTTTCTGTGGCTGGCCAACATTTAAAATTAAATGGTTTAGGTCTAAGAAAAGCAACACTTTTTAAAGTCAGAGTTTATGCGGCAGGCCTTTATTTAGTGACCCCCTCTCAAAATTCCGAAGCTATTTTAAACTCCACCCATCCCAAGGTGCTAGTCATGAAATTTCTGAGAGATGTTTCTCAACAACAAATTAATGAGGCTTGGGATGCCACTTTTCAGAATAGTAAAATTAAGTTTTATCAAGAATTGGTCCAGTTAAAAAAAATAATGCCTAATGCTAAGGAAGGCGACACACTAGAATATGTTTTCTTGAGCGATAAAACAGAGTTTAAGATTAATAAAGTAGCGATAGAAAATATGCCAAGTGGGGAATGGGGGAAAGCTCTTCTCGCCACATGGATCGGTAATAATCCTCCAACGGAAGAATTAAAAAGGGGGCTTTTAGGAATTAAAGATTCCGATTAGTAGCAAGATATTAACAACATGCGGCTGCGGAATCCTTTGGCGATTGAAAGTTTTTTATTTCTGCAGGAGAACAATCAAAGAGTCCGTGATGATTGTTTAAATTTCCCTCGACCCTAAAATGATCCCGATAACGAGTTTCCATTAGCATTGAAGCGGTATTACTACAGATAAGTAACGGTCTATCTTTATGAAAAGTATGATGAGCATCTAACTGAAATGAGTGAGGAGAATCTGAAATAGTCCCTTTGTAAAAGGCAACCTGTCCATAATCTTCACACTTATCTTCTAATGATTCAATTTTAAAGGCCCTCACAGTAATTGAGGAAAATTTGGCAAACCCAACCTTTTTAACTACTTCATCATCGGTTAATTCAATAGGAGTAGACTTCACAATACGATAATCAGGAAATCCTGCTTTTAAAAGACTACGACGAAAATCTTGTCCATACATAGCGCCACCTAAGCACTCGCCCAATAAAATTCTATCTTCACGACACCATTCAGGAAGTCTTCGATCACAAAACACGTCAGAAAAGTGAAGTTCTCCACCCGGTTTTAAAACTCTAAAAATCTCAGAAAAAACTCTGTCCTTCTGAGGGGAAAGATTGATCACGCAGTTACTTACAATGACATCAATGGAATTTGATGCAATTCCAACAGATTCTAAATCCTCAATAAACCCTGTTACTAAATGAACATTACTTTTTTGATAGCCAAAAGTTTGTCGATGATAGTCTTGATGTTTTTTCGCCACATGAAGTTGCTCATCGGTCATATCGATACCGTAAACCTGTCCCGCCGGTCCTACTAATTGAGAAAGCAAATAAACATCTCGGCCAGAACCACAGCCCAAATCCAGTACTGTCTTTCCTGCTAGTTCCGATGGAAACGTTGAGCCACAGCCGTAAAATCTGTCTTTCACTTCGGGGTGAATATTTCTAATAAGATCCCTTAGGTGAATAGGAATACTTTCTGCAACACAACAAGCTGTCGTTTTTAAATCCTTAGTAGATTTTAACACTCGCCCGTAATAATCTTTTACCTTGTCTAAAGTATTATCTGCTGACTGTTGTTTCATAAGAAAACCTTCTATATACTTACAATTCATTAAATACATACTATTATTGCATTAATTTGTGTTTTTTAGAAGACATCATAAATAGATCTTATGAAAAATAGAGCCGATAAACCCTACTATATTTTTTTGTTTGGTGCGGTATATGGGTATGTCGGGGGAATCGAGCAATTTAACCAGCAAATTTTGAAATCTTGGATGCGAACCAGCCCTGAAGATCGGATTGATGTTTTAGTTCAGGAGGACGACTATCAGACCCACAGAAAAAATAGTGTGCCCCATTCCAATGGAAATATTAGGTTTTTTGGATTCCAACACAAATTTAAAATAGTAACTAAACTCAAAATGGTTTTTTACTTTTTATGGAGGTCTATTTTTTATTCACCGTCCCATATTTTCGTGGGCCATATTTCCTGGAGTTTCCCTGCACTTATTATTTCAAAGCTCACCGGAACTCCCTACTCATTAATGATCCACGGAAGTGAAGTCTTAGGATCTATTCCTTTGACTAGAAGATTGGGATTAAATCAAGCAGGTCATATTTTTGTGAATAGTAAAGATACTCAACAAAAATGCATATCAACCTATAAAACATCTAAAGAAAAATTTTTTTTACTCCCCCCGACAACAGATGAAATGTTTTTCACTTTGAAAGAAAAAGCAAAGAATACGCTCCAACTAAACACTCCCATCAAAAATGAAAATATTCTTTTAACGGTAGCCAGGCTTGATGCAAGAGAGCGACATAAGGGCATTGATACTACGATTAGAGCGTTACCTGCTATTTTAGAAACCGTAAATATTATCTATTTTGTGATTGGTCAGGGTGGGGATCTAAAAAGACTCAAAGATTTGGTGCTATCGCTAGACTTAGAAAAAAAAGTTTTTTTTCTGGGGGCATTAACCAACGAAGAGGTACGGGACTATTACCACCTAGCCGATTGTTATGTGATGCCCTCTGATGAGGGATTTGGAATCGTTTATTTAGAGGCACTACTCTGCGGCGTTCCAGTAGTTGCCGGAGATGCAGATGGCTCCGCAGAACCACTGCAGGGAAATAAATTAGGTTGGCGAGTGAATCGTAAAAATCCTGACCAGGTTGCTCATGCGGTCTTAGAGGCGTTAGCTGGAACAGATCCCCGCTCTAATAGCAAATGGCTCAGAGATGAAACCATCAAAGTTTTTGGATTAAACCGATTTGATGAACGAATCAGAGATGTACAAAAGTTTTTTACTACGACATAACATCAATACAGGAAGGATCGCTGCCTTGATATTGGCACGGTCACCACTAAAATAAGTTCAATACCTGGCTATTTGCTTCCTACCACTCCTTACCCATAAACGCAGTCTCAAGAAGTTTTGTTGGCTTGTTAAACTGAGGCGGTATTTTTTTGTATCCGGGAAAAACCGCTCAACTCCTTTGGTAAGAGCAAGTCCAGTAAGTGAGGTGGAAATATTTTTAAACTACAATAACTAATAAACCTTAGTTCAAGCGAACACTAGTCATTTTAGAAATACCAGCTCTCTCCATCGTGACACCATAAAGAGCCTCTGCAACTTCCATGGTCTTCTTATTATGCGTGATCATAATGAACTGAGTCTTCTCCGACATTTTCTTAATAACCGTGT